>JAJDET010000234.1 GCA_029259655.1 Planctomycetota bacterium
TGCGCGAAGCGGCGGCGATCCGGCTCGGCCGTGAGGGCTTCGCGCAGCGGCTCTACGGGGGACTCCCTCCGGTTCCGCTCGAGGCGTGGCGTCTCGACGTCGAGGTGGTCCGGGCGGTGGCCGTGCTCGAGGGGCGCCGAGACCCCCTCGACCGGGACCTCCGCGTCTGCGTCGAAGAGGATCCAATGGACTGGCCCGGTGCCGCGCGACTTGCGACGGCGTCGCTGCTCCTCGAGGACTGCGAGGAGGGGAGGCTGCTGCTCGGGCGGGCCGAGCTCGCGGGAGGTCGCCCGCACGCGGCGCTCGCCACGCTGGCGGAGGCGCGTCGTCGAGGTGTCTCGCGGCGGAACCGCTGGCGCGTGCTGGCGGCCTTCGCCGGAGCCTGCGAGCGGAGCGGAGCGGACGAGCTCGCGCTCGAGTCCTTGCTGCTCGCACTGCGCGAACCGAACTGCGGGCGGGGGCCTCGCTGCGCGTCCCTCGTCCAGGCCCTGCTGGTCGGATGCGCACGCTCCGCGCGGATCGCCGCCGCGGCGATCGACCGCGCACGCCTCGCTCCGCGCGCGATCGAACCGCTGTGCCGCGAGGTACGCCGGCTCCTCGAGCTGCGCCGCGAACCGCTCCCCTTCGCCCCGTGCGGACCGCGTCTGCCGGCCGCGTTCGACGACTGGGCGAGGAGCGACCGGCCGATCGGGCGCCTGTGCCGCGCCATGCGGGACGGAGATCCCGCGGACCATCGCGAGGAGGCGAGCCTGTGAACGACGTGCTCGAGCTCCTCTTGCCGGACGTCCCGGAGGCACGGCTGGCGACCGCGCGACGCTGGACGTCCTTCATGCGGCTCGTCTTCGACGACGCGCGCGCGGAACGGGCCGATTCCGTCGGCGTGGATCGCGCGAGCGCCGCCGAGGTCCTGCGCGACCACGAACGAACGACGCTCTCCGAGCTCCTCTTCGAGCTCCTCGCCGCGCACGTTTCGACGCACCTCGAGGCTGGGGGGCGCGGCGACTTCGTCCGCGGTCTCCTGGTCGATGCGGAGCGCTCCTCTCACGAGAGCTGGATCCGGCTCCTGGAGCTCCGCGACTGCGGAGGTGCCCTGCCCGCGCTGCCCGCCCCCGGGGAACCGGCGCTCGACGTCGCGCGGCGATTGTTCGACGCACTCGAGTCGTACGCAGGGGAGAGCCGGTCGCTGGAGGTCCAGACCTGGCGCGTCTGGCTCACGCTCGCCGAGAGCGAGGGGGCACCGAAGGACGTCGAAGAGGCCGACCGCGCCCTCGCCGCCCTTCGCGGTCCCGCGCAGGACACGTTCACGCCGACCGAGCTCGCCCTCCTGGTCCGCGCGTCCGCCGCGCTCCACCTCGAGCGCGGGAGGGTGCGCGCCGCGGCCGCCCTCCTGGCGGAGAACGCGGAGCTGGTGCTCGCCGACGAGCGGCTGCTCGAGCTCCGGATGACGACGAGCCTCTTGCTGGGTGACGCTGCAGAGGCCCGGGCTCTCGCCGCGGCGCGCTCGCCGCGTCGCCGCGCGAATCCTCACCCCGCACGTGCGCTGAGCGAGCTCGCACGTCGCATCCCGTCGTGGCGCGAGCTCCTGCCGCCGCCCGACCGGCCGCAGGACGAATCGGGCGGGACACGGAGCGCGAGTACCGCCCTGATGACGCGTGCCGACGTCGGGGCGGCGTTCCTCGCTGTCTTCCGGACGGAGTCCGGGGACCTGCCTTCCGCGCTGCACGTCGAGGTGTCCCCGGGCTGGGGCACGCGCCTCGACGCGTGGCTCGACGGGCGCGACGGAGCGTGCTCGACACCGACTCGACCCGAGCACGAGCTGCTCAAGGGAGCGCGCACGCAGATCGAGCACCGGCTCCCCGGTGAGGCTCCCCTGCGCGACGCCCTGGGCGGGGAGGAGACGCGCGCTCGCGTGCTCCTGCCGCTCCTCGAGGAAGGGGGTGGCGGTCGACGGGAGGTCTCGGCCTGGGTCCACCTCGAGTTCGAGCACCACCTCGTGCCGACATCTGCGCGGCTCGCGGCTCTCGCCGGGTCGTGGAGGCGGAAGGCTCGCGGATCTCGCGGAGAGGGCGAGACGGGTTTCGGCGCCGTCGCGCTGCGCGATGGAGTCGCGTCCGATTCGGATCCGCGCGCCCGTTTCTTCGCGGAGCTGGTCGAAGCGCTCGGCATGAAGGTCGCGAAGCGACGCTGGTGGGGACTGGTCTCCGAGGGCAGCGAGCGCGTCATCGTGGCGACGGGCGGGGGGACGCTCGACGACTGGGAGGAGTACCGCGGCGGGGCGCGCGTCCTCGGGCGGGCCGCCCTGAGCCGTGGCCCTGTCGTGTTCGATGCCTCGGACACCGCCCTGTCGGTCTCGGCGCGCGCGGGCTCGGGGCTCTGCCTGCCCCTGGTCGACCTCGCGGAGACCGTGGGGTTCCTCGCCGTGGAGAGCGAGCGCCGGCGGGACTTCCGCGATCGCGACGCGGCGCGCTATCGGACCATCGTCCAGTCGCGGGCGGAGCTCCTTCGCATCGCCCGCTTTCGCGCCTGGCACGTGGACCGGTTCGGCCACGACCTCCACTTCGACGTGAATCACGAGGGGTTCGGTCGGCGGGCGCTCGACGTGACGCTCGCCGGACGGAGCGTCGAGCCCGTCGTCATCTCCGGTCCCCGTGGAGCCGGCAAGGAGACCCTCGCGCGCTGGCTCTGCTTCGAGAGCGAGCTGCGAGGCGACCCCGTGCACGTTGCGCGATGCGCAGTGGAGCCCGAGGATGCGCTCACCGAGACGATCGAGACGCGACTCGAGAGGCGCGCAGCGGTGTCGGAGACGCTGATCGTCAAGGATCTCGACGAGCTCCCCCGGCGACTCCAGGCGCGGCTCCACGCAGCGCTCGAGCAGGGGGGCCGCTCGGGGCTGCGGCTCGTGTTCACGCTGCAGACGGGCCTGGCCGAGGCCCTGGCCCGCGGTTCGCTCCTCGCCCCGCTGGCGCATCGCCTGGAGCGGATCGAGCTGTTCGTGCCCGCTCTGACCGAGCGGCGTGCGGAGATACCGGGTCTGGCATTCTCGATGGGGGAGCGCTTCGCCGCGGCACGCGGAGTCTCGCCGCCCGAGTGGGACGACGAGGCCGTCGCCGTGCTCTGGCGCCAACCCTGGCCGGGCAACGTCCGCGAGCTGGAGAGTCTCGTCTACAAGCTCGTCCTCCTGCATCCGGAGCGGCGCGTGGGGACCGCCGAGCTCCAGTCCCTCGCGGGCCGCTTCAGGGCCGAGCTCGTGCGCCGGCTCCCCTCGCGGCATCCCGAGCGCGCGGATGTCGTCGACGCGCTGCGCACCACGCTCAAGCAGAGCGGGAACGTGAACAAGACCCGAGCCGCGCTCTACCTCGGCTGGGATCCCGATACCCTGTCGGCCAGGCTGCGCGATCTCGATCTCGACCCGGGAGAGCTCTCGTCCGTCGTCGAAACTCCGCGCGAAGGATCGACCCGGAAAGAGCAAGGGAGCGCCAGTCCGAAGCCGGACTGACGCTCCCCCGTTCAATCTCCCTACGCGGAGATCTCGACCCCCGAACGTGGCCCCCCCGGGCGCGATCAGGGATCGGGGAGCCGACGTGGCTCCGCCCCTCTGTAACGGCTGTTGGGCTCCTACCGTGAACCCGCAATTCACCCCCCCCTCAGATCCGTCCCGAGATCGGGACAGTTGGGTAGTGGAATCCGGCGCTTTCGCGGCGATCGCGGCCTCTGTGGCGGTCGTCTCGCTCGGGGGGCCGCTCCCCGAGCACCCGGGATTCCTGATCGCAGCCTGGATCCTGGGGGGCGCCGCCTGGGCCTGGGCCGCCCACCGGTCCCGGCGGATCGGGCTCCGCGCCGTCGTCGTGGGGGCGCTCGTCCTCCGTCTCCTCGTCCTGGTCGGGGACCCGGGCCTGACGGACGATCTCTACCGCTACGTCTGGGAGGGGGGGCTGGTCGCTCGCGGAGAGAGCCCCTACGGCATCGCTCCGTCCGCCCCGGAGCGGGCCGCCGAGCGCGCGCTGTGGCCGGATGTGTACGCAGGGATCAACCACGCCGACGTCCCCGCCGCCTACCCGCCCGGGGCGCAGGCGGCCCACGCGGCCGTCACGGTCCTCGCGGGAGGACCCGGCGCGCTCGGACGTTCCCTGCTCGGTATGCGGCTCCTCTACTCCCTCGCCGATCTCGCCTGCCTGGTCCCGCTCGTCCTGCTCCTCCGGCGTCGTGGGCTTCCGGATGGAGCGGCCCTCGTCTGGGGTTGGAGTCCGCTGTGCGCGATCGAGTTCGCCGGCAGCGGGCACTTCGACAGCCTCGGAATTCTCGGGCTGCTCGTCGCGATCGTCCTGGCCGGGACCGGTGAGCGGCACTCCGCCTCGGCGATCGTCACCCTCGCGCTGGGCGCTCTGATCAAGCTCCTCCCGCTCCTCGTGCTGCCGTTCCTGGCACGCCGCCGCCTCGTTCGCGGCGCCGTCCTGTTCGCGGTCGTCTTCGTCCTGGGCTGGGCGCCCTTCGCCCTCGTCACGGGTCCGGAGCTCTTTCGCGGGCTCTCCGAGTACGCCCTGCGCTGGGAAGCCGGCAGCCTCGTCTATCGCTGGGTCGAGCTCCCCTTCGCGGCGTTCCTCGAGCGCGACGGCGGGCCCCTCGACGCTCGCCGGGTCGCACGCGTCGCCGTCGGGCTCGTGTGGCTCGCGGTGGTCGTCCGCGAGTGGCGTCGTCCGCGCGACCTCGTCCGCAGCGCGGGAGTGGCGGTCGGGGCGCTCCTCGTCTTGAGCCCCACCCTGCATCCCTGGTACCTCGCGTGGGCGGTCCCGTTCGTCGCCCTGCGTCCGTCGCGCTCGTGGCTCGTGCTCCTCGTTCTGGCTCCGCTCCTCTACGCGCCCCTCGCGGCCTGGCACGCCGAGGAGGTCTGGCGCGAGCCGGCGTGGCTCTGGCCCGCGCTCGCCGTACCCTTCTTCGCTCTGCGTGCCATCGAGCTCGCTCGCGAGACATGAAGCTCGACGATTTCGACTACGAGCTCCCACCGGAGCTGGTCGCCGCGATGCCCGCGGGAGAGCGGGACCTGGCCCGGCTCCTCGTTCACGAGGTCGGGGCGAACGAGACCCGACACGCGCGCGTCCGGGACCTCCCGGATCTGCTCGCGCCGGGCGACCTCGTCGTTCTCAACGACACCCGCGTTCGACCGGCGCGGTTGTTCGGCACGAGGCAGAGCGGCGGGGCTGTAGAGCTCCTGCTCGTCGAGCGACTGGGGGAGGTCTGGCGCGCACGTGCGAATCCGGCGCGCAAGCTGAAGCCGGGCGAGCGGATCGAGCTGGAGGACGGCGCCCATGCCGTTCCCCTGGAGCGCCCGGAGGAGGGAGGCGCTCCGGATCCCGCGTGGATCCTGCGTCTCGAGATCCCCGGCGGGGCTTCCGAGGAGGCCTGGCTCGAGCGCCGGGGCCGCATGCCGCTGCCGCCCTACATCGATCGCGCGCGGGGGGTCGACCGCAAGCATCCGGGCTCCGATGCGCAGACCGCACACGATCGCGAGCGCTATCAGACCGTCTTCGCGCGAGCTCCCGGAGCCGTGGCGGCGCCGACCGCGGGACTGCACTTCACGCGCGAGCTCTTCGGTCGCATTCGCACGGCCGGGGTCGAGATCGCGTTCGTGACGCTCCACGTCGGCGAGGGGACCTTTCAGCCCGTGAAGGTCGACGATGTCCGCACTCACCGGATGCACGCCGAACGCTACGAGCTCCCCGAGGAGACCGCTTCAGCCGTTCTGCGCACGCGCGAGGTCGGGGGACGTGTGATCGCCGTCGGGACGACCTCCGTGCGCGTGCTCGAGAGTGCCGCCGAAGCGTCTCGAGAAGGGAGCATGCGTCCCGGGTCGGGAGAGACGTCGCTCTTCCTGTACCCCGGACGACCTCTGCGCGCGGTCGACGGTCTCCTGACCAACTTCCACCTGCCGAAGAGCACGCTCCTCATGCTCGTCGCGGCGTTCGCCGGACTCGATCGAGTCCAGGAGCTGTACCGCGAAGCGATCGAGAGGCGCTACCGATTCTTCAGCTACGGAGACGCGATGCTCTTGCTTCACTAGAGACGCGGGCGGCTACGGCGCGACTCCGCGCCGGGCTCGGCCTTCTCGGCCGCGCCTCCAGCAACTAGCGGCCCTCCGCGAGCGAGGCCCGGATCGAGCGCGCCACCGCGGCCGGATCGGCGGCAGTGAGGATCGCCGAGCCGACAGCAGCGCGCCCGACGGGCGCGAGCTCGCAGGCGTTCTCCGCGTCGATCCCGCCGATCGGGTAGACCGGTACGGTGGAGGCCGTCGCCGCGATCCAGGCGGCTTCGGCGCCGATGCCTCTCGCGTAGCCACGGGTCTCCGTCGGATGGATCGGTCCGAACCCGATGTAGTCGATCGGCTCGTCCGCCGCGTCCGCGACGTCCCGGGCGCCGTGGGTCGAGAGTCCGAGGAGCGCCGCTTCGCCGAGCACGGAGCGCGCCTCGCGCGGCGGCGTGTCCTCCGTCCCCACGTGCGCACCGGCACACCCCTCGGCTTCGAGCGCGGCCGCGACGTCGACCCTGTCGTTGACGACTACGAGCGGTGCATCCGGTCCCAGTCTTCGGCAGAGCTCGAGCACTCGCCGCGTCCAGTCGAACGTCTCGCGCGCCGGCGCAGGTCCGCTCGTGCGGCCCTCGGGCTTCAGGCGCACCTGGACGACGTCGATCTCCGCGAGGCACGCGCTGAGTGCCTCCAGAGGGGCGCGGGACACCGTGAGATCGGGGGTGAAGACGAGCATCAACCGCCCTCCGGAGAGGCGCCGACGGAGCTCGGATCTCGCGGTCACCGAGGACTAGCAGCAGGAGCCGCTCGGCTCGCAGCCATCCGCTCCGGGGGCGACGTCCGGCCGGGCAACGCCGGCCTTGGTCTCGTGCGGCTCACGCACACGGGGGCCCCGGCTCTCGAAGGTTCCCGCATCACGCGGGTCGATCTCGATCAGGGGGCGGATGCCCTGCATCGTCCCCGCATAGGGCTCGCGCGTCATGATCTCGAAGGTCTTGCGGCACACGGCCGTGCGCTCGCCGCGGCGGAACGCGTGCCCGTCGTCGTCGACCACCTGCTTCCACGGACCGCGGTACACGACGGCCTCGTTGTGCTCGAGACACTCGCCTTCCTTGCCCTTGTGGGCGACGACGGTCATCGAACGGAACTCGATGCCCTCGACCACCGCCCACGGTTCCTCCTGGTAGGTCGCAATCTCGGCTCCGTAGAGGCCGGCCTCGGCGAAGGCCTGCACGAAGCGGTCTTCCCGCATCGCGCCCGAGATGCACCCGGACCAGAGCTCGGAGTCCCGCTGCATGTGTTCGGGGACATCTTCGTCGCACACGATGTCGGAGATCGCGCAGCGTCCGCCGCGGCGCAGGACGCGGTGGATCTCGGCGAAGAGTTGCCGCTTGTCCCGATTGTCGACCAGGTTCAGGACGCAGTTCGAGAGGACCAGGTCGACCGATTCGTCGGCCACGAGCGGAGTCTCGCGCCGCAGGCGGTTCTTCTCGGCCTCGAGCTGTGCGAGACCCTCCACTCCGTCCACCGGGTGGGCGGCGAGCCACTCGCCGAGGAGGTCGAGGTCGAGCCCCAGGTCCTGGATGTGACCGTGACGGAACTCGACGTTCTGCCACCCGATGCGCTCGCCGATGGCGGCGCGATGGCTGCGTGCGAGGCCGAGCATCTCGGCGGTTGCATCCACGCCGATCACCCGGCCGCCGGCGCCCGCCACCTGGCTGGCCATGAAGCAGATCTTCCCCGCACCCGAGCCCAGGTCGAGGACTACATCGCCCTCGCGGACGAACTTGCTCGGATCGCCGCAACCGTAGTCCCGCTCCACGATCTCCTCGGGGAGCACGGACAGGAGGTCGGCGTCGTAGTCGACCGGACAGCAGAGCTCGGGGACACGGGCCTCGGCGCCCTTCGCGTAGCGAGCCTGGACCGTCTCCAGGACGTTTCCGGCGGCGGGGGAGTTCTCGGGGGTCATGGTGGAGCGTCTCGTAGAGTCGGGGTGGGAAGCAGGTACCTGTCTGCCAGTTTCCCGGCGCCGTTTCGAGGCTCCAAGCGTATCCGCGACGTCCGATCCGGCGAAAAGCCATCCTCTTGTCACCTCCACCCGGGCTGCCCCTTCGTTCGAGCCGGTTACCCTCTCGGGTCTGCCATGACGATCGCACTGTCACACGTCCAAGCGCTCGCGCTGTTCCTCCTCCCCGGCGGAGAGGCCGTGCCCCAGTTCAGTGAGCGCGGGGACGCCTTCTTCCAGGGCGGAGAGCCCCTGAGTCTGACCACGACCTGTGGTTCCCCCCGGAAGGACTTCATCGTCGAGGTGAACGGGGGCGGGCTGGTCCTCGCCGACTTCGATACGGACGGGGATCCGGACCTGGTGGTCGTCGACGGCTCGACGCTCGAGCGGGCCGTCGCGGGCGAGCCGGGCGAGCCTCCTCGGCTCCTCCTGAATCGCGGTGACGGCAGGTTCGATCTCGCAGGGGGCGAGTGGGGGATGTCCGGCGGACGCTGGGGGACGGGCGGAGCGAGCGGAGACGTCGACGGGGACGGCGACCCCGATCTGGTCGTGACGCAGTGGGGGCCCGATCGACTCTTCCTCAACGACGGGGGAGAGGGCTTGCGAGAGGTCGAGGAGCCCTTCCGCGGCAAGCGCTGGGGGACGAGCGCGGCCTTCCTCGACTACGACCTCGACGGTCAGCTCGATCTCGTCGTCGTCAACTACCTCGCGTTCTACCCCGACGAGGTCCAGGGCAAGGCGGACGGTGCGTGCCGCTGGAAGGGACACCCCGTGATGTGCGGTCCCGAGGGTCTCTCACCGGTCCACGATCAGCTGTATCGCGGTGACGGGCGGGGCGGGTTCACCGAGACGACGCGTCCGGCCGGCTTCCAGGCGCGCGACGCGGGGTACGGCCTGGGAGCGATCACGCTGGACTACGACCTGGACGGAGACACGGACGTGTACGTCTCGAACGACTCGACACCCAACCACCTGTGGGTCAACGGAGGGGACGGCACCTTCGAGGAGCAGGGGCTCGCGCTGTCGGTCTCGCACGCTCCCGGCGGGCGCGAGGAGGCCGGAATGGGGATCGCCTGCGGCGACCTCGACGGGGATGAGTACCCCGACCTGTTCGTCACCAATTTCTCCGGGGAGCCGAACCGGTTCTACGCTTCTCGCCCGAGCGACCGCGGCGTGCGCTACCGGAACAACACCGACCGCCTCGCGCTGGGGGGCCCGAGCATGCTCTACCTCGGGTGGGGGACCGCGCTCGAGGACTTCGACCTCGACGGCGACCGGGACCTGTTCGTCCTGAACGGTCACGTCTATCCCGAGGCCGATCGCGCGGGGACGGACACGAGCTACGCCCAGCCCGATCACCTCTACCGAAACACCGGAGGCCGGTTCGCCCAGGAGAGCCTCTCCGACGGACCGCCGCGGGTCTCCCGAGCGGGCGTCGCCGCGGACCTGGACGCGGACGGAGATCCCGACATCGTTGCGGTCGAGCTCGACGGCGAGATTCGGGTCCTCGAGAACCGCGGAGGCCCGGGGCACTGGCTCTCGGTGACGCTCACCCAGGAGGGGGGCAACTCCTCCGCACTCGGCGCGACGATCACCGCCGTCGTCGCAGACGGGCTCCTCGTCGGCGAGGTGCGCACGGCAGGCGGTTTCCAGACCTCGGTCCCGCCTGCGGTCCACCTCGGTCTGGGGGAGCACGACGGTCCGCTCGAGCTGCGTGTGCGCTGGCCGGGTGGACACGTCACCCGTCACACGGTGCAAGAGGTCGATCGGGCGATCGAGGTCGTGCGCCCGGCCGAGGAACCCGCCGCGGAGGAGGACGAGTGATGTCCGTCTTGCTCCTGGCGGCACTGCTCGTCCTGCAGGATCCGGCGAACGAGGGTCCTCTCGATCCGGCCACACTCCCGCGCGCGGAGGAGGGCCGTTGGTCCGGGATCTTCGAGGGGCGCGAGGTGGTCACCGACGAGCTCCCGAAGGAGCTCTCCCCCCGGGTCTTCGAGGCCAGCCAGGCTTACATCCGCGCCGACTTCAGCCGTTCCATCGAGCTCCACTTCGAGATTCTCCGGGAGGCGCCGGACTTCCCGCTGTCGCTCCTGGAGCTCGGTTCGACCTACTTTCGGTTGCGGCGCTACAGCGACGCCGCCGTGTGCCTGGAGCGGTTCCTGGTCGTCGCCCCCGACCAGGCCTTCCGCACTCAGAGCCTGGCCCACTGCTACTACAGCCTGGGGCGCTATCCCGAGGCGCTGGACCACTACCGACTCGTGCTGGCGGACGCCCCCGAGAGTGTGGAGGCGATCCGAGGTGAAGCCCTGACCCTGTACCGGCTGGGCGACCCGGGGGGCGCGCTCGCGGGACTGGGGCGCGTGCTGGCGCTGGACCCCTTGCATGCCGAAGCCCTCCTCTGGACCGCCCAGATCCACTTCGAGGAGGGCCGCTCGGAGGAAGCGCTCGTCCATGCGGAGCGCGCGCGCGACGTCGACCGCTATCTCCCCCGGGTGT
Organism: Planctomycetota bacterium; assembly: GCA_029259655.1. GTDB lineage: Bacteria > Planctomycetota > UBA1135 > UBA1135 > OFTM220. The sequence goes on from JAJDET010000234.1 coordinate 10,521, forward strand.
GGTTCCTGCTCTCCCAGGTCCTCCGGGACCTGGGCCGGGAGGAGGACGCCGACGAGGCGCAGGCCGAGTGGCGAGAGCTCGACCGCCTCGTGCAGATGGCCCGCTCGATCGAGGGGCAGCTCCTCCACCGACCCGCGAGCTTCGCGCTCGCGATGCAACTCGTCGGCGTGCAGCGCGAGATCGGCGACATCGATGCGACGCGGGACGCTCTCTTCCGCGCGGTTCGCATCCGCCCCGAAGAGGTGAGCGAGGTCGAGCTGCGCATCCACGTGCTCGACGTGCTCTTCGAGCTGGGAGATCGCCAGGGCGCTGCGTTCGCGGCGCGCGAGCTCGCGACCGCCTGCGCCCAATCGCCCGAGGCCTGGAAACGCCTCGAGGAGTACTTCGCCCGGATGGGCGACGCGGAGAACCAGGTGCGGGCGGGTGAGCGCTACCTGCGTCTCAGCGCGGGGGAGTGAGACCGCCGCCCCCTAGGAGCCAGTTGAACAAGTCACCCGGCGCCAGAATGGTGGCATCCGAAGCACTTCTTCAACGGGCTAGGCGGATTCCTTGTCCTTGCGCGGCCGTCCACCCTTCGGACGCCGCTGCTTCAGCGACTCGTTGAAGTGGGTCCAATCTTCGTCCGAGAACAAGCGGACGATGTCGCCGCAAGCCACGCAGTACGAGTGCTCCATGCTGATCAGGTAAGGGACGTAGCCCTCACAGGTCGGGCAGAATTTGCGGTCGTCGTAGAAGTCGCCTAGTTCCATGCTGGTGGTCTCGCGGGTGCCTTGGGTGCTCCCCCCAAGCCGCAACGTGGCGGCCAACCGCACGACGGGGTGGCGTGCCCGGCGGAACCCCCTGTCCCGCGGGGAGTTGTGTCGATCCGGGCGCGCCGCGGGCTCCGGGCCAGCGGGCCGGCGATGTCGACGAATCTCGACAGAGCGGCGCGTCGGACCGGGTGCTCGGGGCAGCTCGGCAGCCCCAAGCCTCTCGCCCAAAAGGAGTTGAGGCGGTGTGTCGAGATCGCTGGACAGGAAACCGCGAGTGTCGCGTCGTCTCGACGCTCAGAGGCTCTCCTCGAGCGTCCGCGAGAGCCCGCTGCGCTCTTCCCCGTCCGGCGCGCGCATCCGGGCCCGCCCGATCGACTCGCGGACACCCCGGTCCTCCGAGTGAGCGGAGGCCAGGGCCCAGCCGGCCGCCTCGCGCACCATGGGGGAAGGGTCGTCCTCCAGAGCCGAGCGCAGGGCCGCGAGGCCCCGATCGCTCGGGGCGTGGGCCAGGGCGAGGGCGGCGTTGCGCGCCAGCCCGGCACGGCGGGGGCGTTGCAGGGGCGACCCCTGGAACTCGCCGGCGAAGGACTCCTCGGGCGTCCGCAGCCAGTCCACGAGCGTGCCCTCCGCCACCCGGGCGTGGGTCCCCAGCCGCTCCGCGCCCTCCTCTCCCGTTTCCCCCCAGGGGCAGACCTCCGAGCAGACATCGCACCCGAAGGCCCAGCCTCCGAGTGAGCTCCGCAGCTCGTGGGGAATCGAGCCGCGGTTCTCGATCGTCTGGTAGCTGATGCAGAGCCCCGCATCGACGAGGCCCGGCTCGCGGATGGCACCCGTCGGGCACGCGACGAGACAGGCCGTGCAGGTGCCGCAGCTCCCCACTGGAGGGCTCGCCGCGTCGCTCGGGCCCAGGTCCGCGTCGACCAGCACCTCCGAGAGAAAGAACCAGGGGCCGTAGACCGGATGCAGCAGGTTGGCGGCCTTCGACTCGAACCCGAGGCCCGCCTCGGCCGCGTGAGAGCGCTCGAGCAGGGGGCCCGCGTCCACGATCGTCCTCGCGTGCTCCACGAGGCCCAGCCCTCGCAGACGTCGGACGAGCTTCCTGAGCTTCCGGCCGACCGCGTTGTGGTAGTCGCGGCCCGCGGCGTAGCGGGCGACCCGGCCGCCGCCCTCGAGCTCTACCGGCGACCTCCGATGCCCCCACCCGAGGACCAGGAGGCTCTTGCCCTCCGGCAGGATCCGGCGTGGGTCGAGGATCCTCTCACGCTGTCTCTCCAGCCACCCCATTCCGGCCTGGAAGCCCTGAGCGAGCCAGGATTCGAAGCGATCCGCGGCGCGCGGGGGCCGCAGCGGAGCGGTCCCCACGAGGTCGAAACCCTCCTCCAGGGCAGCCTGGCGCGCGATCTCGGTCCGGTCCATGCCCGCTATTGTGCCCGAGAGAACGACCGCTCGATCGCCGGTCGTCTCGTGCGGTTCCCACTCGGTATCCTCTTGGGGTTCGGGAAGTCGTCGCCACGACCGAAAACCCGAGGGAACCAACCCGCTCACCAGCCCCTCGTACCCTCCCGAGGATCACTCCAGGGCCCCATCCCATACGTTCCATGAAGCTCATCACTGCCGCGCTCATCGCGCTCATGTTCGCCCCCGCCCAGGACCAGGAAGGCACGCGAGGAGGCGAGAACGCGTCCGACGAGATCCCCACCGGGACCCTGCGCGTCCGGACGGACATGGAGCGGCTCTACACCTACTACGGCGCGAGGCACGGAGGGCGCGCGAAGCTCGACGCTCTGAAGACGGTGTCCTTCCGGTGGATCCCGCACGAGGTCGGCGAGACGGGTCCCGCCCGCGAGCTCGAGCCCCTGCTCGTCACGCTCCAGCTCTCGACGGAAGGCGAGCGGTTCGTCCGGTTCGACGAAGAGATCGAAGGTCAGACCCGCATCAAGATCGTCAACGACCTGCAGAACGTGGCGCGTGTCTGGATCGACGGCGAGGAGCGTCGGATCCCCGAGATGATCACGGAGGCGCAGCAGGAGGCCAAGCTCCTGTTCATGCTCCTCGACCTCATCTACCGCCCCGAATCCCCGGACCTGAAGGGGAACTTCGAGGGGTTGAAGGAGCGGGACGGCAAGGAGTGGGTCGTCGCGCACTTCGAGTTCCACGACTCGCGCATGCTCGAGGAGACCTACCGGCTGTTCTACGACGCCGACGACGGTCTCGTCGGTCGCATCGACGTCCACGACAAGCGGACGGCGGAGAACCGCCGGATCTCGACCCTGCGCTTCTCGGAGTATCACCACTACGGCGACGAGAACCCGGTCGAGGCGATCAAGTTCCCCAGCCGGGCCGAGTGGACGCAGCGCGGCTCGGAGAAGGTCATTGCCCTGTGGCGTTTCGTGGACGTCGAGCTCAACCCCGTTCTGCCCCCGGGATACTTCGCCGGTCCCTGAGGGGTGAAGACCCCAGAGGGGCCCGTGCTCTTCTGCCGGAGCCTGACATGGCCCCGGCGGGTCCGCTCCGTTTTCTCCTGCGAGCTCCTCTTCCAAGCCTTGACTCAAGGCTGACTTAGAGCCGCGAGGGAAGGGAAGGGCTGCGCTGCCCCGGTGGGCTTCGGTTACCGGCCGGATAATAGGTTGTATACGGTGCGGGACCCCTCCTCGGAGTCCCCAGGCCCCGACACCCCCTCATGTCTGCCACCCCCCCTGCTGTCCGACAGGGAGAGGAGAGCCCGCGGTGACGCGGGGCTCGAGCTCTCGCGATCTCGAAGTGGTCGGTGATCTGAGCATCACCCGCCTCCGAGAGCGTGTCGCAGAGCTCGAGGCGGAGATCGGGGAAGAGGCCCTCGGCGAGTTCCTCGCCATCCTCGACGACGAGACGCGCGGCCCCGAGTCGATTCGCGATTCCGTCTCCACGCTCCTGATGGAGGTCTTCCGGACGCACACCAGTCGCGTCGCTTTCGGCCTTCTCTACGAGCTGAACCACCACCACCTCCTCCAGCAGGTTCAGGCACGGCTACGCCGCTTCCAGGCGAGGATCGAGCCCCACGACGTCCTGCAGGAGGTGTTTTTCAACGTCTACCGATACCCGCACCGCTTCAACCGCGCTCGCGAAGACGCATTCCGCGTCTGGACGGCGACGATCGTCCGCAACACGGTTCTCAAGTGCCTGCGGTCGATGAAGCGAGGGGGTCGGACAGAGGTGCCCTTCGAGGATCTCACCGAACAACCCGAGGTGCGGTCGCTGGGTCCCTTCAGCGGCGTCGTCGAGCGCGAGAGCGCCGCTCACTGCCACCGCGTGTATCTGACCTACCTCCAGCTCTACCTGCGGTTCTACTCGATGCTGTCCGGCCGCGAGCGCCGGGCGATCCATCTGGTCGAGGTCGAGGATCTCTCCTATCGGGACGCGGCCGCCGAGCTCGGCATCAAGCTCGAGAACCTGAAGATGGTGATCTTCCGCGCTCGCCGGAAGATCCACCGCTCGATGCGTCGCGTGTTCGAAGGGCTCCCGCCCGATCTCCGACCCGCGCGCGACCCGCGGGCAGACTCCACACGAGTCCTTGGAGGAGAGCTCGTTCAAGCACCCGAGGGGGTGGAACCATGACCGATTGGTGGATGAACGGTGTTGCAGACGTCTGCGGCAACTTCCAGGTAGACCTGTCCTGCCTTGTGGATGGCGAGCTGGACGAAGCTGCGAGCGCACGCGCGATGGCTCACCTCGAGGCCTGCGACTCCTGCTGCGGCTTCTTCGAGGACACCCGGCTGCAGGTTCGGCTGCACCGGGACATGGCGGATCCCGAACCCCTGGTCGAGCGCTACGCGCTGCTCCTGGGGCAAGAAGGCACCGAAGAGCTGGCCGCCGACGAGCTCGTGCACCGGCTCGCGACGATCTTCTATCAGATAGGGAAGGCCTACGTCCTCCTGGAGATCCGCCCGGAGCGCACGCGCGTGTTCGAGGAAGCCGTGCGCGTCGAGTCGACGCGCGCCCACGGACGAGGGTTCGTGGACGGAGTCGTCGCGCGCGGCATGGACGACGTCGGCGGAGTCGACTGGAACTCTGCACGGGGAATGCTCAACGGGAAGCTGTCGAAGGTCGACGGCGCCCTGGAGAAGGGACTCCGGCTCCTGGGCGAGGCCCTCGAGGTGGATCCCGCCCACGAGGAGGCTCGCCTGTACCTGGGCTTCGCCCAGCTCCATCTCGAGAAGCCCCTCCGCGCGCAGCGCGAATTCAAGCGCGTGTTCCGGACGGCGCTCGACGAGGCCAACCGGGGACACGCCGCCGTTCAGATGGCCCTGATGCACGCCAAGGAAGGCGAGTATCGAGAGGCCATCGCCCTGCTGCGCTGGGTCACGGCCAGCGGGCTGATCGACCTGGACGAGCGCTTCTTCTTCGTCCGCTTCAACATCGGAATGTACTACGCCCACCTCCACCAGAAGGACCGCGCGATCGGGGCCTTCAGGACGCTCCTGGATCGTCATCCCGAGAGCACGGACGACGTGGTCGGCTTCTTCGCGAGCTCGCCCAAGCTGCGAGCCGTCATCGATTCCCAAGAGAGCTTCTCCGAGGAGCTCCTTCGAACCTGCCCCGAGCTGTTCCGGAATCCTCCGGTCGGGGCGGAGGACCAGCAATGAGGATCGCACTCTGGCTCGGCGCACTGACGTACCTCCTGGTGTTCTCGGCACCGCGATCGGAGGCTCAGGCCAGCAGTCCCCACCTGACCAAGACCAATCATCGCCCCGACCTGATGGCCGGAGCGGACGAAGGAGTGGGGAGCCTCCCGACGGTCAAGGCTCCGGAACCGCCGCCTTCGGTGCGGGACCTCCTGCCCCCGCGCTTCCTGGGTCCGCTCGGAGAGCTGCGGCCCTACATCAGCCTGAACGGCCCCCTCGACGCCGTCATGGACCTGGTGCTCGACGCGCGCGGCGACGGAATCGTCACCGTGTATCCGATGGACGGAAACCTGAACAAGCCGACCGACGAGTGGGTGTTCGGCTTCCATGGTGACGTGGTCATCGAGCTCAAGAACATGGGGCTGGACCAGGTCACCGTGGATATCCAGGTCGGCAACGAGTTCTCGGGCGGTGCCGCCGGCGCTTGCTGGAACGGTCAGTGCACGGGCGTCGTTGTCCTCAGTGCCGACGAGCTGGAGCTCCCGCTCCTCGAGTACGTCAGCACGGGCTCCCTCTACGTCGACAAGATCGGGATCGCCGCGGTCAGCATCCAGCAGACCACGGTCGAATACGGCATCGAGCTCGCCAGCCCGCGATCGATCCGGGTTCGCCAGAGCTTCGATTAGTCCCCCCAGAGCCATGGAACGAGCGCTTTCCACCCTCGGGTGGGGGGCGCTTTTTTCGTACCGCAAGTGGCGAGACCGAAATGGATTCGGTTGCGGCGGAGGATCTCCGGTCTTGTTCTCCAGCGCAGCCCTCCGCCTCCGATGACGATTCCGGAGGCACCGCGCTGGAGATCCTTGGAACACAACTGCGCGCGCAGGGCTCCACTTCCACGGACGTCCTGCGCTACGACCTCGCAGACCTCTTGCGCCCGGGGCGCGTGCTGGCCGCCGTGGTGCTCGACGTCCCCTCCGCGGGCAAGGCGCTGCTCGGGATCGGGCAGCACCGCGTCCTGGCTCACACGCCGGTAGAGCTCCAGGTGGGCAGGCACATGCTCCTCGAGGTCTCCAGGGGAGCCCAGGGCACGATCCTCGACGTGATCGGAGGTGCGAGCGGTGAGTCCA
>JAJDET010000235.1 GCA_029259655.1 Planctomycetota bacterium
TCCTTGGCGCGCGCTGATGCGCGCCAAGTCACAAGCGGCCGACTTGTCGGCCGCGTCTCTAGCCCGCATCCCTCACGGGGTCGTGAGCCAGAACGCCTCGAGTCGGTTCCTGCTGGTGCTTTGCGCGTGCCGGCCCCGCAGTCGACCTTGAACAGGTCGTCGAGGACGCCGGTGCGCGGCAAAGTGCCGGCAGGAGCCGAGAGGCCGGCGCAGCCGGCCGTTCGTGGTGTTCTGGCCGCGAACCCGTGAGGGATGCGGGCTAGAGGCGGGATCGTCAGGGCAATTCCGTTCGGACGGAGCGGACGCGCGCCGGTACACTCGTCCCCCATGTCGATGGACATGAAGGGTGACTGGGACCGGCGCGCGCGCACGAACGCGCCGTGGTTCATCGCGACGTCGGTCGAGGGTGGCCAGGAGGAGTTCGACGCGTCCGGACGCCGGGACGTCGGTTACTTCTTCGACGGGCTCGAGGAGCTGCTCCACGACGAGCAGGACGTGCTCGACATCGGGTGCGGCATCGGGCGCATGGACGGGTTCGTCGCGCCCCACGTGCGCTCGCTCGTCGGTATCGACGTCTCCGGAGAGATGGTACGCAAGGCCGCGGAACGCCTGGCGTCGCTCGACAACGTGCGCTTCGTCGAGGGAGACGGCTGGACGCTCCAGCCCCTGGGCGACGCCACGCTCGGGCTGGTCATCTCCCACATCTGCTTCCAGCACATGCCCCGGAGAGTCGTCTCGTCGTACTTCGCCGAGGTCTCGCGCGTCCTCCGGACGGGCGGCGACTTCGTGTTCCAGATGCCCGAGGCGAACGCCGACTCACCGGCCGACCCGCCCGACGAGGACACCTTCGGCATGCGCTTCTACGAGGAGCAGCCGCTGCGCGAGGAGCTCGCGGGCGTCGGCCTCGAATGGCAAGGGGCGCGCAGGTTCGAGGTCGAGGCACCGAACCTGACGTTCAACCAGCTCCGGATCCACGTCCGCAAGCGCGCCTAGCCCGCATCCCTCACGGGGTCGTGAGCCAGAACGCCTCGAATCTGTTCCTGCTGGTGCTTTGCGCGTGCCGGCCCCGCAGTCGACCTTGAACAGGTCGTCGAGGACGCCGGTGCGCGCAAAGTGCGGGCAGGAGCCGAGAGGCCGGCGCAGCCGTCCGTTCGTGGTGTTCTGGCCGCGAACCCGTGAGGGATGCGGGCTAGGAGCTCTACTCGCGGCCAATCGTGCCGGCGATCTTGCCGACGACCGCGCCGGACTCGGGCTCGACGACGTCTCCCCAGAGGAGCACGACACCGCGCTCGTCCGACTCCATGTTCAGGTCGTAGCGGATGCCCGGCGACGCGATCAGCGTCGGACCCGTGATCCCGTCCATGAGCGTCTGAACGATCGCAGCCCGACCGGCGGGCGAGTGATGCAGCACGTGGCCGGAGTCCGCGAACTGCATGGTCTTCTGGCTGGTCACGGAGTTGAAGAGAAGAATGCCGAGCGGGACCGAGCTCGAGCAGTCACTGACGCCCTGCACGAAGTTCACGATCGTGTCCGGGAAGTCCAGCTGAGCTTCCCGGTGCAGGATGCTCATGTCCTCGAGCTCTTCCCGTGTCGCGTTCGCGGGCAGGATCGGACACAGCGGGTTCGACGGTGACGGAGTGCACAGAGGAACCCCGCAGATCATCACGCCGGGGGGCACGAGCGCCCCGCACATCCCCATCCACTCCGGCGTCGCGGGGTCGTCGCACAGGTAGTCGACGCGTGCCATCGGGGGTCCGCCCGTGAGCACGACGACGTCCAGGATGTCGCCGCAGCCCCAGGTGGTCAGCGCGTAGCTGATCTCCGACGCTCCACCCGAGTTTCCGCTGGCGCAAAACGCGCCGGTCTCGTGAACGTTGTCGTGGATCCAAGTCAGCAGCGCGGCGTAGCGCGTCGACTGCCGGCGCGGGTCGACACCGGTCTTGAACCAACCCGTCGCCCACCGTCGGTCGACGACGCGGAATCCGAGCGCGCTCAGGCTCTCGACCAGGAGGTCGCCCCCGCTCGGGCTCGAAAGGAAGGACTCACCGCCGCCGCCGGTTCCGAGCACAACCGTGCCGAGCTCCGGGACGGCGGGATCCGGCGGGGTGATCCGCAGATCCACCTCGATCGACGCGTTCCCCGCGCCTTCGATGCGGAGGCGCAGACAGGTCGTCCCGGGCAGCGTGCTCCCGCCCGCGGAGCATGCGGAAGAGAGGGCCGTCACGGTCCCCAGGAGCGACGGCGTTTCCCCGCCTCCGCCGCTCTTCCCGCACGCAGCGGCGAGAACGACGATCCACAGGAACCAGAGACGCCGGAGGGTGACTGTGGTGGTGATGAGCATCCGGAAGGGCTAGGCGGGGACGAGCGACTCGTCACGCGATCGAGCCGGAAGTCCTTTCCGACGAGACCCCGTGCCCTCCCCTGATGCCCCTTTTCACTCTACCTCACGTCAGCCGGGAACCCGAATGCAACGCCGCTCGCCGTGTCTCTGGAACCCGCACCGACCCCTACGGGTGACGGTCGCGTTCGTGTCTTCTCCCGCGTCTTCTCTCGCGGGCCTGGACCACGTCTCCGGGCGGACGCTCTCGTTCGTGCTGCTTCCCGACGGGTTGGAGAGCAACGCCGTGGAACTCGTTTACCTGCCGTGACCGGGCTTCGCGTCCGGCCCGCCCGACCTCCGATCTCGGAGTAGTCTTTGCCTGGAAGGTCCCGGTCCAGCCCCTCCTCATCGGGGTGCGGACCGGGCATCTGGAACCCGTTTCCCTCCCCGGCACCCCTTGCATCAGGCGCGGACATGAAGGCGACCCCGAGCCAACTCGGCCACCCCCACGACGGCTTTCGAGCTACCGGCGAGCTGCCGCTCAGCCGACGGATGAACCTCGTCTCCCGGGAGAACCTGGGACCGGCCATTCGACGCGCGGCGTCGCGAGCCCTGGCCCCGTACCAGGAGCGACTGAGCGGTCGCATCCTGCTCGGTCTGCGCGCCGCGGTCGAGCGCGAGCTGATGAAGGGCCTGCGAGCGGAGTCTCGCAAGGTCCGCGGGATGACGAAGAAGGAGTTCCTCGCACAGCTCGAAGGGTCGCGAGACAGCATCGTTCGCCAGAGCCGCTCGGCCGCCGCCGAGCTCGAGTCCATCCAGGCCGAGCTCGAACGCAGGCGCCAGGCAGCGCGCGACCGCAAGGACGCTGCGGAGCTCGAACGCGACCTGAAGGCCGAGCTCGCGGACCTCTTCGCGCGCGAGGGCGGGGACGTCGCCCGCCTCGAGGAGCTCGTCATCGCCGCATCGACGAAGGCCCTGGCCAAGGCCGCCAGCCAGCTCGCCGACGAGCGCGCTCATGACGAGCGCATCGAGATGCTCGAGCGTCGGATCGCGAAGCTGAACAAGTCGCTCGAGTCGGCCGAGAAGCTCATCCAGAAGCTCTACAAGGTCAAGGAGATCGACCCGGGCATCGCCTCGCTCTATCGCGGCGTGCAGGGTCTCGAGCTGAACGAGGAGGACTTCGAGCTGAAGAAGGAGATGCTCAAGGGCATCTTCGAGGCGAACGTGACGCTGCGGAAGGACCTCCGCCGCGCCGGTTGACCTCGTCCCAGTTGCCTCTCCACGGGTAGTGGCGGAGCTTCTCCTGCGCTGCAGGAGCTACGCGGTACCATGGTGCCCGTCCCAACGGCTTGCCATGGAGGTACCCATGTTCTCGAGAGGTCTCCCTACCTTCGGCGCACTGGTGGCCATCGTCATCGCTCCGATCGCTTCCGGCGGTAGCTTCACCGTGGACGATGATGATCCGGGCGCGGACTTCGCCCAGGTGGTCGACGCCCTGTCCTCCCCGCTGGTTCAGGACGGCGACGTACTCCTGGTCCAGCCGGGGCAGTACTTGCCCTTTCAGATCGACGGCAGGTCGATCGTCGTCGTCGGGCAGGGTTCGAATCCCCTCGACGTTGTCTTCTCGACGCCGCCGGGTCTGAACCGCGTCGACAATCTCGGGCCCGGCCAGCACGTGGCGCTGGCCAACGTGAGCTTCGGAACGCTGTACGCCTCGAGCAGCCACGGAGTGATCACGCTTCAAGGCGTCGAAGGTAGCCTGGACCTGACGAACGTGAGCGATTGCCGCGTGGAGGGCTCGAGCTTTCGTGCCATCTTCGCGTGGGGCGTGACCCTGCGGTCGTCCAGAGCGTCGCTGTCCTCGTGTGACATCGCCGGTGTGGACGGAATCGCCGCCGTTTTCGTCGACGATCAGAGCGCCGTGACGATCGCGTCCTCGAACGCACGGGGAGGGGACGGTGAGGACGCCTCCGGTTTCTTCACGCAAGGCGGAGATGGAGGACCGGGGATCATCCTCCACGGCGTCGCCACTCTTCTCGGCCCGAGCTCCTCTATCGAGGGGGGAAACGGGGGCTACGGCGCAGACATCCCCGAGGACGGTCTCGGCGGTCCGGCGATCCTCCTGCAACCAGGGGGGGTCGTTCGTCATTCGAGGACCGACCTCGTTCCGGGCACCACGCCGTGCACGGGAATCCCGGCCGACATCATCGAAGACGGGGGAGGAACGGTTCTCACGCCGACGCCGCCTCTGGTCGCAACGGTACTCTCCGGAGCTCCGTTCGCGGGCCAAACGCTCGACATCACGGCGCATGCCTGGGACGGAGCCTTCGTTGCACCTTTTGCCGGATTGGCCTTCGAGAGCGTTCAACTCGCCGGCGTAACAGGGGTCCTCTGCACGAACGTCGGCGTGTTTCTCGGGAGTCAGGTCCTGGTGGGGACCACGAGTCTGTCCCTCTCCGTCCCGCTCGCGCCCGGAATCCCGCCCGGCACGGTGGCCTTCACCCAGTCCGTGGCCATCGACGCGATGACCTCGCGACTCTCGAACTGCGTTCCGGTCGTCATCCGCTGATCAGACTGCCGCTGGGAAGCCCGGCGACGGCGGAACGGTAGCCCGCGTAGGTTAATATGGAAGGGGATCTGTGCGAGTCGGTACGCGCGAGTGGCGGGATCGACCGACTCTGTGCAGCAACCGAAGGGCTCGGTTACCATCGGTGAGCTACGCACCTCAGAGGCTCGCTGGGAGCGTTCGTGGTGCGTGGCGTTTCAAGTCTCCGCCGCCCGATGGTGGGCGGCATCACTAGAGAAGAACCGGATGATCGGCGTTTCCCAGCCTTTCCGTCGTTTGGAACAGGTAGACAGAACGCAGACAGACGGGAAGGAATCAAAGAACTGATGGGTACCAGACTCTATATCGGCAACCTCTCCTGGGACACGACCCAGGACGCGCTGCACGCCGTCCTCTCCGAGAACGGCCGCGGCGTCAAGGACCTCCACATGGTCATGGACCGTGAGACGGGCCGCCCGCGCGGCTTCGCCTTCGCGGAGCTCAACACCGAAGCCGAGGCGCAGGCCGCCATCGAGCAGATGGACGGCCTGAACCTCGACGGCCGCAACCTCAAGGTCAACGAAGCCCAGCCGCGTCCGGAACGCGGAGGCGGCGGCGGTGGCCGTGGTGGTGGTGGTGGTGGAGGCGGTCGCTGGTAGGCGATTGCCGATGATCCGCCCGCGCCCCTCGTGACGCGGGCCGTCAGAAGACGAAGGACCGTGGGTCGACCGGCCCGCGGTCCTGTCTCTTTTTTAAGGGCCCGTCCGACCGCCTCCTGATGCCACTGACGGGCCTGACAGCCCGGAAGGGGGTTATTTCGAGGACGATTGGCCTTTCCGTATCCCCCCGGCACCCCTATTGTCCCCGAATGCTGACCAAAACGAGCAACGCACCGGCGCTGGCCCGCGAGCGCGATTGGGTCAACATCCTGTTCCTGGGATCCGCCCACGCGCTCGCCCTGTTCGCGATCGTGTACATGGCCGCGGTCCAGTTCTCGTGGTGGACCTTCGGCCTGGGAACTCTCTGGGCTGGACTCTGCGGACTGGCCATCACCGGCGGCTACCACCGCTGCTTCTCCCACCCGACGCACAAGGCGAGCTGGCTCCTGCGCGCGTTCTATCTCGCGTTCGGCGCAGCCTCGGTTCAGAACTCGGCGCTCAAGTGGTCCGCGGACCACCGCATCCACCACGCGCGCACCGACAAGGACGAGGACCCGTACAACATCAGCCGCGGGTTCTGGTGGGCGCACATCGGGTGGATCCTCTGGCGCGACCGATCCGAGTCGGTGGTCGGCGTGCACGACCTGGAGGCCGACCCGCTCGTCCGGTTCCAGCACCGCTGGTACGTGCCGCTCGCGACGGCCTTCGGTTTCGTGTTGCCGGCCTGCCTGGGCTTCCTGTGGGGCGACCCGATCGGTGCGCTGCTCGTCGCCGGCTTCCTGCGACTCGTCCTGCAGTGGCACTCGACGTTCTCGGTGAACTCGGTGGCGCACACGCTGGGCTCGCGCCCGTTCAATCAGCTGAGCTCGGCACGCGACAGCTTCTGGACCGCGATCATCACGCTCGGCGAGGGCTACCACAACTTCCACCACCGGTTCCCGATGGACTACCGGAACGGTGCTCGCTGGTACCACCTCGATCCGACCAAGTGGTTCCTGTGGACGTCGGCGCGGTTCGGGCTGACGCGCGACCTGCGCCGCACGCCGAAGGAGAGGATCCGCGCGGCTCGCACGGCGCCTCTCGTCAAGGCCTCCTAGCGACCGGTCGTTAGTCGACGAGCACGATGCCCCGGGGTTGCATCCCCGTGTCGATGGGGTTGAGTTCCACCAGGCGGTCCGTGCGCGCGTTGACGACGTAGATCCCGGGCGTGAGCCCGAACCCCGCGAGGCCGCTCGGGATGAAGATGCGATGCGTCTTCGGGTCGTAGACGATGTCGTCGACGACGTCGCCCAGGAGGAAGAACGTCTCCGGCCCGGGCCGGACGCCGTCGGCGATCGAGAAGGGCTTCAGGTGCGTGGACGGAACGATGTCCGTGTGGAAGACGAAGTAGCCCTCCGTCGCGGTGATCATCACGAACCCGCCGATGTCGCTGATGAGGTCGTCCTTCTCGCTCAGGGCGAAGCCGATCGAGGCCAGCGTGTCGAGGTCGACCATCTCGATCCCCCCACGCTCGTCGAGACGGCTGTTCGAGGCGCTGACGAAGAGCGTGCGATCGACGATCTGCATCTTGAGATGGGGCGGCGCTCCCTGCAGCTCGACACCCTGGACGCCGGGCAGGCCCGGGTCGACGTCGATCAGCGCGTGCGTCCGGAGGTCGATCACAGCGAGCACGCCGCGATCGGGGAAGCTCGGCGCGTCCACCGGGAGCGGATCGGTCAGGGTCACCTGGACGAACAACCGGTAGCCGTCGCGCTCCATCGTGCCGAGCGCGATGTCCTCCCCCCCCGTGGCGAGCGGGGCCCGATCGACCGACGGCGAGATCGTCCCCGACTCGAGATCGATCCTGAGGAGCTTCGACTCGAAGCGGCGCGTGACGAGCGCGGTCCCGCGCCGTCGCAAGACGAACACGTCCTGCGGATCGCTGAACGGGCCCAGGTGAAAGGCCTCGGGATCGCCCTCACCGCGGCGCGGCACTCTCCAGATGGCGCCCGCAGCGGGATCGACCGCGTAGAGATCCTCGCCGAACGCGCGCAGGATGCGACCGCTCGCGGTGCTCGACTCCGTCCGCGCGATCCAGGGCGGCCCACCGAACACGCCGACCAGGCCCCCGCCGTCGGTCGTCACCGCGTACAGCCGCGGTTCGCCGTGCGGGACGATCAGAGGCGGTGCCAGCGTCCCCGGAACCTGCGCTCCCGAGACTCCGCCGGTGAGGATGAGCGCCAGAGAAGTCCACTTCCACATGCGTCGCCTCCTGTGCCGATCGAGTCGGCCGGCCGTCGGTTCACTCCCCGAGTCTAACTCCGATCCCGGGAACAGGTATCCTGGGTGCGGCCGCGATGGACGGGCGATCCCACGCACCTCCGCTCTTCGTCCTCGGAGGCAGCGACCTCTCTCGGGGAGCGCTGCCCGCCGGCACGGAGCAGCACCCGCTATCCGCCTACAAGGGCGCGGCGCTGCGCGTCTCCGGGCGTCCGCTCGTCTGTGAGCTCGCGGCGCGCTTCCGCGCGAGCGGGGCATTCGGCGAGACCTTCGTCGCGGGACCGCGCCGCGTGTACGAGGGCCTGGACCCGGAGCTTCACGTCGTCGATACCGACGCGGACGTCGCGACCAACGTGCGCGCGGCGATGGATGCCTTCCTGGAGCGTCACGCCGACGGCCCGATCGCCGTCACGGCCTGCGATGTCCTGCCGACGGTGGAGGAGATCGCCGAGCTCGCGCGCCTCTACCGCTCGACGGAGAGCGCGCTCTGGTTCCCGTTCGTGCGCGTGCCCGAGGACCGGGCCGAGCTCGGTGCGTTCGCGTGGAAGCCAAAGTACACCTTCGCCCCGGAGCACGGGGAAGCCCCGGTCCGCATCCTGCCCGGACACCTCATCGTCGCCGATCCGCGCGCGCTGCGACTCCCTCTCCTCTACCGGCTGCTCGAGGCAGCCTATCGCACGCGCAATCGCTCGGTCGGGACGCGCAAGAGCGCGATGCTGCGGAGCACGCTCTCCGGTCTCGTGCGACAGGACCTTCTGCACCTCGTCTCGGCGCGCCTCCCGATCCTGACCTGGGTCGTCGTGAAGAACGGCATCGCGCTCGCTCGCGATCTCCGCGCACGCAGGCTCACGATCGCCGGTCTCGAGCACCGCGTGGGGCGAATCCTCCTGAAGGCCCGCTATCGAAAGCGCCATCCCCTGCATGGCGTTCGCCTGCCCGTCGTCGACGCGCTCAGCCTGGCCGAGGACATCGACACGGAGGAGGAGGCGCGGGACGCGGGAGCGACGGTGGCCTGAGGGAGCGGAGCCGCGACAACCAGCAGCGGATTCGACCGTTGGAGACTCCGCTTGCTCAGGCCCGCTGACGGTCGAATCCGCTGCTGGTTGTCGCGGCTCCGTACCGCTCGGTATGCTCGCGCCCCGAGCCCGCCCGGAGGAGGCGGGCCCCATCGAACCGGCTCGAACGAGGAGATAGGGCATGGAGTTTCTCGTCGCACTGTGGCTCCCCATCCTGGTGGCTGCGGTCCTGGTGTTCATCGTGAGCTCGGTCATCCACATGGCGGTCCCGATCCACAAGAACGACTACAAGAAGCTCGCTGACGAGGACGGCGTCCTCGAGGCCATGCGCGAGAAAGGGGTGCAGCCCGGCGAGTACATGTTCCCCAACGCAGGTTCGATGAAGGAGTGCGGGTCGCCGGAGATGATCGCGAAGTTCGAGCAGGGGCCCGTCGGGTTCATGACCGTGCTCACGCCCGGGCCCATGAACATGGGCAAGTTCCTCTCCCAGTGGTTCGTGTTCACGATCGTGATGAGCGTCTTCGTCGCCTACACCGCGTCCTTCTCGCTCCCCGACGGCGCCGCCTACATGGACGTCTTCCGGCTCACCGGAACGGTCGCGTTCCTGGGCTATGCCGGCTGCGTCGCGACCAACTCCATCTGGAAGGGTGTGAGCTGGATGGTCACCGCGAAGTTCCTCTTCGACGGGCTGCTGTACGCTCTGGCCACAGCCGGCGCGTTCGCCTGGCTGTGGCCGGAGGCGTAGCGCCCTACTCCACGCGGACGATCCTCGCCACGGAGGGGACTCCGCGTCGATCGAGGACGAAGAGCATGTAGTAGCCCGGAGGGGCGACGCGCGGGTCGGACGGCGCGACGATCTCGGTGAGATGACCGAGTCCGAAGGGCAGGGTGACCTGGCCGACGGTCGCGAGCTCCACGTAGCGCTGGTTCGCGTCGAACGAGTGCGTCACCGAACCGAGCCCCATCAGCACGACCTCCGCCGGTGCGCGGCCCTTCGACCGGACGACGTAGCTGGTCCCGAACTGCAGCTCTTCGGGCGCGTCGATGATCCTGGGCCGACGCCCGGCGAACAGGTAGCTCGGGTAGTAGTAGCGAAAGTTCGTCTTCTCGGCCTGCTCACCCGTGTTGATGTCCTGGCCGCCGGCCACGAGGACGCGACCGTCCGGCAGGAGCAGGGAGACGTTGTGATAGCCGCGGATCTCGCTCGTGAACGAAGCGCCGAGCGCAACGTCGAACCCGTTCCGCGGATCGACGTAGGTGGCGTGCCGCAGCCCCTGCGTCCCGTTCTTGTTGTGCCCGGTCACGACGAGCACGCGGCCGTCCGGCAGGAGCACGCTGGTCGGGTGGTGGCGCATGACTCCCATGTCGGTGCGCGGGAGCCACGTCTCCTGGACCGGATCGAAGACGTCCACGTGCTGCATGTGCGACGTCCCATGGGCGCCCCCCGCGAGGAGCGCGCTCCCGTTCGAGTAGCCCCACTCGCCGTCCGTCACGCGAATCGGAAGCGGCGCGGTCGTCACACCGTGGTTGGGAATCTCTCCCGGGAGAGTCCCGGGACGGGGGTTCGAGCAGGCCGACCACTTGTCGGGCCCGCCCAGCGACGCCAGCACGGGAATCCCCTGGTGGCCGAACATCAGGAGGTCGTTCCCATCCGTCTGGCGCGGCAGGACGACCGTGTGCGTGTAGTCCGAGTTGTAGACCTCGGTCGGGGTCTCGCCCACGTCGGAGAAGATCGTCCACGCGCCGGAGGCCGGGTCGAAGACCTCCGCCGAGAGGTTGTTCGACTGGAAGGGAGCAATGATGTCGAGGCCGGAGATCGTGAACAGCCGCCCGTCGGGCAGGCGCGACACCGTCGGGTACCAGCGTGCGGGGGTCCCGAGCCCGCCCACGGCGAGCATGTCGGCCGGCACGCGCGACCAGCTCGAGCCGTCGAACAGCGTGGCGTAGGACAGCCCGAACGCGTACAGGTCACCCGTGACGAAGTCGATCACGCCGCGCGTTCCGCCGACGGTGAAGAGCTCGCCTTCGCTCGTGAGCGTGTGTCCGCTGCAGAAGAGCGTGTCGTCGACGAAGTAGGGCGGGAAGACGAAGGCGTTGGCGTCGACGGGCTCGACCCGGTCGAGCACCGTCCGTTCCGGGGGCGGGGGGACCCAGAGCGGCGTCGGAGCGAGCGAGAAGGCGGCCTTGCGAGTCTCGGACACGACGGTGGGATCCTCGAGCTCGCGCTCGTAGCCCATGAAGACGACCGTCCCGTCCGGCATGAGCGTCGCGTGGATCGGCGCGGCGTACCAGCCGTCCGCTGCGCGCAACGTGACGAGGTCGCTCCAGGCGTCGGGGACCTGGGGTGTGGCCTGAGCGGCGAGGGGGGCGCACAGGGTGAGCGCCACGAGGGTGTGCGAGTACATCGCGATCCTCCTTGAGGGTTGCCGGGCGAAGTCGGTCAGGGTTCGCCCCGCCGACGTCCGGCGGTTCTCGGCGTGAACCGAGAACCCGGAATCCTCCCCCGCATTCGTCAGCGACGGGATCGCCCTCCCGCTCAACCTCCCCGGGCTCTCGAACCAGAGCTTGAGCGCGCTGATCGCGCTCCTCCTCGACCCGGAGCGCGTGGTCCATCCCCTGCTCTCCGGCACCAACCTGCTGAAGGAGCCCTTCTTCGTGAGCCCGTTCGCGTTGATCACGGACATCGGAACGCTCGACGCCAACGGCTCGGCCACGGCGCAGCTCGAGGTGCCCGCCGATCCGCTCCTGGCCGGAATGACGCTCCACCACGCGTACCTGGTCAAGCGCAAGCGCGGCGGCAACGTCTCCGTCTTCGCGAGCAACGCGGTCCAGCTCGACCTGACTCCCTGACGACAGGGCGGCGGGTCGCCGCGGCGCCCGTCGTCAGGAACCGACCGGGTGCGGCGTGACGCCGGACGCGCGGTCCTGCTGGATCTTGTCCTTCGACGTCTGACCCGAGACGCGCACCCAGGCCGCGAGCATCTTCTGCTCGATCGGGAACGCGTAGTTGTTGTGGCCCAGGCGCCAGGCCGCGATGCGGCCGAGCAGACTCCGGAAACCGCGCGAGCCCTCGTGGATGTGGCCGTCGTAGAGCGACGCCGTCGCGTGGTAGCGCTTCCACATGCGCTCGACCAACGGGGGCAAGTGCACGTCGTCGTACTCGAGCTTGTACTCGAGGTGCGAGCCCCACTCCTCGAGCGCCGTCGGAGGCTCGTAGCCGAGCTTCAGCGCCGTCTCGTAGTCCTCGCTGCCCGGGATCGCGCGGAACGGGAAGATGTCGGACGCCGAGCCCTTGTAGCGCAGCTTGATCATCGCCGCCATGCGCAGCGTCTGGAGCATCGACTCCTGGCTCTCGCCCGGGTACCCGATGATCCACGTACAGCCGGTCGTGATCTTGCGGTCGTAGAGACGATCGAGCGCCAGCGTCAGGTGGTCCTCGAGGTCGATCTTCTTCTTGATGTTCGTCTGCTGCTCCTCGGAGCCCGCCTCGGCGCCCATCACCGCCAGGTGCATGCGCGAGTCGCCCAGGAGATCGACCGACGATTCCTTGTAGCGCGCGACCGTCTCGATCTCGTAGGTCGCGTTCCAGTGGAACGGCGAGCCGTGCTCGATGAGCTTCTCGCAGAAGGCGTTCGAACGCTTCTCCGCCACACCGAAGTTGGCGTCCTGGAAGCGCACGATGTTGAACTTGAAGCGGTCCTGGAGCTCGAGCAGATCTTCCGCGAGCGCGTCGCCCGCGATCGCCTTCCAGCGCCGCGACGTCACGATCGGGCTGCAGCAGAAGGTGCAGGGCTCGGGGCAACCGTAGCTCGAGAAGAAGCTGAAGCCGCGGAACGGCTCGCCCTCCTTCCAGTCGAGCGGGTCGGGGTAGCGGTGGCGGACCTTCATCGAGCCCGGATCGTTCTGGAGCTCGACGTACTTCTCGAACTCGAGCAGGTGCCACGGCACGGGCGGGATCTTGTCGAAGCCGACGATGACGCGACTCGCGGTCTTGACCATCTCCCCGTCGCGCCACAGCGCGAGACCCGGGACGTCGTCGAGCGGCGTTCCGTTCTCGAGGGCCTGGACCACCTCCCAGAAGGTCATCTCGCCCTGGCCCAGTGCGACGGCGTCGGCGATGCCCTCGACGAAGTACTGGCGCGGGTAGCAGCTCGGGAACCAGCCGCCCCAGATGATCGGAAGGTCGGGGAAGCGCTCGCGGACGACGCGCGCGACCTCGGCGCCGTGAGCCACCTGGTAGCCGAGGATGCAGGAGCTCGCGAAGAGCAGCGCACCCTCGCACAGCTCCATCAGCTGCTCGAGGTAGTCCTCGTGGATCATCGCGTCCACGAGGTGCACCTCGTAGCCCTCCTGGACGGGGAAGGTGGCGATCTGGAGCAGCTCCAGGGGCGTCAGATCGGCCGCCACCCGCACGCCCTCTGCCGGATTGGCGCGGTGCGGCAGGAAGAGGACGATGTGCTTCTTCGAACGCTGGATCATCTTGGGTGCGGAGCGCGGACGGGGCATCAGAGTCTATCCAATTCTGACGTGCAGGGGAGGTTGGCCGGCCGGGAGCCGCGGCGCCGTGCGACGGGGCTCATCGGACCGCGGAGCGGCCCGGGCCGAGGGAATCGTTTTCGGGGCGCCGGAGGGCCGTCGCGCTCAGCCTGCGTGCGTCTCCAGGAACCGCCGGGCCTCGGCCTGGAGCGTCTTGATCCGGTTGGGGATCGTCAGCCGCTTGACCGCCCGGGAGCGCGCCATGAGCACGCCGTCCGACTCGCGGTAGAGCTCGAAGTCGAGGACGAGCCGCGTGAAGATCGTCGCCGTGACGTCGGGCTGCTCGATCGACTCGGGGTCGCCGGCGAGGGACATCGAGCAGTAGACGTGGACTCGATCCGTCGGCGCGGCGTTCGCGAAGTAGTACGTGCTCCGGTGCTCGCAGGCCAGGAACTGCGTCAGGTGCGACGAGAAGGGCCGCGGCAAGCGGCGCAGGAGCGTGATCCGCTCCGCGTAGTTCATCATCGCGACGTAGCGCGCGAAGTAGAGCAGACCGGCGCCGTTGAGGTCGTTCTCCGGGGTGATCTCGTAGACGACGGGAGCCTCGTCGGTCAGGGTCAGCGGGCGTCCTCCTTCATGACCGGGCTGGCCGGGGAGGTCGACCCGGTTCGTGACGAGGACCTCTTCGTGGCGGGAGAGGCCGTGGGGCTTGCCGGCCGTCTCCGGGACGTCCTTGTTCTGGATCCCCGCCGGCCGGAACGTCTTCAGCCGCTGGTTGCCCGCGAGGCGCGCGACGAGCGCGTTGGTCATGTAGATCCACGGCAGCCCCATCCGGTCGAGGTCCTCGCGCGTGCCGATTCCCCGCAGCGTCGCGTCGTCCGGCTTCTCGTCCCGGCTGACGACCACGAAGCCCTCGACGAACTGCTTCGCGTAGAAGCGGACGGCGCCGGAGAGGTGGAGCAGGTCGCCCTCGTGGAACTGACCGATGTCGCCGGGCCGGAAGCTGGCCTCGACGTTGATGAAGGAGGCGTACAGCCGATCGCCGGCGTCGTTCGCCAGCTCGTGGGAGGGGCAGTCGAGCGCCTCTCCGATCTGCCCCCACTGCATGTCGCCGGCCAGCTTGATCAGCTCCACCTCGGAGAGCTGGTCGGGGATCATGTGCGGCATCCCGATCCGGATCGGGACGGACTTGACGACGGGGTCCATCAGCTCTCTTCCTTCCGCTTCGCGACGATGTGCTTCGCGAGCGCGTCCAGGCTGGCCAGATTCCCCACGAGATCCGTCTCGTGGATGAACAGCTCGTAGCGCTTCTCGATGTGAACGAGCAGGTCCGCCCCCTTCAGGGAGTCCACGTAGCCCGCGTCGTACATGTGGACCTCGCAATCGATCTGCTCCACGGCGAGCTTCCTGGGAGAGTTGCCGGAGACCCACTGGCGCAGCTCGACCAGTACGTCGCCGTGCTCGAGCTCGGCCCTGTCGTTCGACGGCGCTTCCCGCGCTTGGGCGGGAGGAGCGCCGGCCGCGACAGGGTCGGAAGTTCCCAGGAGAGAGCGGAGCCACTTGATCATCTGGATGGGTCCCTGACGGCCTTCGGCCGCAATCGGGCTACCTTATGCCAAAGCGCGGAGCGTTTGACCAATCCGCGCTATCCTCCCGACGAAGGCCATCTCCATGCGCATTCTCGCTCTCGTGCTGCTCGCGTCTCCCGTCTTCTCGCAGTCGGCGACCGCGACCGGAGTCGGCGGCGGCGGTTGGCTCCACGCGGGAGCGTTCCACCCTTCGGACGACACGGTCGTCGTGCTCGGCGCGGACGTGTCCGGCGTCCTGCGCACGGACGACTTCGGCAGGTCGTGGCGGGCCTGGAACGAGGGCCTGGCGAACCCGCACGAGGCGAACGAACGCTACGTGGACGACCTGCTCGGCGTGCGGCTCGACGGGGTCGACTGGTTCTTCGCAGCGACCTACGGCGGCATCCACCGGCGGCGCGCGGACGGGCTCGACGAGTGGGAGCGCATGACGCCCCTGCCCGAGCTCAGCTTCAAGGGGACCACGGACTTCGAGGCCAAGCCGATTCCGTTCTGCTGCCTCGACGACGACGGCAAGGGACGGCTCCTGGTCGCGGGCGCGGGGCGCTCGCGCTGGTTATCCGCGAGCTACGAGACCGACTACTACCCGGGTGTGGCCGCGCTCGATCCGGCCTGGACCGCGGGCCAGACGACGCAGTGGACGGTGTGGCGCTACGACACGCAGAGCCGAAGGCCCGCGTGGGAGCCGTTCCCCGGCTCGCAGGGCCTCGGCGCGGCGCGCGACATCAGCGTCGTGAAGCTCGACGGGAAGCTCCTGGTCGCGGTCGCGACCCTGAACGGCGTCTACCTGTGGCGCGGCGCCGGCTGGATCGACGTCGGCGAGGAGCTCCACGACGACCTCGGGCTCAGCGCCTGGTCGGTCCACCTGACGCGGCGCGGCAGCCTCTTCGTCGGGACCGCGCGCGAGGGAGGGCCGGGGTCGAGCGGCGTCTACCGCATCGCGGACGTGCGGGACGAGCTCTGGGGCATCCTCCCGAACTTTCCGCCTCGAGCTCCGGCGGTGACCGTGCAGCTGAAGCCGCTCGTCTGGGAGTGGGTCGGGGACACCACCCTCATGCCACCGGTGGGGACGAAGACGCTCGAGGAGCTCGGGCAGAACGCACAGCAACCGTACCTGACGGTTGTGGACGGCGTGGGCAACGCACCCGACCGCCTGTACCTCGGCGTGCGCTCCGCGTTCACGCCGCGCAACGCCGGGGTGTACGTCGGCGACCTCGATCAGGACGAACCGGGCGACGCCTGCACGTGGCGCCACGCGGTGTACGGCGACTTCCTCGGCGCCGGTGAATTCGCGCAGTACTACCTCGACGGAGCGGGGGTCCAGAAGAACCTCGACTCGGGCTGGCTCGACTACTTCGGCTCGGAGGTCCTGTGGCATCCCACGGCATCGACGACCGAACGGCTCGTCTTCCAGCTCAACGGGAGGCTGCACACGGTCGACCTCGCGCGGGACTACGCTCGACAGCGGTACACGGAGTCGTCGACCGTCGGCAGCGAGACGTACTGGGCCTCCACGGGCTACAACGAGCTCTCCGTCCGCGGGCTCGCGTTCTACCCCGACGGGCGGCTCGTGCAGAGCTCGGCGGACGTCGGCTCGTTCGTGAGCGAGACGGACGAGCTCGCGCGCTTCCGCCGCCTGGCGGTCACCTACACGAGCGCGACGAGCTCGACGACCGACCTGGCCTGGAACCCGGCGACCAGCTTCTCCGAGATCCGGCCCGCCTGGGGCAGCCCGGCCGAGGACTCGCTGTTCCTGAACAGCGGCGACATCGTCCAGCGCCAGAGCCCGTGCAAGCTCTTCCGGGTCGATCCGGACGGCGACTGGCACAACGTCACGTCGAGCTTCGACGCCGATCCGGACGTGGGCGGACTGAAGCTCGAGTTCCTGCAGCTCGGCGACTTCGCGTTCGTGTCCGACGACGAGGTGTGGGTCATCTACACCGAGTTCGACCGATCGCTCCGGACGAGTCCGACCGGCGCGAAGCGCATCGGAGCGGGCGTGCTGCGCGGAGAGCACTCGGCCGGTTCCTGGGACTGGAGCCTCGTCAACGCGGGGCTCGGCGTCACCGACGCGACCATCCCGGAGACGCGCAACACCCAGGGCCAGGCGATCCTCTACAACCCGCCCAGCGGGCGCGTCTTCCTCGCGGCGCGCAACGTCAAGTACAACGAGCTCTCCCCCGCCGCGAGCATCAACGGCGGCGTCTTCGCCGCCGATCCGACGGCCGGCTCGATCACCTGGGAGCGCATCGTCGACCCGGACACGACGAACTACCGGGACTTCTACTCGATCGCGCAGTACGAGGGCTCCACGGGGACGTTCGGCGCGACGATCTACGCCGGCGGTCGCGGCCGCTCGACGGGGCACGGGACGGTTTTGCGCTGGGCGAACCCGGGCGCGGACTACACGGCCTGGAGCCCGATCGCCAACGACACGACGACTCCGTTCGACTTCGCGGTTCCCTTCTCGCGCGACGCGCAGTGGTCGCCCGCGCCGTGGGACGCGACGACCGCGAATCGCAAGCTCACCGACGTCCGCGCGCTCGCCGTGCACCCGGGGAACAAGGACGTGATCGTCGCCGGCCTCTACTCACCGAACCTGAACGAGCAGGTGGGCCTCTGGCGCTGGCACGCGAACCAGAACCCGCCCTGGACGCACCTCTCTCCGGACGAGGCCTTCGAGGGAATCGGCGTCTCCATCCTCGCGTTCAGCCCCACCGTGACGAACCGCCTCGTGCTCGGCACGAACGGGCAGGAGCTGCACTACAAGACCGTCGGGACACAGGTCGCGATCGGGATGTAGGAACGACCGCGCCGAGCACGGGGAGACCCGTGCTCGGCGCCGGTACTCACGAGAGCGCGTCGTCGACGCTCTACAGACCCTCGCCGCCCGGGGGCGGATCGATCGGGGGCGCCGGAGCCGGGAACTCCGGATCGTCCGTCCCGAACTTCAGGAAGTCGCCGTTGAAGCTCCGGTTGGGGCTCTCGAAGAGCAGGCGCCCGCCGGAGATGAACGGCCCCTGGGGACCGGCTGCGATCGCTCCGAGCAAGGCCGGGTTCGGGATCGACTCGACCGAAGAGGACGCGTCCAGACCCTGGATGAAGGCCCAGCCGGTCTCGATGTCGCCTATGCCGTCGCCGGTGATGTCGACCTCGGCAGGATCGTTGGGCGTGTTCTGCGCCAGGAAGAGCCCGTCGAAGACCGTCGAGATGTCGGTGAGCGGGCCGCTGAACCAGCAGTTGAACCAGAACGTCGTCGACAGGGCGAACTCGTTGTCGTTGAAGATGTTGAACTGGACGCTGGCGTTGTGACTCACGCCGCCGGTGAAGTTGATCAGCGTCAGCGTGGAGCTCAGATCCCCGATGAAGCTGTCGATGAGCAGCCGGTCCGGGAGTCCGTCGTACTCGACTCCGTCGAAGTCCAGCTCACCGTCCCCGTCGAGGTCGGTCTCGCCGTGGCGTCCCACGGGCGAGCCGAGGACGTAGGCGGGCAGCGAATAGCTGAGGCGCTGGCTGTTGACCACGAGCTCCGAGCCGATGAGCCTGTTGTGCGACCACGGTGTGTCGAACTGGCTCGGGTCCTGCGCCGACACGACGGCGTAGCCCCTGGCACTGGAGGTCGCGTTGTGGAAGTTGGTCAGGACGCAGAGCGTATCGCCGGGCGTGAGGACCTCGACGCGGTCGACCACCGAGCAGTGGACCGGGTCCGTCGAGAGGGCGCCGGGGGTCACGTTGACGTACTCGAACTTGACGTTCGTGGTGCCGCCCAGGTCCGACGAAGTCACCGGGGACAGGTCGGTGTTGGTGACACAGAGGAGCGTCCAGTACTGCCCCGAGGCCGTGAGGTTCGAACTCTGGGACGTGTGGATCGGATAGATCAGTGTGCTCCCGGGGACCTGGCCGCCGGCGTCAGCCGAGGCGGCCAGAGCGAGAGAAGCGAGCGCAATGGTGAAAGTAGTCTTCATGGAACCGATTCGGGGATGGGGGCCCACCGCAGGGTTCGCGGTGTGACCCGGGGACTCGGGATGTAGGAACGCCCGCGCCGAGCACGGGGGAAACCGTGCCCGGCGCCGGTGCTCAGGAGAGCGCGTCGTCGAGCTCTACAGCCCCTCGCCGCCCGGGGGCGGATCGATCGGGGGCGCCGGTGCGGGGAACTCCGGATCGTCCGTCCCGAACTTCAGGAAGTCGCCGTTGAAGCTCCGGTTGGGGCTCTCGAACAGGAGGTGTCCGCCGGACACGAAGGGCCCCTGGGGGCCGGCCGTGATCGCTCCGAGCAAGGCCGGGTTCGGGATCGACTCGACCGAAGAAGAGGCGTCCAGACCCTGGATGAAGGCCCAGCCGGTCTCGATGTCGCCTATTCCGTCGCCGGTGATGTCGACCTCGGCAGGATCGTTGGGCGTGTTCTGCGCCAGGAAGAACCCGTCGAAGACCGTCGAGATGTCGGTGAGCGGGCCGCTGAACCAGCAGTTGAACCAGAACGTCGTCGACAGAGCGAACTCGTTGTCGTTGAAGATGTTGAACTGGACGCTGGCGTTGTGATTCACGCCGCCGGTGAAGTTGATCAGCGTCAGCGTGGAGCTCAGATCTCCGATGAAGCTGTCGATGATCAGCCGGTCCGGGAGTCCTTCGTACTCGACTCCGTCGAAGTCCATCTCCTCGTCGCCGTCGACGTCAGTCGCGCCGTGGCGCACGACGGGTGAGCCGAGGACGTAAGCGGGGAGGGAGTAGCTCAGGCCCAGGTTGTTGACCACGAGCTCGGAGCCGACGAGGCGGTTGTGCGACCACTTGACCTTGAACTGGCTCGGGTCTTGCGCCGACACGACCGCGTAGCCCTTGGCCCCCGGAGTCGCGTTGTGATAGTTCGTCAGGACGCAGAACGTGTCGCCGGGGGTGAGGACCTCGACGCGGTCGACCACCACGCATTGGACCGGGTCGGTCGGGAGGGCCCCCGGGAGCACGTTGACGTACTCGAACATGACGTTCGTGGTGCCGCCCAGGCTCGAGGAGGTCACGGGAGCCAGGTCCGTGTTGGTGACGCACAGGAGTGTCCAGTACTGCGTCTGCGTGGACCCAAATGCGGTCTGGGACGTGTGGATCGGGTAGATCAGTGCGCTCCCGGGGATCTGGCCACCGGCATCGGCCGTGGCAGCCAGCGCCAGGGAAGCGAGCACAACGGTGAAAGTAGTCTTCATGGAACCAAAACGGGGATGTGGGCCCGCCGCGTGGAGCGCGGTGACCCGGGGACTTCGGTTCCTCCTTCTCGAAGCCGTACGCAACGGCTGAACACGTCTCTCGTGGGTCGAGACGAGTCTTCCTAGCGAACACTACCCGCCTCGAAGGACGGCGGTCGGGATTCCCGCAAGTTCAGCTTTCGCTACAATTTTCCGGCCCGAGCTGGAAATGAACGACGATTCGAAGCGACGGCTGTGGGTGATCCTCTGCGGCGTCGCGCTGGTCGTCGCCGCACGTCTATTGATCGCGGTCTCGCGCATCGACGACGGGTCGTTCCAGTACTACAGCGGCAACATCGCCTGGGCCGTGATCCAGGGGCTCCCGCTCGAGTGGAGGGAGCTCCCGCTCATCGCTCACAACCGGGGGTCGATGCTCGTGGGCTTCCTGGCGGTCCCGTTCATGGCGCTGCTCGGGCCGACGCACTTCGCGGTGAAGCTCGTCGCGATCGCCTTCAGCGCCGGCACGGCCGGGATCTTCGTGAGCCTCCTCGCGCGCCACTGCGGGATCCTCGCCGCCGTCGTCGGTGGCGTCGTGTACACGCTGCTCCCGCCCTCGTTCCAGATGCTCGACGTGATGACCCAGGGGAGCCACGTCGACACGCTCCTCTTCGACTTCGCGGCGCTCGCCGTTCTGCTGGGTGCGGCGGGCCGGCCCCCGAGCACCGCCAGGACCCTCGCCTTCGGCCTGACCTGCGGTGCAGGGCTCTTCTTCAGCTTCCACTTCCTCGTCGTCCTGCCCGCGCTCCTCGTGTGCTGGTGGCGGATCCAGCCGCGCTTCGTGCTCCGGCCGGCTCAGCTCCTCACGTTCGCCGCGGGCTTCGCCGTGACGTTCCTTCCGTTCGTCTTCTTCCTCCCGGAGACCGCTGGGGCGACCGAGGTCGTGGGGCGCCCGCTGGAGGAGCGCGTGATCCCGCTGGGAGCGGCTCTGTACAAGCTCTGGAACCAGACCATCCTCACCTGGCCCAGCTTCTGGATGTTTCGCTCGAGCGGCTGCGGCTGGGCGATCTGGCCCTACGGCCTGGCCCTGGTCGCGGGGTTCGTCGCGCTGCTCCCGCGGCTCCGACGCGGACATCCCCTCACCCTGTTCCTCGTCCTCTACCCCGCGCTGCTCCTGGTCGCCTTCTCCTTCTCGAACTTCGTCGCGTACCCGGAGAAGTTGCCGAGCGGCATGAACACGCGCTACGTCGCACCTGCGATGCCGTGCATGGCCGCCTGGGTCGCGATCGGTGCGCAGGCGCTCGTCGAGCGCGGGCGCAAGCTCGTGGCGATCCTCGTCGTGTCGGCCGCGGTCGTCGCGGGTGCTGCGGGGACCGCGTCCCTGGTCAACGTCGCGAACGCGACCGAGCACGCGACCGTCAAGGGGACCAAGTTCCCGCTGTTCAAGCGTCAGATCCCGCGCGCCGCTCGTCGCGACAGGGAGCGGATCCTCGGTTGGATCGACGTGCTCGATCCGGACTGGGAGGCCTTCCGCCCACTCCACTACAGGAACGTCCGCACCAAGATTCGCAATCCGGAGACGTGGGAGGAGTTCCGGGATGCGCTCGACGAGTGCACGGCAGCGGGTGACCGGCTCGCGCCCTTCTTGCTCGTGACGCTGGGCACCGAGATCCGGTCGCAGGCGGAAGCGGTGCTGTGGATCGAGCGCTCGGCAGTGAGGGCCGACCGCGAGGCCCGGGACTGGCTCCTGCGCGGTCTGGGGAGCGGCACGTACTTCCGGGACCTCTTCGTGCGCCAGAAGGACCGCGGATCGCTGGTGATCGGGATGCCGGCGTTGAGGCGGCTGATCGCGAACCTGAAGGACGAGGAAGCCGCGCTCGCACTCCAGGGCGCCGGCTTCTCGTGGGGTCAGATGGCCGAGCCCTACCGGCGCAACGTCGGCGACATCGTGCTCCTGGACCTGCCGCTGGCCGGAGCGCAGCTCGAGGCGTTCTACGTCGGAGTCGGCTGGGGTTACCGGATGCGATACTTCGAGGAGGACTACGAGCCCCCGAAACGCGTCCGGTTCGAGACCCAGATACCGGCCGAGGGTCGCGCGGCCTTCCGGCGCGGCCTGGCCTGGAGCGGCCCGCCGTAGAACACGAGCTCGCCGAGAGGCTCCCATGATCCCCACCTTCCTCTCGCTCGCCTTCCTCGTCGCTCCCCCCACCGCGGTCCAGGAGTCCGCCTCGGTCGACCTCGAGGCTGCCTTCCGCTGGCTCGACCGCGACGGCGACGGCCGCATCTCGCGTTTCGAGGGAAGCGAGGCCTTCCTCTTCCTGTGCGACGAGGCCGACGAGAGCGGAGACGGAGGGCTCGACCTCGACGAGCTGGTGAAGTTCTTCGCACGCGAACGGGAGGAGTCACGTGCGGAGCTCGCCGAGGTCCTCGCGGGACTGGACGTCGACGGCGACGGGGCCCTCGACGCATCGGAGCTCCCACCCGAGCTCGCCTCGCTGCGGGGGGAGATCGATTCGAACGGTGACGGACTCCTCGCGCTCGACGAGCTCACCGCCGTTCGCATCGACGCCTTGTTCGCCAGGATGGAAGGAGACCAGGCCCGGTTCCGGGTGGAGGGCTCGCGCGCCTTCATGTCGGGAGTCATCGGTCCCTCGACGCCCGGCCGGGTCCTCGAGCTGATCCTCGTGCACCCCCGGGTCGAGGAGATCTGGATGGAGGACGTGCCGGGGTCCATCGACGACGACTCGAACCTGCGCGCCGCACGTCTCGTCAGGCGTTTCGGGCTCGCGACGGTCGCACCGGGCGACGCCGTGATCGCCTCGGGCGGCACCGACTTCTTCCTGGCGGGCGAGCCCCGCGCGGTCGAGGCGGGCGCGCGGATCGGAGTGCACTCGTGGGGCGGGTTCGAGGAGGACGGCGACGAGGTCGCGCTCGACGACCCCGCGCACGCCATGTACGTCGAGTACTACGCCGAGATGGGGGTCCCGGAGGACTTCTACTGGTTCACGCTCGATGCGGCTCCGGCCGAGGGCATCCACTGGATGACTCCGGACGAGCTCGAGCGCTACGGCGTCTCGGACCGCGTCGCCGGTGAGGTGGCGAGCGCCCGCGACACGGAGGACGCCTACGGGCTGGACGCGATCGACGTCACTCCCGGGCCGCGCGGCATCGTCCCGCTCCCGGACTCGGTCAACCCCGCGATCCGGGCGATCTTCGATCGGTACGCGCGCGTCACGGCTCCCAGCGGACGCCCGATCCACGTCCTCGCCCAGTCCGGCTGGAGCGAGGACCAGATCGCTCGCGCGCGCGCCGTGCTCGGGCACTTCTTGACCGACGTTCCCGGATCGCGCTGGGGAGCGGACAAGCGCGCGGTCGCGGAGGCAATGGCGGCGAACCGCGCGACGCTCGTGCTCTTCGACAACGTCGAGTCCATGGAGCACGCGTTCGACGGGGAGCTCGGCGAGCTCGCGCTCGGCATGCAGGACCTGCGCGCCAACGAGTGTCCGGTCGAGGGCTCATCGGACTATCTGCTGCACGAGACGCGCGACGCGGCGTTCGAGGAGATCCTGCACCTCGTCCACGACTACGGCATCCGCCCGGCGCTCGAGGACTACGACGGTGAGATCCAGCGCGCCAACGACGAGGCCGCTGCGCGCGGGTTCTGGCACGCCTGGCCCGAGGACGAGCCCGACAGCCACCGGAACGAGTACATCGCCGCCGTCTACGACAACTACCTCGACCTCTGGACGGTCCCGCCGAAGCTCTACGAGGGTCAGGTGATCGAGGACGGCGACATCCCGAGAGGGACGTCCCACTTCGGGACGTACGGCGCGGGAAGCCGTGCACGACTCGCGGAGCTCGACCCCGCCGGGTTCGCGCTGGTCGAGGCGTTCTTCCCCGACGGTCTCCTGTACACGGCCGAGCTACCGGTCGACTTCCGGGGCAAGTTCACGCTCTTGTTCGATCCCCGGGTCCCCTACACGGCGAAGTCCCGACACCTAACCGACGTGACCCTGCGCGGAGGGAACCCCGCCGCACTGGTGGGGAACGATCGGGCGAACCGCCTCACGGGGAACCACGGCGACAACCGTCTCGAGGGGCGCGGCGGTGACGACACGATCGACGGCGGTCCGGGGTTCGACACGGTCTACTTCCGCGGGATCAGCTCCGAGTACGTCTCCCGCCTGACCCCGGAAGGGGTCGTCATCACCGACCGCGTTTCCGACCGCGACGGGACGGACCTCCTGCGGTTCGTCGAGAGCCTGAGCTTCGCGGACGGCCTCGTGGAGACCCGGACCCTCCGCTGAGGACCGGCCCGCACGGGGGAGGCCCGTGTTCGGGGCAGGCAAGCCGGAGGCACGAGATCGGTAGGAGCCGGAGATAGGCCTTTCGGCTCCAGCGCATCAGGACGACCGTATTATCGGGCGGACCACCGCCCCCCTAGCCCCGAGCCCCCAACGGCCCCTTCCGGAGCCTGCCATGCACAAGTCCATCCCGATCATTGCCCTCCTCCTCGGCGCCGCGACGGCCCACGCCGGCGAGGATGCCGACCCGAAACCCGACTTCCCGCCGTTCGAGAAGGTCAGCGAGGGCTTCAAGCAAGTCGTCTCCACCGCCGACGGTTCGACGCCCCTCTACGAGCTGTGGTCGAACGAGAAGGAGGCAGGCCTCCTCGCTGTTCTGCCGAGCGCCTACGCCTCCCAGATGCTGATGATCGCGTGCACCGTCTCGGGCGGCGATCCCCAGTCCGGAGTGATGGGCCCGACCCACTACGTGAAGTGGCGCAAGATCGGCAAGCAGCTCGTGCTCGTCGCGCCCGACCTCTCGGTTCGCACGGACGACTCCGAGGCGAAGGGATCGGTCGAAGACCTGTTCTCCGACACGGTCCTCGTCCAGGTTCCGATCGTCGCGATGAAGGCCGGAAGGCCGGTCATCGACTTCGGCGCCATGGCCACGCAGCAGGTCACGAAGTTCTTCGGCTCCGGCGGCGGAGGCTTCGGCCCCTGGGTCGGTTCGCTGAACGCGAGCCTCGCCTCGCTGAAGAAGGCCAAGGCCTTCCCCGAGAACGTCGTCGTCGAATACGAGGCGCCGCGTCAGGACGGCCGCTTCGTCCGCGTGACGTACGACGTGGGCCTGCTCGAGGGTTCTGCCGGATTCGAATCCCGCAAGGCCGACCCGCGCGTCGGGTACTTCTACGACTGGCACCGTGACTACGCTCGTACGGGCAACGACAAGATCTCCGAGCGCTACATCTCGCGCTGGAACATCCAGAAAGCGGACCCGAAGCTCCGCATGAGCCCGCCGAAGCGCCCGCTCGTCTGGTACGTCGAGCACACGACGCCGGTGCGCTACCGCCGCTACGTCCGCCAGGGCATCGAGATGTGGAACAAGGCCTTCGAGGACGTCGGCATCGTCGACGCGGTCGAGGTTCGCCAGCAGGACGAGGCCTCGGGCGCCCACATGGACAAGGACCCCGAGGACGCGCGCTACAACTTCTTCCGCTGGAGCATGAGCGACGCGACCTACGCCATCGGCCCCAGCCGCACGAACCCGATGACGGGCGAGATCCTCGACGCGGACGTGGTCTGGCATCAGGGCCTCACACGGTCCGTGCGAAGAATGCTCGAGAGCCTCTCGAACGACCTGTCCGAGACCACCTTCGGCCCGGAGACCCTGGCCTGGTTCGACGAGCACCCCGCTTGGGATCCGCGCGTGCGCCTGGCCTCGCCGGCGCGTCGGGAGCAGCTCGAGCGCCTGCGCGCGCTCGAGGCCGCCAGCGCGGTCACGACGGAGCTCTCGAGCGAGGAGCACCCCTGGACGCGCGGCGCGAACAACCCGACCAACAGCGCGTGCAAGATCGGCAACCAGCTCTCCATGGACATCTCGCTCGCGGGCTTCGCGTTCGCGACGGGGCTCGTCGAGGAAGAGAGCGAGGAGAAGCTCGACGACCTGCCCGAGGCGTTCATCGGCGGGATGATCCGCTACATCTCGGCGCACGAGGTCGGCCACACGCTCGGCCTGCAGCACAACATGGCCGCGTCCTCGATCCGCACGCTCGAGGAGATCAACAGCGAGGACTTCGAGGGACCGATGGTCGCGTCCGTGATGGACTACACCGCGGTCAACATCAACCACGAGCTCGGCCCCGTGCAGGGTCCCTACGCGACGGGCGAGGTCGGGCCCTACGACCGCTGGGCGATCCGCTTCGGCTACGGCCCCGCTGACGAGCGGGAGGAAGTGCTCTCCGAGGTCAGCGAGCCGGATCACGTCTACGTGAGCCAGATCGCGATGAGCGTCGGGAGCGACCCGCGGAACATGACGTGGGACCTGGGCGCCAACAACCTCAACTTCTGCGAGTCGCGCCTGTCGCTGGCGCGTGAGCTGCGCGGCAGGCTGCTCGAGGACATCGTCGACGACGGCGAGTCGTGGGCCGAGGCACGGAGGCGCTTCGACACGCTCATGGGCACGCACGTCCAGGCGCTGTTCATCGCGTCGACCTGGATCGGCAGCTCCTACGAGAACTACGACTTCAAGGGCGATCCCGGCGATCGCGCACCGATCGAGGACGTGCCGGCATCCGAGCAGCGGCGGGCGCTGAACCTCATCATCGACAACGCCTTCGCCGATGACGCACTCGGGTTCACGCCCGAGATCGTGCGCCACCTGGGCAAGGAGTACTGGTGGGATCCCATGGGCATCGACGAGCTCATGGAGGACCCCAGCTACAACGTGCACGACGTGGTCTCCGGCGTTCAGTCGCTCGGGATCGTGCTCCTGATGAACCCCACGACGCTGCGCCGCGTGTACGACAACGAGTACCGCGCGAAGGAGGACAGCCTCACGATGGCCGAGATCGTGAAGAAGGTCACGAAGGCCGTCTGGAAGGGTGACTCGACGAGCTTCCGCCGGAACCTCCAGCGCGAGCACGTGGAGCGCCTGATCGATCTCGCGCTGCTCGACAGCTCGAGCCCCTCGATGCGCGCGATCGGAACGCTGGCGACGCATCAGCTGCGCACGATCGACAAGAAGGCCGAGAAGGCCATGAAGGATGCGGATGCGTACACCGAAGCGCATCTCGCAGACCTGCGGACGCGGATCGAGAAGACGCTGGAAGCGGCGTACGTGATCGAGCGGTAGCGGGAGCGGAATCGGGCACGGGCACGGGCACGGGCTCGGGCTCGGGCTCGGGCTCGAGCACGTGCCCGATAGAACCGGCGGCTCAGCGAGAACGTCGTCGCAGGAGGACGAAGCCCGGAGGGAGGTCCGGGACGCGTCTCGGCTCGTACCGGCGTTCGAGGAACTCCCAGAGAACGGGCAGCCAGCGCTCGAACTGGTTCTTCGGTCCGACGAGCGCCCAGGGCACGTCGGAGAGGTCGTCGATCATCCGGCGTTGATCCTCCTCCCCCAGCGCCGGACGCGAGATGTAGATCTCCCGGACCGGCGACACGCGACCCAGCACGACGTAGAGCCCGGGATAGAAGGGCCCGATGTAGAGCTCCTCGTCGTCGGGGACCTCGCGCCGGACGATGCGCTCGAGGAGCTCTGCGTCCGGCCGTTTCGAGACGTGCGAGACCGGCTTGTCGTGGCGGACGATGTTGCGCGGCGGCGAATCGAAGAGCTGCCATCCGACGAGGCCCTGGTGGTAGTTCAGGGTCGGGTGGACGAGGAGCGCCGCGGCGACGAGGACCAGAGGAGCGGACGAAGCACGGACGCCCCGACCCCACAGGGCCCCCAGGGCGAGCACCGTCAGGAAGACCGGATGGATGGCCTGGGCGAGGTGCGGCATGTTCGACGCCACGGTCACGTGGTGGAAGTAGACGAGCCCCACGATCGGCGCGACGGCGAGTAGCGCGCGGTCACGGAGCCCCCCGGGGCGCGTGCGCAGAGCTGCGACGAGGCCCACCGGGACGACGACCAGCGGCAACAGGAACACGACCGAGAGCGCGAGCCGCCCGACGGATCCGGACCACGTCCCGAGGTCCCACACCATCAGCCAGGCCCAGGGATAGCTCACTTCCTTGTTCGAGCCGTACTTGACGACCCGCTCGAAGTACTCGAGGAACCCGTCCCTGAACTCCGGCGAGAGCGCGATCGAGAGGAGCATCGGCGCGTAACCCAGGAGGACGCCCGGAATCCAGGCGGCGAGGCCCCGGAAGAGCGCGTAGCCGGGGCTCTTCCAGCGCAGGAGGAGCATCACCAGCACGGCCGAGGTGCCTGAATAGACGCCGTGGTTTCGTCCGAAGAAGGCCGCGACGCCGACGAACAGGCCCAGGACGAAGTGGCGTCGCAGCGTCGGGTTCTCCACCAGGCGGACGAGCACGAGCACGGCCGTCATCGTCAGCGCCGGCTCGAAGCCCTTGCGCTGGGGAAGCATCCAGAACGCGAGGAACACGGCCGTCGCGACGAGCCCCCACCCGCCCTTCACGACGCGCCGCGCCGCCAGCAGCCCGAAGAAGAGCCCGAGCGCGGCGAACACCGAGACGCCGGCGACGACACCCACCCAGGCGCTCCCGAAGACCAGCGACCACGCCGCGCACCAGTAGTAGCGCCCCGGGTCGTAGGAGGTGAAGTCGGCGAGCGGGGTCTCGCCCGCGAGCACCCGAACGACGCCGTACCACAGGAAGCCGTCGTCCTCCATGGAGGCCCGGCCACTGCCCGCGACGAAGAACACCAGGAAGACGACAGCGCTCGCCAGGAGGAACACGCCCGCGAGGCCGCGGTTCTCCGCTCCCGTCTCTCCCATGCGCCGGATCGTAGCGGATCGGGGAGTTGATCCGGCCAGGCCCCATCGATCCCGGAGCGCGCTCGGATACACTCGGCGCCCCGCGGCGAGGCGGTACCCCGGAGGCGAAACTGGGCAACAAGGTCAACCGAGAGGTGTTGTCGATCCTTGCGGATCACGATCCCGGTCTGCTCCTGGACATCCCCGCGGGCACGGGGCCCGTCATCGGTGAAGCCCGCAAGGCCGGCTGGCGGACGGTCGAGGTGGACCTCTTCCCCCCCGATGGCTTTCGCGGAGTCCGTGCGGACGCCTGCGCGCCGCTGCCCTTCGCCGACGGCGCGTTCGACTGCGTTCTGAGCATGGAGGGGATCGAGCACTTCGAGAACCAGGCGGCCTTCGTCCGCGAGTGCTCGCGCGTGCTCCGGCCTGGGGGGCTCTTGATCATCACGACGCCGAACGTGATGCACATCAGCGGGCGGCTCTCCCACTTCATGACGGGGCAACGCGTCCTGAAGCGCGGGTTCATCAACGAGCAGGAGACGTACAAGGGCGCGGACGGCCAGTGGATCCTCCACGGCCACGCCTTTCTGGTCGACGTGTTCCGGCTGCGCTACTTCCTCCGGATCGCCGGGATGCGAGTCGGCGAGATCCGGCGCGGCAACTGGAGCACGAGCTCGCTCTTGATGGCTCCACTGATTCCCGTCTTCCAGCTCGCCGCCCGCTTCGCCGTCAAGAGCCGGCACAGGATCGACGAGCGCGATCCGCACGGGAAGCCGATCCCGGCCTCGGTCGCGGAGGACATCGTTCGCGTCGCGAGCTCGACGAACCTGCTCTTGAGCAGCAAGCTGATCATCACCGCGTACAAGGAGTCCTGATGAAGCCCCCCGTCCGGAACCTCGTCGCGGCGATCCTCCTGCTCTCCCTCGCGTCCTGCGTGGGGCTCGAATACCCGAGCTACTGGGACTTCGAGGACAACCTCCTGGTGAACCTGATCACGCTCCCGATCGAGATCCTCATCACGCCGATCATCTTCGTGATCAAGCTGCTCCCGGTGCTCTGAGAGCGCGGCCGACAAGTCGGCCACGCGTGACTTGGCGCGCATCAGCGCGCGCCAAGGATGCCCTGCGGGCGGCTACGGCGCGCTACCCCGGATTGACTTGGCGCGCATCAGCGCGCGCCAAGGATGCCCTGCGGGCGGCTACGGCGCGACTCCGCGCCGGGCTCGGCCTTCGGCCTCGGCGAAGCACGTCCCTTCTCGGCCGCGCCCTCTAGCCGCCCGTCTCCACGGGGAACAGGAAGACGCACGCGGCCAGGACGACGGCCGTCAGGGAGTACAGACCGCGCAGCCGCTTCTGCTCGACGCTGCAGGTCGCGAGCCCGATGAGGGCCAGGACGCTCGCGAAGACGAACTCGGACCGCGTGAAGCCGAGGAAGACCACGAAGGGCAGGAGGGCCGTGTGGCGGATCCACGGCGAGCGGAAGAACGCGAACGCGGCGGCAATCCAGAGCTCGACGGCGAGGATGACGACCGCGAAACCGCGGACCACGGTCGCGAAGCCCGAGAAGGGCTCGTGCAGGGTGATCGCGCCCGCGGAGTTCGGATCGCCGGTCAGGTACGCGGCGATCGCCGCCCGGTTCTCGGCCGCGAGCTCCCCACACGAGTTGCACAACGCGTAGACCAGGCGAAAGAACTCCCCGCGCGCGATCATCAGGCCGAGATAGGACCCGTCCATGAAGGTCGGCGACAGCACGCGCTGGAGGACGGCGATCGACATGATCGCGACGAGGAACCAACGCAGGTTCACGCCGATGTCCTCGAGGAACTCGCGATCGTCGCGCCCGTTGCACAGGACCATCGCCAGCCCCGTGTAGCAGAGGACGTAGTGGTGATTCCCGAGCCTGTAGGGGATCGAGAGGAGCACCCATCCGAGCGCGACGGTCATCAGGACCCACGGCCACCGCGAACGGAGGAGGTCCCGCTTCAGCACCAGCGTGGCGAAGACGACGCCCGCCACGGCCACGCGCGCGGCCGTGGGACGCCAGTGGGCGTCGATCACGTGCGCCAGGAGCACGAGGCCCGCGACGCTCGCCAGCCGGATGGCCGCCTCGCGCGTCTCGCTCACCGCCTGTACTCCGCGAGGAGCTCGCGATCGAAGGCCAGGGTCTCGGGGTCCAGCCGCGGGCGCCAGATCTGGAGGGCCCCGGCCCCCGGCGTGATGTACAGGGCGAGCTCCTCGAGGCTCTCCTCGGTCGGGAACACGCGACACCGCGGCAGGAGGAGGCGCGCCTCCACGGTCCCCGCCGTCGTCATGGGGACGAAGTTCAGGCCCTCTCCCCTCGAGAACCCGATCCAGACCTCGCTCTCGCCGTAGTGGACCGACGAGTACATCCCGAAGCCGCCGCCGCGCCAGCGGGTCAGGCCGTCGACCTCCACGCGCCACATCTGGTACGCCGCTACGGCGAGGAGCAGCGCGAGCGGCAGATAGCGCCGCGCGATGCGACTCGGTGCCATGACGGGCGGATGCTACCAGATTCCCTTTGGTCCCGAGCCCGCGTAGCGAGGGCGTGACTGGCTACAATCCGGCCGACCGGAGGTAGAGGGTCCATTGCAGAAGGCGGACAGCGAACACACCGTCGAGTTCAGCATCGTCGTCGGATGCTACTTCGAGGAGAAGAGCATCCACGAGTTCCACGCGCGTCTGTCGAAGACGCTCGAGGGGACCGGACGCAGCTACGAGATCATCTTCGTCAACGACGGCAGCACGGACGGCACGCTCGACTGCCTGAAGGAGATCTTCCGGAAGGACGAGCACGCCGCGGCCGTCATCGACCTGATGAAGAACTCGGGGCAGGCGAACGCCAAGACGCCCGGGATCGCCGTGGCGCGCGGGAAGGCGATCGTCCTGATCGACAGCGACCTGCAGCTCGATCCGGAAGAGCTCCCGACGCTGATCGAGAAGTACGACGAGGGGTACGACCTCGTCACGGGCTTCCGCAAGGACCGCACCGATCCGCTGGTCAGGAAGCTCCCGTCGAAGCTCGCCAACGCCATCATGCGCAAGGCGACGGACACGGAGATCCGTGACTTCGGCTGCACGTTCAAGATCTACGACGGGCGGCTGGTCCGCGCGTTCGAGTTCGGACCGTTCAAGCCCTGGCGCTCGGTACCGGTCATCTCGATGGCCGGGCGGATCGCCGAGGTTCCGGTGAGCCACCACGCGCGGAAGTACGGCAAGTCCGGTTGGACCTTCCGGAAGCTGTTCGCCTACAACATGGAGAGCCTGGTCAACGTGTCGGACCGGCCCTTCCAGCTCCTGAGCCTCGCCTGCGTCGTTCTCGCGACCCTGCTCGTCCTGCGCGTCGCCGGCTCGTTCGTGATGCCGCAGCAGATCCTCCCGCGCGTGACGACCGGACTGCTCCTGAACGCCTGGGCCATCGGTCTCCTGGCCACGCTGGCCGTGCTCGCCATGATCGGCGAGTTCGTGATCCGCAACTTCGTGATTCTCCAGAGGAAGCCGGCCTACGTGATCCGCGAGACCGTCATCCGAGACGCTCCGGAGCTCGGCTGAGAATGCACGAGGGATCCGGAGAAGCCCCCCGCTCGGGGTGGGTCGCCTCGATCCTGTCGTTCCTCGGTGCCCTGGCTCTGTTCGCAGCCGTCCATCAATACGCGACCTATCGCGCGCAACTCGGGGTCGAATTCGCCGACGAGGGTCTCTACGTCAGCGCACCGATGCGATACGCGATGGGCGACGTGCCGCTGCGGGACGAGGTCGTCAACCCGCACCGGATGTTCGACGTCCTGCTCGTGCCCATCTTCAAGGTGTTCCCGGACGTCACGCTGATCCAGATGCGGTTCGCGGGCATCTGGTTCCAGCTCCTCACCGCGTTCGTGCTCTTCCTCGCGCTGCGCGGGCTCGCGCCGGACCTCCCCATCGCCGCGGCGTGCGCGGCGACGGCCTTCGTCCCGCACCGCATCCTGACTCCCGGGTATCACGCGATGGGCGCGTGCTTCTTCGTGCTCGCGTGGGCCCTGCTCTGGCGATCGACCTCCGCCGCGAGACGCGGTCCCGGCTTGGTGTTCGGTGTCATGGCGGGGATCGCCGCGTTCCTCGGGGCCTTCTCCTACCTCCCCTTCCTGGCCGTGCTCGCCGTCCCGGGCGTGATCCTCCTGAGAGGACTCGTCACGCGAAGGGGGGCGCCGTCCACGATGCGGGCGACGGCGAGCATGCTCCTGACGACGGGCATCTGCATCGCCCTGACGGTCGCGTGGATCTTCGCCGAGGGCCTGCACACCGACTGGTGGTACGACCACCGCGCGCTCTCGCAGACCGGGATCTACGCGTCGTCCGTGGAGGAGAAGTTCGAGAGCTCGATCGTCCAGCTCGTCCCCTATGCCCTGACCGTGACGGTCGCCACGGCTCTGGGCTGCTGGGGAACGATGTCAGCGCTGAGGCGCTGGGCGCCGGAGAAGGACTGGCCGATGGCCGGCATCGTGATGGGCCTGCTCGGCGGGGGCATCTTCCTCCTGATCCTGTACGCGGACTCGAGCTCCAACTCCGTGGTCGGCAATCAGCCCGTCGTGCCGCGCACGCGCCTGACCCTCATGGCGCTCGGGTTCCACCTCGCGCTCCTGTTCGTACAGAAACCGAAGACGCTCACGGAGGAGGCGAGGAAGCGGCGCTTCGCCGTCCGGCTCTTCCTGTCCGGCTCGCTCGTGTTCGCGTTCCTCCAGGCGCTGCTCAGCGACCACGCGCACAAGATCGCCTGGGCCATCCTCCCGCTCTTCGTCTCGGGCATCGTCGCTCTCTACGGCCGCATTACGGAGCTCGAGGCGAGCGTTCAGGTGCGCCGTGCCGCGGCCACTTGCCTGACCCTGGCGTGCATCCTGGCCGGGACCGGCGTCTACACGGCGAACAACCGCTTCGTCTACCAGAACGTGAAGCCCTTCATGCTCACCAAGGACTTCACGAATCCGATGCTGAAGGGCATCCGGTCGTCCCCGACTCGCGTCAAGGGCATCGAGGAGGTCCTCGAGTTCCTCCAGGCCCACACGCAGCCGGGCGACTACCTCCTCGCGTACGACTTCCTGCCGCTCATGTACTTCCTGACCCGGACGAGGCCCTCGGTCAACACGGTCTGGCTCTCGCAGAGATCCCCGGTCGCCGTGCGCAAGCGATCCCTCGAGTACATGAAGGAAGAGGGACGGATTCCCAACTACTGCGTGCGCAACCGCCGGAAGCCCAACTCCGCCGATCCCAAGCGGGATCCGGTCCACGCGTGGGTCCTGCAGAACTTCCGGAACGTGCTGAGCGTGCACGGTTTCGAGGTCTACGAGCGCGTGCGGTAAGTACGGAGCCGCGACAACTAGCA
>JAJDET010000236.1 GCA_029259655.1 Planctomycetota bacterium
GAGCACCCCGACACGGCGGCGACCCTCGAGGGTCTCGGCGAGCTGGCGCAACGCGAGGGACGGCCGCAGGAGGCCGAGGGGCTCCTCTCCCGGGCGCTCGCGATCCGCGAGGCCGCGCTCGGTCCCGAACACCCGAAGACCGCGCGCAGCCTGCGCACGCTTCCTCTATTGATGCAGGCGCAGGGCCGCTTCGACGAGGCGAAGGAGCTGCTCGAGCGGTCGCTCGCGATCGAGGAGCGCGCGCGCGGGTCCGCGAACCCCGCGACGGCCGACAGCCTGCACGCGCTGGCCGCGCTCCTGCACGCGCAGGGGCAGTCGTTCGGCGCGGTGACGCGCTGCCAGCGCGCGCTGGAGATCCGCCTCGAGGCCCTCGGCGAGCTGCACCCCGCCACGGCGAAGAGCCGCCACCTCCTGGGTCGGATCGCGCGTGCGGGCGGTGACCTCGATGCCGCGCGCTCGATGTTCGAGCAGGCGCTCGAGGTCCTGGAGAACGCGCTCGGCGAAAAACATCCCGACGCCGCGGCGTGCATGGAGGACCTCGCGTCGCTCTCGGAGGAGCAGGGGCGCACGGACGAGGCCGTCGTGCTCTACCGGCGGGCCGTGGACGCGCGTCTCGCGACCCTCGGCGAGCGGCACCTCGCCACGCTCGCGATCGAGAGCCGGCTGGCCGGGCTGTACCGCTCGCAGAAGCGTTTCGCGGAGGCGAAGGAGCTCTACACCGCCGTGCTCGACGTGCAGCTGGAGACGCTGCCCGGCGACCACGCCGACCTGCAACGCACGCGCAAGGAGCTGGCCGAGGTGCTGCGCGGTCTCGGTGACTACGAGGGCGCGTCGGAGCTCGAGGGCTCGGTGCGCCAAGCCGTGGTCTACCGCCCGATTTTGCAGGTGCTCGTCCCCGAGGACCGCGACTCGACGGTCGATGCGCGCGAGATCGTCTTCGACCTGTTCGTCGTGGACTACGCCGGCGTCGAGGACGTGCGCGTGGAGCTCGAGGGGCGCGTGATCCTGGCTTCATCGGTCAAGGGCGCGCTCGAGTCGGACGAGACCGGGACGAAGGCGCGCGTGAGGCTCCCGATCGAGCTGCCGCCCGGCATGGGCGAGACGCGCATCACGCTGCAGGCGATCAACCGCGAGGGCGTGGAGAGCGAGATCGAGCGCTTCGTCATCCGGTACGAGCCGACGGGGCGCGACCTGTACGTGCTCGCGCTGGGCGTCGCCGACTACGACGACGACGGGCTCGACCTGGACTACCCGACCAAGGACGCCGACGACCTGCTCAGGCGCTTCGCCGAGGAGCAGGGGAGCTTCTTCAGCAGCGTGCACCAGCGCCGCCTGGCGAACGACGAGGTCACGAGCGGTGCCATCCGCCGCGCGCGGCACGAGTTCCTGCTGAAGGCGCAGCCCGAGGACACGATCGTCGTCTTCGCCGCCGGCCACGGCGTGCGCACCGAGGACGGCGAGTACTTCTTCCTGACGGCCGACTGCACGCCGGACGACCCCTACGAGGGGATCGACCGGCAGGATCTCGAGTCGCTCGTGACCTGGGAGAAGCTGCACGCGACGCGCCGGCTGCTCTTGCTCGACACGTGTCAGTCCGGCGAGTCGATCCCGGCCGGGATGCGCGGCAACACGCGCGGGCTCGCGCCCTTCGAGCAGGACGCGATCGACGCGACGGTGGACGTCACCGCGAGCGGCATCTACATCATTGCCGCCAGCGCCGACGACGGCTTCGCGCGCGAGCAGGAGGGCAACGGCCTGTTCACGAAGGCGATCCTCGACGGTCTCGCCGGCGCCGCCGACCGCGACGGCAACGGCAACGGCTACGTCGAGATCGAGGAGCTCAAGGACTACGCCAGCAAGGCGGTGCACGAGCGCAGCGGCGGCCGCCAGCGCCCGACGGTGCCGACGATCCGCGGCGGGGAGAACTTCCCGCTGGTGAAGGTCGGGGACTGAGCGTGCGGGCCGGAGCGATCGCGCAGGCACTCGCGCTGGTCGCGCTCTCGGCCCAGGACGCGGAGCTCGTGCCCGGCGTCTGGGTCGACGCGACGGTCGCGATGGACGGTCCGCGTATCGAGAGCAACGCGTTGCGCGCGCGGGGGGCGCGCTCGGTGCCGGGGACCCGTCTCCGCCTCGTCCCCGAGATCGACGGCCTGCACCACGTCGAGGCCGGCTCCTGGGAGTTCGGCTCGCACCTGATCCTGCGCGACGCGGACGGAGTCGTGCTCGCGGAGGTGAGCAATGCGCCCGGGCTCCAGCCGCTCGTCGCGGCGGACCTCCGCGCCGGCGCGTCCTACTTCGTGGAGGTCGGCACGCTCGCCGCGGAGGGCGGTCGCTTCGAGGTCGTTTGCCGCGCGGGCCCGCCCGGTTCCCGTACCGCGGGCGAGCGCATGGCCCGGCTCGAAGCCGAGGGGCGCGGGGAGTCGGGCATGATGGCCGCGACGCTGATCGAGATGGCCAAGGGCATCCTCCAGTTCGGCGACTACGACCGTTCCGCGGAGCTGATGGAGCGCGCGCTCGCCATCCGGATCGCGTACTTCGGGCCCGACCACTACTTCGTCGCGGCGACGCTCGAGCAGACCGCGTGGCCGCTGCGCCGCGCGCTCCGCTACGACGAGGCGCTGGCGCGTCTGGAGGCCGCGGCCGACATCTGGAACCG
Organism: Planctomycetota bacterium; assembly: GCA_029259655.1. Taxonomy (GTDB): domain Bacteria; phylum Planctomycetota; class UBA1135; order UBA1135; genus OFTM220. The sequence continues at coordinate 2,657 of JAJDET010000236.1, forward strand.
CGACCCGGCCACGGGAGCCGAGGCGCTCACGAGCATTCATCACGAGGTCGGCCGTATCCACAAGGACAGGGGGGAGCTGGAGGAGGCGCTCGCGAGTTACCGCCTCGCGCTCGCGACCTACGACGCGCGGGTCGTCGTCACGGGCGACGACCCCGTCGCTCACAAGTTCGAGGGCGGGATCTACAACAGCCTCGCGGTCGTCCTGCGGATGCTCGGGCGCTGGGGCGAGGCGCGCGAGGCCTACGAGCGTGCGCTCGAGCTCATAGGCGATGAGCCCGCGGTGCTCACCAACTTCGCGACACTGCTGGCCGGGCAGGGCGACCTGGCACGGGCCCGGGAGTACTTCGAGAAGGCCCTCGACGGGCTCGAGGCGCGGGGCCTGGCCGTGAGCCCCGTCGCCGGCCAGGTCTGGAACGACTACGGCACCTTCCTGCTCGACAAGCTCGGCGATCGGAACGAGGCGACGGCGGCGCTGAACCGCGCGCTGGCCTTGCGCGTGCAGACGCTGGGCCCGGAGCACCCCCACGTCGGGCAGACCTACAACAACCTGGGCATCGTCCTGGACCGCACGGGCGAGCTCGAACGGGCGAGCTCGAACGGGCGCGGGGGGCTTTCGCGCGCGGGCTGGAGCTGTCCGAGCGCGCGATGGGCGTCTGGCATCCCGCGACGGTGCTCCTTCGCTCGAACCTCGCAGCGACCATGCGGAAGGCCGGCGACCTGGACGAAGCGCGGGCGCTTCTCCACGAGACGATCGAGGTCGCGACGCGGACCGTCGGTGCCGACCATCCGGACACCGTCGCGGCGCGCTTCCAGCTCGGCCTGGTGCAGTGGGCGGGGGGAGCGCACGAGGCGGCGCTCGAGACGATCGAAGGAGCCCATGCCGCCACGCGGCGCCTGATCGGCGCGGACCACCACGAGGTCGCGCACGACGCGGCGGTGCGCGCCCAGCTCCTGCTCCAGCTCGGCCGCCCGCGCGAGGCCTGGGACGAGCTCGAGCCCGCGATCCTGCCCGTGCACGACAGGATGCAGCGCGAGCTCATGCTCCTCGACGATGGCGAGCGTCTGCTCTTCGCGTCGCGCATCGGGTTCGCGCTGGGCGTGCTGCTGTCGAGCGCGCGTGAGATCGACGACCGCGCGGTGCGCGAGCGCGCCTACGCCGAGGTCCTGGCCTGGAAGGGCCGCGTGTCGCGCAGCCTGATGCACAGCCGTGCACGGCTCGAGGAGCGCCTCGACGAGGAGGGTCGCCGTGAGCTCGGCCGCCTGCGCGTGGTGCAGGGCGAGCTCTCGCGCGTGCTGTCCGCGCCGCCGGTCGATCGCGAGGAGCGCGACGTACGCCTGTCGGACCTGCGGGGGGAGCGCGACCGTCTGGTCGCCGGTCTCTCGCGCCGGACCGGCGGCGGAGAGGCGGAACCGCGCCCCACGCTCGAGCGCTTGCGCGCCGCGCTGCCCGAGGGAGCGGCTGTGGTCGATCTCCTGGTCCACCGGTGGTGGGAGTTGCCGGGGGAGGACGACGGGCCGTCTCTCGGCCGCTGGGGCGAGTCGCGCGTCGTGGCCTGGATCGTGCGTGCGGAAGCGGAGCTCGTGCAGCTCGACCTCGGTCCGGCCGCCGTGTTGTCCACTGCGATCGAGGCCCTGCGCGGTGCGCTCGCGCAGTCGACGGGGCGGGGGATGGGGATGGCGCCCGATGGGGAGCGCGACGTCGAGCCGGCCCTCTCGCGCCGCGTGCGCGAGCTCCTGTGGGATCCGATCGCGCCGCACGTCGTGGGTGCGGACCCGGTGATCCTGTGTCCGGACGCGTTCCTCGCGACGCTGCCGTTCGGGGTGTTGCGGCGCGAGGACGGCACGCACCTGATCGAGCACCACCGGTTTGCGTACTTGCAGGACGCGGCGTGGATCGAGCGGATGTCCGAGCCCGAGGAGCGTGACGTCGCGCCGAGTTTGCTGGTGGTCGGGGACGTGGACTACGGAGACCGCGGGGAGGCGCCGTCGGAGCGGGGTCGTCGCGACGTCGCGCTGCTGCGCGGGGACGGTTCGACGTGGGAGCCGTTGCCGTTCACGGCGGTCGAGATCGCCGCGGTCGAGGCGGAGCGCGCGGCGGTCTTCGGCCCCGAGGCCCCGCGCTTGCGACTCGCGGGCGCCGATGCGAGCGAGGAGCGCATCGAGGCCGAGCTCCCGGGCCGAACCGTGGTGCACCTCGCCACGCACGGCTTTTTCGATCCCACGGGTGGCGTTGGTCTCGGCGCGAGCTCGGTAGCGCACGAAGCCGGCCTGCCCAACGACTTCGCCAACGTTGCGTCCTCGCTGCCGCCCGGTCTCCTCTCGGGCCTGGTCTGCGCCGGCGCGTCGGGGCCCTCCGAGCCCGATCGTGCGGACGGCATCCTCACGGCGGAGGAACTGTCGTGGCTAGACCTCTCGAGCGCAGATCTCGTCGTCCTCTCCGCTTGTGAGACCGGCCTCGGACGCGCCGCGTCCGGCGAGGGCCTGATGGGTCTGCGGCGGACGTTCCGGATGTGTGGTGCGCGGACGGTCATCTCGTCGTTGTGGTCGGTTCCGGACGAATCGACGGCGAACCTGATGGCGGGGTTCTACAGGCGGCTCTGGCGCAACAAAGAGAGCTCGTTGAACGCGCTGCGCCGCGCGCAACTCCAGTTGCTGAAGAACAACCGCGAAGCAACCGGTCGAGCTCTACCCGGAACTTGGGCCGCGTTCGTCCTCGACGGCGATTGGCGTTGAGGACGCCGTCGCGACACCAGGCGTGGCGGGAGCGGCGGTTGTTGGGCCCGCCACGGCGGATCGACACCGGGCGAGGGCATACTCTCCCGAGATTCCGCCCGGCCCACTGCTTCACGACCCATGAACCTCGCCATCCAGACCGACGCGCTCTCGCGCTCCTTCGGCAGTTTCCGCGCCGTCCACGACGTCGACCTGCGAGTGGAGAAGGGGACCTTCTACGGCTTCCTGGGTCCGAACGGAGCGGGCAAGTCGACGACGATCAAGATGCTGACCGGGTTGCTCGCTCCTACTGCGGGGCGCATCTCCGTGCTCGGTCAGAATCCGCTCGATCCCGACCAGGCGCTCGTGATGAAGAGCCGCATCGGTGTCGTTCCCGAGGACCTCGCGCTGTTCGACAACCTGACGGGGCGCGAGTACCTGACGTTCACCGGCCGCATGCACTCGATGGAGAAGAAGATGCTCAGCGCTCGCATCGACGAGCTCCTGCCGCTGCTCGACCTGGAGAAGGACGAGCGCAAGCTGACGATCGAGTACTCGAGCGGTATGAAGAAGAAGCTGGCCCTGGCGGCGGCGCTCCTGCCCGACCCGGACCTGCTCTTCCTGGACGAGCCCTTCGAGGGCGTGGATGCCGTGGCCTCGCGCACGATCCGCAAGCTCCTCGGCAGCTTCGTCGAGCGCGGCTCGACCGTCTTCCTGACCTCGCACGTGCTCGAGATCGTCGAGCGGCTCTGCGTTCACGTCGGCATCATCGTCGCCGGAGAGCTCGTCGAGCAGACCTCCGTGGCGGAGCTGGGGAGCGGGGGCTCTCTCGAGGCGCGCTTCCTGGAAGTCGTCGGCTCCGACGTCGAGGAGCATCCGCAGCTCAGCTGGCTCGAAGAGACCGAGCGGTGAATCCGAATCACCTGAGAGCGACGCTCTGGTTGCGCTGGCGCATCCTCGTCAACCGCGTCAGGCGTACCAGCAAGCTGAACAACGTGTTGTTCGGCGGGGTGCTCGTGCTGGCCGCGTTGGCGTGCCTGTCGCTCTTCGTCCTGGCGCTGATGCTGGGGCTCGAGAAACTGCCCGAAGCCGAGCCGCTGCCGCTCATGCTGGTCTGGATCGCGTTGGCCGGGGGCTTTCTGTTCTCGTGGATGATCGGCCTCTTGACGGACCTGCAGCGCTCCGACGCCATGTCCTTCAAGAACCTGCTGCACCTGCCCGTCTCCCTGCGCTGGATCTTCCTCTACAACTATCTGAGCTCCTTCGTCAGCCTCAGCGTGGCGATCTTCCTGCCCGCCATGCTCGGGTTGTGGCTGGCGATGTGGATCGTCAGCGGTCCGTCGATGCTCCTGACACTGCCCCTGGTGCTGGGCTTCTTCGGGATGATCACGGCGATCACGTATCAGTTTCGCGGATGGCTGGCGCGGATCATGGAAGACAAGCGCCGTGGGCGAAACATCATCGCCGTCATCACGGTCGGTTTCGTGATCGTGCTCCAGGCGCCCAATTTGCTCAACCTGATGGGCTCGTCCGATCGTCGCGAGAAGCGACGAGTGGACGCGGAACACCACGCGGAGGGTTCGAACGAGAGTCTCGCCGCGCATGAGCTCCTCCACGAGGAGAACGTGCGGGAGGATGCCGCGCTCGAACGCAAGATCACGCTCGGGGCGCAGGTCATCCCGCTCGGCTGGCTGCCCTACGGAATGCGCACGACCTTCGAGGGGCGCTGGCTCCCCGGTGTCTTTTGCACGCTGGGGTTGTGGGCGATCTGCACGTGGAGCTTGCTTCGCTCCTATCGCAAGACGCTGGCTTCCATCGTCGGCGCGGGAGGCGGCGTTGTCGTCGCGTCGCCGGTACGGGAAGCGAGCTCCGTTGCGAGCGGCGAGCGGAAGACGCTGATGGTCCAGCGGACCTTGCCCTTCATCGGAGACCGGGAAGCCGGCATCGCCTACGCCTGTCTGCGATCGCTCCTGCGCGCGCCGGAGATCAAGATGCTGCTGCTCAGCCCCGTCATTCTCCTGGGGATTTTCGGCGTCATGCTCTCCAACAACGCCTACCGGGGCACGCTGAGCTCCTTTGCGCCCATGATGAGCCTGGGGGCCATTGCGCTCGGGCTACTGAGCATCATCCAGTTGCTGCAGAACCAGTTCGGCCTGGACCGCGAGGGCTTCCGCGCTTTCGTGATGTCCCCCGTTCCGCGCCATCAGATCCTCGTGGGAAAGAACCTCGCCACGGCACCGCTCGGAATCGGTGTGAGCCTGATCGCATTGATCGTCTTGCAGGTGCTCGTGCCCGTCGACCTCGCGCACTTCCTCGGCGGAATCCTGCAGCTCTTCTCGGCCTACTTGCTCCTGTGCATGGTCGGCAACATGACGTCCATCGTCGGCCCGGTGCGCTTGAAGGAGAACGGCTTGAAGGCCGCCAACGCCCAGTGGAAGACCATCCTCTGGCAGCTCCTCAGCTTGCTCCTGGTTCCTACAGCGCTCTCCCCGTTGCTGATACCCGGGGTGGTGGAGCTCCTCCTTTCCGGTCAGGGTTGGGCTCGAGCGCTGCCCCTCTATCCGCTGATGCACGCCGCGGGGTTGATTGCGATCACGCTCGGCTATCGCGGGATGCTGCGCTCCCAGGGGAGGCTTCTGCAGGCGCGGGAGCAGCGGATCCTCGATGTGCTGACACACGACTGACTCTCACTGGGTGCTCCCTCGCCGCTGCGATCCGCGTTGGAGGCTACGATGGGCGCGGAGGAGACGGAGCAGATGGATGCGTTCGCGCTGGCACTCTCTCTCGTAGCGCTGACGGCCCAGGACGCGGTGCTGTCGCCCGGCGTCTGGGTCGACGCGACGATCGAGCGGGACGGCTTGCAGGTCGAGCTCGACTGGCTGCGCGAGAGGGGCGCCGGGCCCCTTGCCGTGCACCGCTTCCGCCTCGTTCCCGAGGCCGACGGCGCGCACCACTTCCAGTACGGCTCGTGGGACTGGGGGCTGCTCTTGATCCTGCGCGACGAGGACGGCGCGATCTTCGCGGAGACGAGCAACCCGCCCGGGCTGCATCCGCCCTTCGCGACCGAGCTGCGCGCCGGCGCGACCTATCTCGTCGACGTCTGCACGCTGGCGAAGATCGACGTGCGTTTCGAGCTCGTCTGCCGCGCGGGTGCGCCCGTCTCTCGCACGCGCGAAGAGCTCGTGGAGCACCTCGAGGCCGAAGGTCGCGGGGACAGCCTGTCGATGGCCTCGGCCGCGCTCGAGCTCGCGAAGGAGCTCCTCGAGCTCGGCCGGTACGACCGCTCCGCCGTGCTGATGGAACGCGCGCTCGCCAATCGCGAGGCGTTCTTCGGACCCGACCACATCCTCGTCGCCGCGACGCTCGAGCAGCTCGCCTGGCCGCTGCGCCGCGCGGGGCGCCTCGACGAGGCCCTCGCGCGGCTCGAGCGCTCGGCCGAGATCTGGCAGGCGCATCCCGAGCTCGGCGAGGGCGCGCTCTCGACCGTTTGGCACGAGATGGGGCGCATCCACAAGGAACGCGGCGAGCTGGAGGAGGCGCTCGTCGATTACCGCCGAGCGCTGGCCTCGCTCGAGTCGGGCATGTTCGCGGAGGCCGAGGCTTCCGCCCTCGCGGGGTACATCGGCAGCCTGCACAACAGCGTCGCGGTCGTGCTCCGGGCGCTCGGCCGGTGGGGGGAGGCGCGCGAGGCCTACGAGAAGGCGGTCGAGGTCTCGGAAGACGCCACTGTTCTCGCCAACCTCGCGGCGCTGCTCGCCGATCAAGGCGATCTGGCGCGGGCGCGCGAGACCTTCGAGCGCGCGCTCGCGAAGCTCGAATCCCAGGGCCTCGGCCGTGCGCCCGACGCCGCGATGACCTGGAACAACTTCGGTGTCTTCCTGCTGAACCAGATCGGCGACCTGCCCGAGGCGAAGGACGCGCTGGATCGCGCGCTCGCCATCCGCGTGGAGACGTTCGGTCCGGATCACCCGACCGTCGGGCAGACCCTCAACAACATGGGGCTCGTGCTGAACGCCACCGGCGAGCACGACCGTGCAAGGGACGCCTTCGAGCGTTCGCTCGCGATGTCCGAGCGCGGGTCGGGGAAGAACCATCCGGCGACGCTGCTCCAGCGCGCGAACCTCGGCGCCGCCCTTCGGAGCACGGGCGACCTCGAGGGCGCGCGCGCGTCGCTCCTGGAGACGGTCGAGGTCGCGACGCGCGTCGTGGGTCCCGATCATCCGCACACGCTCGCGGCGCGCTCGCACCTGGCCTTCACGTTGTGGGACCAGGGCGACCTCGAGGGTGCGCTCGAAGCCCTGACGATCATCGACGTCGCCGCGGTTCGGCGTCTCGGTCCGGACCACCCGGGTGTGGCGCAGGCGGCGGCCCACCGCGCGCGACTCTTGGTCGAGCTCGGTCGTCCGCGCGAGGCCTGGGACGAGCTCCTGCCGCACCTCGAGGCCGTGCACGAGCGGATGCAGCGCGAGCTCCAGCTCATGGACGACGGCGAGCGGATGACCTTCGCGGCGCGCGTCAGCTTCGCGAACCGCGTGCTCCTGTCGATCGCGCGCGTGCTCGACGATCCCGCATTGCACGAGCGCGCCTATGCGGAGGTCCTAGCCTGGAAGGGTCGCGTGTCGCGCAGCCTGATGCGAAGTCGCGTGCAGCTCGAGGAGCGGATCGGGCTCCTGGGCAGGCGCGAGCTCGGTCGGTTGCGTGTGGTGCAGGGCGAGCTCTCGGGCGTGCTGTCCGAGCCGCCGGCGGATCCCGAGGAGCGGGACGAGCGGTTGTCGGCGCTGCGCGCGGAGCGCGATCGTCGTGTGACGGCGCTGGCCCGTCACACCGGTCGCGGCGAGCCGGAGCCGCGGCCGACGCTCGAGCGCCTGCGTGCCGCGATCCCCGCCGGAGCCGCCGTGGTCGATTTCCTGGTCCTTCCGTGGTGGGAGGTGTCGGGGGACGGCGACTCGGCCGCACGCTGGAGCGAGCCGCGCGTCGTCGCCTGGATCGTGCGTCCCGGGGCCGAGCTGGTGCAGCTCGACCTCGGTCCGGCGGAGGTGTTGTCGAGTGCGATCGAGGAGTTGCGCGGCGCGCTCGCGCAATCGGCGGGGCGGGGGATGGGAGCGGCGCTCGATCGGGAGCGCGATCGGGAGCCGGCCCTCTCGCGCCGGGTCCGCGAGCTCCTGTGGGATCCGATCGCGCCGCACGTCGTCGGGGCGGACCCGGTGGTCCTGTGTCCGGACGCGTTCCTGGCGACGCTCCCGTTAGGGGTGTTGCGGCGCGAGGACGGGACGCACCTGATCGAGCACCATCGCTTCGCCTACTTGCAGGACGCGGCGTGGCTCGAGCGGATGTCCGAGCGCGGGGAGCGCGACGTCGCGCCGAGCTTGCTGGTGGTCGGGGACGTGGACTACGGGGACCGGGGCGAGGCGCCGTCGGGGTCGGGGCGTCGGGGCGTCGCGCTCCTGCGCGGTGACGGGTCGAGCTGGTCGCCGTTGCCGTTCACGGCCCAGGAGATCGCCGAGGTCGGGGCGCGGTACGTGGAGGTCTTCGGTCCCGAGGCGTCGCGCATCCGTCTGGCGGGCGCCGATGCGAGCGAGGAGCGCATCGAGGCCGCGTTACCGGGACGCACCGTGGTGCACCTCGCCACGCACGGGTTCTTCGATCCGACGGGAGGTGCCGGCCTCGGTGAGGGCCTGCTCGCGTCGGCGGATCCCGCGCTCGCTCCCTCCACGTCGCTGCCGCCCGGTCTCCTGTCGGGCATCGTCTGTGCGGGAGGGTCGGTGCCGTCCGAGCCCGGTCGCGCGGACGGAATCCTCACCGCGGAGGAGCTCTCGTGGCTCGACCTCTCGAGCGCCGACCTGGTCGTGCTCTCGGCCTGTGAGACGGGACTGGGACGTGCCGCGTCCGGGGAGGGTCTGTTGGGCTTGCGCCGGACGTTCCGGATGTGCGGAGCGCGAACGGTGATCGCGTCGTTGTGGTCCGTGGCGGACGAGTCGACGGCGAAGTTGATGGAGGGGTTCTACTCATTTCTCTGGCGTAGAGGTTGGAGCCCGCTGGAAGCGCTGCGCTGCGCACAGCTCGAGGTCCTGAAGCTCAACCGCGAGACGAGTGGCGAGAGCTGGCCGGGAATGTGGGCGGGGTTCGTGCTGGATGGAGACTGGCGTTGAACGAGTCAACCCTGAAGGGCGATCCGAAGAACGTTCTCTTCACCCAGTAGCACCTCGAACTCCCCCGACGCCTCTCCACCGTTGATCGTCCAGACGTACTCACCCTCTGGGACTCGATCGAGAACAAGCCTGCCGTCAGGACCTGTTCTGAGGGAACCGGTACTAGAGTCGATGTCCCGGTTCGAAAGGAACTCAGCCACGTCTGAGTTCGAGTCGCGGTAGAAGAGGTGGATCTTAGCTTTGGCCAATGGAAGCGCTTCTCGCGTGGCCACGACGACCATGGTGCATCGTCGTCTTGTGGGGATCAGAATCGGTGCCGACGACTTTACAATGCGAACGGGATAGTAGATCGGCCAGTAGTCGGGGTGATCAAGCTGGACGTTGTAGTCATCTTCTGTGAGATTCCTCCATGCGACAAGACCGGATGTGTCTGATGACGTGCCCTCAATTCGGTACTGACCGTGCTCATCGTATAGGCTTGGCCGAAGGCCAGAGACAGTTCCACGCTTCCCTGTTAGGACAATGCGGGCTTCAACTCCCCCATCGAGAACCACGACAAAGTCCTCTTGCGTAGGATCCACTCCAAAAGGGATGGCGAGGCGATACCCGTAGAGTGGGTGGCTCACATAAAGGTTGACAAAGTTCTCTCCATGGCTGCCGAGTTGGCACCTACCATCAGGACCTGTGAGCGTATCGCCAAACCAAAGATGGTCATCAAGAGAAAGAGCGCGCACTCGCGCCCCAGCGATCGGATTCTGTTCATTGTCAACGACAAGGATCGATACACCAGGTGGCCTAGTCTTAATGACAACAAGCTGGTCTCCATCAACTATCTCGATGATTTCCTCAGCAAGGACTGTCCCTGATGCATCCTCTCGAAGAACTCTTGCCCGGGTGAGTCCAGGGAGAAGATAGCGGATAGTCGCTTTTCCGTCTTGGTCAAGCTCGACACGCCCAAAAGACCGCAAGCTAGACCACTGTTGAAGGTCAACGTAGGCTCCCAAACCAACAGGCTTATCGCCTGACAAGACTTCCAAATTGAGTACTGATGGCGAGCTAAGAGAGAGTTCTACATCCCAGTCTTCACCGGGCCTGAGAGTTCCGTCCTGCCCGTACTTTGAGCCATCAGGAAGGTCTACGATGAACTGATACTGGCCGGGACTTACTCCAACAAAATGGGCAAGGCCATCGCGGCTGAATCGTTTGGGGCCAAGACCATCGGGGCCGGTACCAGATACATGGAAGTCGTCGTAGGCAAGACCTTCCTGGCGAAGTCGGAGACGAAGGTCCTGTCGAGGATAAAGGACAATCGGGTCTAGGTTGATTCTCGCTCCTTCGGTCGCATCCAGCCTTAGTACGGAACTGGAATAATGCCGAGAAGAGACCCGTGCGAGAATCTCGCCTCGCTGAAGGCCAGGGATCTCGAACAATCCGTCAATGTTCGTGGGGACACGAAGGCCGGCGCGGCCAATGATCATCCCGTCTGCGTGGACAAAGGCTTCAACCTGAGCAGACATAACCGGTTCATTCGTATCGTCAGCAATAACCCGTCCGGCAAGCGTGACGCCAGCTGGAAGGTCGAGGGTCACGATGCTGGTTCGTGCTTGATGCACGTCAACGACAGTCTCATCGCTGATGCCAATACCTGGGGCCACCGCGACCACAGACAATAAGCCAAGCGGTGCTGTCCCAATCTCGAAAGAGCCATCATGACTGTCGAGCACAACGTGCTCTTGACCTAGTCCTGGGTGTGAGGCTGGCCATAGTAGGATCAAGAAGTCTTGAACTGGGTTCTTGCCCTGCACGACACGCCCTCGCAGGGATCCTCCCGCCTCAAGCACTACTAGGTGCGTTGACGTCTCTGCTTCTGGAACCCGAATCGGATCAAGCCGCATCGAGCCGTACCCGGGAGCGTGAAACGAAGCTTCGACTATTCCAGAAGGGCAGCCTTCTGCCTGGATGATCCCGTCAGTTCGAGGGTAAACACCCATTGACACATAGCTGTGCCCACTGCTCCAACGAAGGACGCCCCTCGATTCTGGTATCGGTTCCTCACTCTCATCGACGACAAAGAACCATAGCGTGCTCCCTTGAGCCGCTACCAAGTCCAGGTGAACTAAATCTCCAGATGCAGGGGGGTAAAACCGCGCCTCGCTAGGGGCAATGCCTGTTCCCTCAAGGCGAACCACGTACTCGTCCGCTCCTAGCAGGGGGACAGGTATCGGACCCCAGTTCTCATCAGGCGCGTCGAAGTGACCGAGCTCCTCGTAGCGCAATCCAGTTAAGGAAGACCAGCGAATAGCCGTACTGCGATCTGTAAGGCCGGGTTCATACGAAACCGTTCCTGAAAGAAAAAATGTTGGGACCTCGCTTCTTGCGGCGGAAGCTCGCGGTCTTTGTGTCGGAAGCTCGCTGTTGGCCGGCCCTACAGGGATTTGAGCTCGGACATCACCCTCAGATGGCATAAGGGGAGGCACGAGCGGTTCATTGGAAGGGAGACCTCGTCCTGCTGGACCTGTTGGCAGGTGAGCAGGTCGAGGATCATCGGCGTTGTGATTCCAGAGCGCGGCCGCAACAAGAACGCCAAAGATTAGAATCGCTGCAACAGCTACATTCTTCACTGCTGATTGCTACGGAAGAGTCTTTGGGGCCATGCCTGTTCGCGGTTTCGCTTGTGGGGCGCTGACAGCGGGACCTAGTTTCGAGGATACTCTTGCGATGGAGGCTCTCTTGAATTTAGGCGCCGGTGGCAGTCCCTGCTGGGCAGTGGACGAACCGTGGACTGCACCCGAAATGAGGCTGCCTAGGAGCAAGATCCTCAGGAGCCGACTAATTCTTGAAGAAGACATTCAGGGTCCTCGCCGATGTCTCGCTTGTCTCTGAGACGAGACGAGCGAGATTCAATGCTTCCGGGGGCACAGAAGTGCATGCCCGCGAGATGTTCCATCGGGCAATGTGCGCGGATTCACTGACGGCCCGGTGGCTTGGGTCGACGGTGATTGAGTCTGCCGCGCGTTCTGCCGAACGAGTATCGCCAGAGAGCACTGCTTGTATCAGCCAGTACAGCGGAGGGGCACACTGTTCCGGTGATGCTAGCGAAGCCCTCTCGAATGAATCTCGGGACCTAGCATAGTCACTTCCAAAGTGAATCCGACCAACGATCTGCCAGGCAAATGACTCATGAAATGAAGATGTGTTGCCAATCAAGCCCTTGCAGAGCGTTATAGAGTCTTGGTTCTGGTTCTTGTCAGCCAGATACGAAGCCTCATAGAGTGGTCCGTAACTAGAGGAGGTAATCCTCGTCAGAATCCTAGCCACCTGGATTGGCGATGGGTTAGGCACGGCTAGGCATTCTCGCAGACCCCGAATGGGGGCATCGCTCATTGGGCATCGATCAAAGGCGATCTTCGAACGAACTGCCCAGTCCTCCTTGGAGAGAATGTCATGTTTCGTGGTGGGTGTGAGACAGCGGTTGAAGCGGTTCTCAGCTGCGTCCGAAGCAAAGAACAGGCCCAAGCATTTCTGCCTCAGCAGAAACACGACTTCCTCCCGATGCACCTCCAACAGGTGCCTCTCCGCCGCCGTCAACCCCGGCGCTGCGACGCCCACCGGCTCCGGCCTCATCATCCGGACGATGTCGCCGGAGTTCGGGACGCGCAGGAGCTTGGCCCGCGAGTCGTTCGCGATGTCCTCGAGGACTTGCGCGAGGTCGGGGTCGTAGTCGACGTCCTGGGCGTTCATCGCGGGGTGGTGGCTCTCATTCTATCACCAGTCCTCGGGCCAGTTTCGGAGGAGTGAACCTGCCAGCTCTGCCGGTTCGTTGTGTACTCCGCCGGCCAGTAGGAGTGTCGCGAGGGCGGTCCCCAGTTCCGTCTTCACCTCCACGAGATCGCGGCCCTGGTGCCCGGCGTGGTCCTCGATCGGCGTTCTCGCAACCGAGACGGCGAAGAACGTAGTGCGCACGTCGGGATCGAGGGCGTTGAACGCCACGCAGGCGGAGCGCGCATCGGCAGGGCTCACGTCCAGAGCTCGCGCTACGAACTCGTAGTCCTCCGGACGCTCGACCTCCTGCTCCTTGCGAGCACCCACCTCGTCCTCCTCGAGGAGCTCCCGGATGCTGTGGTCGATCCGGCCCTCGAGCCAGGTGTCCACCGGGGGATCCCCCCTGTACGAGTAGCCCGCGTAGGCGGCTCGAGCCGCGGCTCGCCAGACGAGACGAACACTGGATATCAGGTACGCGAGCTGGGACCTCCGCCGGAAGCAGCGAAGCTCCATGTCGAGCGGGTCACCCTCCAGGAACCGCGTGAGCAAGTCTCGCGGCTTCGCTCGATAGAACGTCGAGATGTCGATGCGAACACGCGGCCGGCGAGACGTGTTCCACGGCTCCTCGAACGGTTCGTGTGCGTCCCTTCGCCCCAGGTGCTCCTCCTTCGACATGCCCCCGCCAGGTCTAGGAAGCGTAAGGAGCACTCGAACAATCCGCAAGCCACGGCGCATGCGCAGCGCGGGGAGGAGATCGCCGGTTGTCAGAGTGGGGAATTCGGGACTCCATCACGGCCCGGGATGGCTTCAGCGTCGCACGCCGATCGTCTTGCATCGTGGAAACCGTATCGCGTGAGAGGAGTCTGGCTCGTTGGCGGGCAAGGCCCAGGTCGGTGGAACCGCGGTGACGTGCTCGCCCCTGGAGAACGACAGCGTGCTCGAAGCTCCGGGAATTCCGGTCAGCGCTGAGTGGACGAACGAGACGGGCAACCCGGAGATCTGGGAGGTAACTTCACTCTCTCTCGGGAAGGAATCATGGAGTTCGGTCCAGGGCAGGGACCCATCCTCTTCTTGGAGCTGCGCACTCTGTGGGGCGACGCGGTCGCCGGCAGAGGGCAGACGATCTCTTACGCATCCGGCGAGGCTCCCTGGACCGGAAGCGGGCTTGGCTCGCTCTTCGGGTCCTCGGAACCGGAGGACGACGATGCGAACGATCGACGAGTCGGCGCCTTCCACTTCGACCGCCTCGAACCGCAGGCCTACACTCTTCGGGTCTACGTTGATCCCAAGTAAGGAATGTACGTCGAGCGCGAAGTCGATCTGACGGCGGGAGATGTCGTCCTCCCGGACGAGGAGCTCGAGATCCAGGAGTTCATCGACGCCACGCTCCTGCGCAGGGAACAGCACCAGGCCGAAGAGGAGTCGCGATAGCGCGATCGGAGTCGTGCCGGCAGTGATCGCCGTGGACTCGACTAGACCCGGCCGATTACCGCGTACCGGAGCCCTCGCCCTGATGGCCTGTGCGGCGATGTCCTGCGCGCCGTCGTCCGAGAGCCCTCGACACGAACCCCATGGTGAGACGGAACCCATGACCGATCCCACTGCGATCACGACCGTGCTCGCCGAGCACGGCGTTCACGTCCCCGCGCTCCAGGTCCAGCACGCGGGCCCGGACGGCACCATCTATCGCTTCGACGTCGATGCGCGCGACGCCGTGCCAACCTGGGAACGGCTCCGGCCGCTGGCCGACAAGACCGGCTACTACCCCGTCGTCTGTCACGACGAGCAGGGGACCCTCGCCGAGCTCGCGGAGTTCAACGAGGGGAGCGCGACCGACACGCTGCGGATCGCCGACGGGATCGTCGCGGCCGAGTGGTTCGAAGCGCGCGCCGCCGACGAACCCGAGCTCTACGGCGAGGTCGAGCTCGGCGAGTGGGAGCCGACGGAGCCCCAGACCGGATGGTCCGTTCCCTTCGACGTCCTCTCGGGCAAGCCGGTCGACGGGGTCTGGATCGCGTTCGTTCCGACAACGGACCCCTGGAAGGTGCTCGCCTACCTGCGCTACGGCGGCTGGAACGAGTGCCCCGCGAGCGAAGAACACGTCGCCGTGCAACGCGACTGGCACGAGCGCTTCGGCGCCGAGCTCGTGTGCGTCTCCGGCGACGTCGTCGAGATGCGCGTCGCGCGTCCGCCGACGGATCGGGAAGCGGCGGTCGCGCTCGCGCGCGAGCAGTTCCTCTACTCGGGCGGAGACCTCGTCTACCAGGGCTACGAGACGCTGAACCGGCTCGCGGCGTCGCTCGTCGGTGCAGAGTACTGGTACTTCTGGTGGGACTGAGAGGGCGCGAGAGAGACCCGCGTGCTCACGGACCCAGGTACGGCACGACCGCCGTGGCCGACTGCGTGCCCCAGGTGGGGTGCTGCACCTGGACCTCGACCAGGCGGGTCGTGGGGAACGTGTACTCCTTCGCGATGAAGTCGTAGACCTGCTGACGAGGCTTCCGGAGATCGAGCAGGCTCACACCCATCGAATCCGTGTCGGGCTGCGCCTTGTTCCGGTAGCGCTGCTGCAGCACGAATTCGACCTGCACGGACGCACCCACGATCGGTGAGCCGTCGTACTCGACAGCCGTGATCTGCGGCGACCCGGGAGTCGTTTCCAGCTTCAGGAAGGTCATCTTCCGGAGCCGCATGAGACCCGCGAGGATCTTCTCGGGGTACAGGCCCGCGTCGATCTCCTGGAGC
>JAJDET010000237.1 GCA_029259655.1 Planctomycetota bacterium
TGCTGGTCGAGCTCGACACCCAGGTGTCGCTCGAGCGGACGATCGCCGACAAGTTCGATAAGGACCTGCGCGAGGACACGGAGCTCTGGCGCACGCTGATCGCGATGGACCGCGAGGCGCGGCGGCTCTTCCTCTCGGACACGCTCGCTCCCGAGGCCGCCGCCGACGCCGTCGACGAGCAGAGCCTGTGGGCCGGGCTGGAGCAGTTGCGTCGTGAGGAGACCCGACTGCTCGAGGAGGCCGAGCAGGAGCTCGCGTCGCGACGCGCGAAGCTCGAGACCGCGCAGGCCGAGGAGGAAGACTCCGTCCGGGCGGAGTTCCTGGAACGCGAACGCTGGGAGGCCTTCGAGCCCGTGTGGGAGCGCGTGCGCGCGCTCTTCGGTACGGAGGCAGAGAAGGTCGTGGCGGCCGCGCGTGAGGCGTCGGGTGTGGAGCCACCCACGCTGGAAGAGCTCGAGAAGAAGCGCTCGACGCTCGATCGACTGCTCGCCGGTGCCTCGCGCGAGTCCGTGGGGCTGGCCGCCATGGCTCTCCTCGTCTTCGTCGTGCCGTTTTTCCTCGGGCTGGAGGCGACACAGAAAGTGGCGACGTCTCTCGTGTCGCTCCTCACCATTGCCCTCTCGGGCTTCGCCTGGGTTCGCGCTCGCGCGGACGAGGTCAAGGCTCTCGCAGACGACTACCACGGACGTCTCGACGCGCTCCGCGAACAGCGATCCGAGGCCGAGGACCGCGCGGTCGAGGCAGCGCGCGCGAAGGCGGAAGAGGACGCTGCGGACGAGCTCCAGAAGCTCGAGGACGAGGTCCGGCGCCACAAGAACCGGGTCGGCTTGCCGGCCAAGGGCCGGTCGCTCGTCGACCTCCTGCGCGAGCGGATCGAGGGGCGCGGTTACGACCGCCAGCTCGGACTCCTGCACCAGGTCCAGGAGGACCTCGCCGAGCTGACCGAGGCGCTCCTGCCGCGACGCCGAACCGAGGAGCACGAGGACCTCTTCCCGCGCGGCGAGCCGCGCGTCGTGCTCGTCATCGACGACCTCGATCGCTGTCCGCCGCGGCGGGTGGTCGAGGTGCTCGAGGCCGTACAGCTGCTCGTCCGCACGCGGCTCTTCGTCGTCGTGATCGCGATGGACGTGCGCTACGTGACGCGCGCCCTCGAGAAGGTCTACGAGGGCATCCTCGTCCGCGACGGCGCGCCGTCTGGACTCGACTACATCGAGAAGATCGTGCAGGTGCCGTACCGCGTGCGGCCGATCTCGCCCGCGGCGCTGCGCAAGTTCCTGGGCGAGCACATGGACGTCGCGGAGGAAGCGCCCGTGCCCGTGGTCCAGCCGGAGCCCGAACCGTCCGCCGAGGAGGCGCCGCCGGCGCCCAAGCGGCAGAAGATGATGATCACCAGGACCGCGCCGGTGCCTGCCGAAGCGATCGACATGCTGATCGACACCGAGCCGGGCGTGACGGAGGAGGATCTCGACGAGGAGCCCGTGCTCGTCCCGCTCGATCCGCTCCCGACCGAAGCGCTCCAGTTCTTGCCGGACGAGCTCGATGCCCTGCGCGATGCCTGCGCCGACGCGCAGGTCTCGCCGCGCTCGGCCAAGCGCCTCGTCAACGTCTTCAAGCTCGTGAAGATCGTCTGGCACCGACGCGAGCATTCTGCTCCGCCCTCCGGCACCAAGCGCGCCATGGCGCTCCTGCTCGCGCTCGCCGCGCGCTACCCCGTCGTCCTGCGCGAGCTGCTTCCGGCGCTCGAGGAGGAGTTCGCGTTGCGCGAGATCAACGGCGGCGCGGACCGGATCGAGAACCTGGCCGACTTCCTCATCGACGAGTGCAAGAAGGGACTCACGCGGCTCGAGTCCGACTCGACCCTCGAGGACGAGTGGACTCGATGCCAGGCAATCCTCGAGCGCTCGACCTGTCTTCCCGACAGCCTCGCGCTCGCGACGTTCGGAGGAGAGAACGCGCGGCTCGTGAGCTCGTTCTCGTTCGTCAGCGATCCCCTCTGGGAGCGCCAGGCGGAGTTGGAGGAGGCGCCGGTCGTCTCCGAGTCTTGAACCGAATACTGGAGGAGGAGATCGATGAAGTGGAAGCTCGTCTTGGTCGTCGGATTCGCCGCCCTGTTCCAGTCTTGCGCAGCGATCGGCGGTGAGCCGTCACGGGAGGAGAGCTCCCGCATCCAGATCGGGGACTACGAGTTCTTCACGGACGAGGAGCTCCCCCTGTTCCCGCCCGACCTCGTCATCGACGGCTACAGCGCCTCTGCGCGGGGCTACTACATCGTCCAGTTCGACGGCCCCGTCACCGCGAGCGCCAAGGCGCAGGTCGAGGAGCGCGGCGCGGAGCTCGTTCACTACGTGCCCGACAACGCGTACGTCGCCCGGATGGACGCCGACGCGCGGCACGCGATCGAAGCCGTGCCGCGCGTCCGATGGGTCGGCATCTTCCAACCGGCCATGCGGCTGAACGTGGCCTTGAGCCGGAGACTCCGGGGCGAGGAGATCCCGAGGCCGATCGGCAGCAGGATCGCGGACCGGATCGAGGTGCCGGCGCCGGGGCCCACCGTGCTCGCCTTGATCGTGACCGTGTTCTCCGGAGAGGAGCTCGACGGGATCCAGCGAGCGATCGGGCGGCTCGGCGTCGAAGTCCTCGACGTGATCGAGGGGAAGCGACGCGTACGCCTGCGCGTCGATTGTCCCGTCGAACGTGTCGTCGACGTGGTGCGGATCAACGGTGTGCTGCGAGTGGAGGAGCTGCTCCGGACGAAGACCATGAACGACCAGGGCACGGCGATCATCGGCGTGCAGCCCGTCTGGAACGACTACGGCCTGCGCGGCGCGGGACAGGTCGTGGCCATCGCCGACACGGGCATCGACTCGGGCGTCGACGACGCCTCGATGCACGACGACGTCGAGGGGCGATTCGACGCCATCTTCAGCTGGCCGGTCGAGAACTACTCCGGTATCACGAACGTCGGCGCCGACGACGGAGCCGCGGACTTGGTCGGTGGGCACGGCACGCACGTGACCGGGTCGGTGCTCGGCGACGGGGCCGTCTCGGGCGGAGTCTTCGCGGGTTCCGCGCCGGAGGCGCGCGTGGTCTTCCAGGCGATCGAGCAGTTCGTCGAGCCGTGGAACGCGTACTTCCTCGCTGGCAATCCGATCGACACGGGCGACCTCCTCCAGCAGGCCTACGACGCCGGAGCGCGCATCCACACCAACAGCTG
>JAJDET010000238.1 GCA_029259655.1 Planctomycetota bacterium
GACTGACCGCGAACTGGGAGTTCCGGCTGCTGGACGCGCCGAGCGTGCCGAACGCATTCGCGCTCCCCGGCGGCAAGGTCGCCGTCTACACGGGTCTCCTGACCGTCACGCAGAACGAGGACGCGCTGGCCGCGGTCGTCGGGCACGAGGTCGCGCACGTGAGCGCGAACCACGGCAACGAGCGGATGACGCAGACTCTGCTCCAGCAGGGGATCCTGGTGGGCGCGGACATGGCCCTCGACTGGAAGGGCCTCTCCGGCGACGACCGCGCGATCTGGCTGGCCGGGCTCGGCGTCGGGAGCGAGCTCGGCATCAAGAAGTACAGTCGCACCCACGAGAGCGAGGCCGACGAGATCGGCCTGCGCTACCTCGTGCGCGCAGGCTACGACCCGAACGAAGCGCCGCTCCTGTGGGAGCGCATGGCCCAGCTCGGTGGGCGCTCCGGTGACCCGCTCTCGCGCTTGCTCGCCACGCACCCGGATCCGCTCGATCGCGCCCGGCGCCTACGCGAGCTGATTCCCGAGATCGTGGCCGAGGAAAGACCGACGCCGTGACCGAGGATCTCGAGGAGGAGGAGGGGATCGAGGAGGCGCCGTCGCGCTTCGCCATCCCCACCTGGAAGAAGGTCCTGCTCGGCTGTGCGGTGCTCTCCGTCTTGTTCGGGCTGTCGCTGCGCGTCTTCGGGGGCTCGGGCGAGGGCGAGACGGAGGTCTCACGGAGCGGCGGAGCCGGTCCGAACGCGCCGCAGGCGACGTCCATCCTCCCGCGCACGGAGTCTCCATCCGGGACCGAGACGGAGACCGAGGCGGAGGTTGGGGTCGGCGAGTGGTCGCCGTTCTTCGTCAAGGGCGGCCTCAGTCTGTTCGTCGGCTTCTGCGTCGGGTTCGCGCTGCGCGCGTTCTTCAAGATCAGCGCGATCGCCGTGGGCGTGCTGTTCCTCGTCCTGATCGGGCTCGAGCGCGTGGACTTCGTCGAGATCCACTGGGACGTCCTGTCCCAGTTCTACGACGGCGCGGTCGCGAGACTCTCGGACGAGTTCGAGAGCTTCCGCGGTTTCGTCACGGGCAGCCTGCCGTCGGCGGGACTCGGCGGCGTGGGCCTGTTCGCCGGGTTCAAGGGAAACCGCTAGGCTGCGGCACGTACGCACGCCGGCTGCGCTAGTGGCTGCTGGGGTGGGGGTCGAACCCACAACCATCTCCTTAACAGGGAGCCGCGCTACCGATTGCGCCACCCAGCAACTCGTGTCCTAGGGCTCGAGAGTCACGTCCCAGTACCGGTCGCTCACGAACCGCTCCCAGGATTGTCGGACGCGTCCTATGGGAATCTCGAGGGTCGGTTTCCAATTCGGCTTCGCCGGCGAGCTGAGGAGCCTCAGCCCGACCTCCGTGAGGAGGCGGCTTCCCTTGCGCCGGTTGCACGGCATGCACGCCAGGACGCAGTTCTGCCACGTGCTCGTCCCGCCGCGGGAGCGGGGGACGATGTGGTCGATCGAGAGCTCCTGCTGGCCGGGCCGAGCGCCGCAGTACTGGCAGGTGTACCGGTCGCGTCGGTAGAGGTTCCGGCGGGAGAAATTGACGGCGCGCTTGGGGACGCCGTTGTAGCGGGTCAGGACGACGACCTCGGGGACCTTGATCCGCAGGGAGACCGTGTGGACGTAGGGCTCGTCCGTGTGGACGGCCAGGTCGGCCCAGCTCTCGAAGCTGTACATCTCGTACGTCTCCGGGCGGACGGCCTTGGCGGCACCGTTGAACACGAGTCCCAGCGCGTGACGCACGGACGTGGTGGCGATCGCCACCCAGGAGCGGTTCAGCACCAGTGCTGGCTGACTCAGGACGCTCGTCGTCATCGTGCCCTTCCTACTTTCGTTCGGATGCGGATCGGACTGAAGGTCTCCCCCTTCTACCCGTGCGTGGTGGGTCGGTCTCTTTTTCCGTGTCTGAAGCGCGGCGGCTCTCCACGAATGGAGGCCCCCCCGGGTGAAGCGTCCCTCATTGCACGAGGATGTCCAAATACCCGGGGACATTAATCTAGCACAGGGAAACGGTTTCGAGGGGATGGCCACGTGCGAGCGCCATGTAAGCGTTTCCCGCCTCGCGTTCGGTCGTGTACGGACGTAGGTGCCCGCGATGAAGACCGCGACGTTCTGCCGGCTCGTCCTCGCTGCCGCGCTTCTCTCGGGTTGCGCGACGGAACGCTGGGACGGCCGAATCGAGTCCTGGGGCAGCCTGCGCGAGGTCTTGCGCGAAGGACGCAAGGAGGGGCGTGTCGAGCTCTCGAGCGCCGTCGGCGCGACATCCATCGGGCTGGGCGCGCTCGAGGGGCTCGAAGGAGAAGTCCTCGTGGTCGACGGCGAGATCTGGGTCTCTCGCTCCGACGACCTCACCGCCCGGCGCGGCGCGGAGGGAGACAGGGCGGCCCTGCTCGCCTTGTCTCGCGTGGAGGCGTGGGAGGAGCGCGCGCTCGACCGGACTCTCACGATAGCCGAGCTCGAGCAGGAGCTCGCGCCGATCCTCGACGCACTCGGGCACGAGGATCCGGGGACGCTGCCCTTCGTGATCGAGTGCGAACTGGAGAGCCTCGACGCCCACGTCCTCGCCGGGCGCTGCCCGTACTCGGAGGTGGATGACTCCGGCCGCACACCGGTGCGTTTCTCACGCAAGGCCGAGGCCGCAACACTCGTCGGCTTCTTCACCGAGCTGCCGCCGGGAGTGCTCACGCACAGGGGATCACCTCTCCACGTCCACGTGCTCACGCGCGGTCGAGAGCCGTTCGTCGGCCACGTCGATGATGCGCGGATCGGCGCGGGCGCGGTCCTGAAGGTGCCCTCCCGCGACTGATCGGGCACTGCGGCGGGCCCGGATGAGCCCCGTCACAGCTCGAGCGGCTCGCGCTCCTCGCGCGTCACCGCTGCATAGAGCTCCTGGAGTCGCGCCGTGACCGGCCCCGGCGCACCCGTGCCGATCCGCCGACCGTCGACCTCGAGCACGGGAACGAGCTCGCCCATGGTCCCGGTCGTGAAGACCTCGTCCGCGCTGTGGACCTCCGACAGCGAGACACGCCGCTCGGTCATCGGGATCTCGTTCTTGCGAGCGATCTCGACCACGACGCCGCGTGTGACGCCCGGCAGGCAGTGATCGGGCAGCGGCGTGTGCACGCACCCCTTCTTGACCATGAAGAGGTTCGTCGCGTTGGTCTCCGCCACGTAGCCCTCGACGTCGAGCATGAGCGCGTCGTCCACGCCTGCGACGTTGGCGTCGATCTTCGCCAGGATGTTGTTGATCAGGTTGTTGTGGTGGATCTTCGAGTCCAGGCACTGGGGCGGGTTGCGGCGGATTCCTGACGTCACGAGCCTGATTCCGCTCATGTCGAAGACCGGCGGCTTCCACTCGGCGAGCACGATCAAGCAGGGCCCCGACCGGTTCCAGTGTGGGCTCATTCCCGACGTGACCTTCTCGCCGCGCGTCAGCGTGAGCCGGATGTGGGCGCCGTCTCGCATTCCGTTCGCGCACAGGGTCTCCGTGAGCGCCCGTACCACGAACTCGCGCGTCGGAACGTCCTCGAAGGCCATCGCCCGCGCCGACGCCTCCATCCGTTCGAGGTGCGCCGTCAGGCGGAAGATCCCGCCGTCGTAGACGCGCAGCCCCTCCCACACGGCATCGCCGCCCTGGACGGAGCTGTCGAACACGCTGACCTTGGCCTCGGCCCGCGGCAGGAGCTCGCGACCGACCCAGACCACGATGTCCGCGTTGCGCGGATCCGGCAGCTCGCTCATGACGTCGCGACGAAGCGCTCGGCTTCCTCCAGGAGGGGATGGTAGTGCGCGCGGCACTCGGCGAGCACGCCCGCGAGCCGCTCGGGGACGCGCTCGTCCTTGGCCCGGTACGGAGCGAAGCCCGTCGAGCGGTGCACGCTCGCGTACCAGTGCGGGGCCCAGACGCCGTCCTCCGGCCGCGGGCCGGCCTCCCACGAGAGCATCGCCGGGTCCCAGGGGATCCCGATCCGCTCGCAGAGGCGCTGGAGAACACCCGCAGGGTCCTCGAGCAGGATGCGCGCGTCGAGGACCGGCGGATCCTGTCCCAGCTCGCGCAGGTGTCGGAAGAGCCGCGTCTGCGTGTCGAGTCCGGTCTCGAACAGGTCCGGCTCGGGGATCGTCTTCACGAGCGACGTGAGCATCTGCTCCGGGTCGCGCACGAGCAGGACGTTCGTCGTGTGCTCGAGGAAGGACCAGTCGAGCTCGGCCAGATGGTGCGTCATCTGCTTCATGAACAGGACCGGTCGGTCGCAGGGTCCGAGGATCAGGTCGCGAACGACGGCTGCACCGTCGTTGTCCTGCGCGGCGAGCACTCCCGCGCGTCCCGGGTGGTCTGCACCCGAGACCGAGAGATAGTGCGCGTACAGGGGCTCGTCGACGGCGCGGGTGTCCGCTCGCCGGGCGAACGAGTACAGGAGCGCCGTCGAGACGTTGCGCGGACCGGACCAGAGGCAGAGGGAGAGCGGAGCCACTGCGGTCGAGTTTCTCACGGCCTCCCCGAGCTCACAACGGAGCACCGCCGACGCGCAGGAGGTGGCGGAGGATCCGATACGTCAGCCCCCAGATCACGCGGCCGTCGAAGTTCCAGCAAGGGTGGTGGTAGGTGAGCCCGTGGCGCTCGACCTCGTGCTCGCCGTCGAGGTCGCCCGAGACCGCGTGTTCGAGGGGGAACCAGAAGACCTCCTGGGCCTCCTCGTTCGGCGTCGGGTCGATGCTCGCCTCCAGCACGAAGACGAAGGGCGTGACGTCCATCGCGAGCCGCACTCCTCGGCCGACGGCCTGGATCGCTTCGAGGCGACCGACGAGCCGCGCCGCGTCCGTGAGGTTCACCCCCACCTCCTCGCGCGTTTCCCGGACGGCGGTGGCGGCGAGGTCGGCGTCGCCGGGCTCGAGGCGACCTCCGGGGAGGGAGACCTGCCCGGACCATGGGTCGCGCTCCTGCTCGGAGCGGCGCATGAGGAGCACGCGCGGATCGCCGGCGAGCTCGAGGATCGCCGCGACGCCGGAGCGCTTGCGCGGAGGGGCGCTGGGTTCCGGAGCGGCGTGGGCCCTCACGCTCGTCTCGAGCTCGTGCCACCAGGGCATGCGACGCATCCTACTCCGGGTACCATTCGCGCCCAGTCGCGATGTCCACACTCGTCCCCCTTCTCCCCGACGCGAACGCCTGGCTCGAGCTCCTCGGCCGGACTCACGTGCTCGTCGTGCACTTCCCGATCGCGCTCCTGTGGATGGCGGGGCTCGCCGAGCTCGTGCGCATCGTGCGGCGCTCCGAGGAGCGCTCGCCGACTGCGTTCGCTTGCCTGTCCCTGGGTGCGCTGGCGGCGGTGGCCTCGGCCTCCCTGGGCTGGCTCCACGCGGAGCTGGAGCCGCTCGGGAGCTCCGTCGAGCGGACGGTGTTCCTGCACCGCTGGTCCGGGGTGGGCACGGCCGCGGTGTCGCTCCTCGCGTGGCTCTTCGCGTTCGGCGCGGGACGTCTCTACAGGGTCTTCCTCCTGATCACGGTGGGGCTCGTCTCGGTGGCCGGCTACCTCGGCGGGTCGCTCGTGTACGGCGAGGGCTACTTCCTCGATGCGCTGCGCGAAGGGCCTGCCCCGATGGAGACGACGTCGACGAACCTGCCCGCGGAGACCGTCATCGACGTCGGCCCGGTGAGCTACACGTTCGACGTCGAGCCGCTCCTGCGCGCGCGGTGCTTCAAGTGTCACGGGCCGAAGCGAAGGAAGGGAGGTCTGCGGCTCGACGACCTCGCCGTACACTACGAGCGCGCCGAGGAGGACTGGGTGATCCGGCCCGGAGACGCCGCGGGGAGCGAGCTCCACCGCCGCATCACGCTCCCTCCGAACGACGAGGACGCGATGCCCAACGAGGGAGACCCGCTGACTCCGGAGCAGATCGCGGTGCTCCGCGCGTGGATCGACCAGGGCGCGAGCACGGAGCCGTAGATGCCGAGACTGATCGAGAGTCCGACCGTCATCGCCGCCGCGGGCAACAAGCCCAAGCGCATCGAGGAGTACGCCGGCCGCGTGAACAGCGCCCACGCGAACGTCAGCGTGGCGCGCATGAAGTCGCCGGAGGGCTGGGTGGAGCCGGGCCAGCGCCCGGAGTTCGAGGAGATCACGGTCGTGCTCGAGGGCGCGCTGCGCGTGGAGTTCGAGGGTGGCGAGCTGAGAGTGGCCGCCGGACAGGCGGTCGTGGCCCAGCCGGGGGAGTGGGTGCGGTACAGCTCGCCGGAGCCGGGGGGTGCGGAGTACGTCGCCGTATGCCTGCCGGCGTTCTCGCCGGAGACGGTGCACCGGGACGAGTGATGCGTCGTCGTCCGACGCCTCCGCCGGAAGACTGCTGACGACGTCGGCGAGAGGAGGAGGGGCGGAGCCGTGGAATGCGCGTGGACGGTTCGTGGACAGGCACATCCGCGCGAGCGAAGCGTTGCTAGCAGCTGAAAGCGCGCGCGCTTCGTCACGCGGCTGCCTGCCCACGAACCGCCCACACCCATTCCACGACCGTCCGACGCGGAGAGACGTCGCCACCGGTCTCGTCGCTCGCGCAGGGATATGTGCTCAATCGAGTGTCCCGCGCCACCTCCCGCATCTGACGGACATGTGCCCCATCAAGACAGCGTGATCGTCGGAACGGAAACGGGTCGCGACGTGTTTCTGGAAGGCTCGAAACCACTCGGGTCTTCGCGCGTCCTCGATGTGGATCACGAGTTCATTCGAGGAGCAAACGGTGCCGCGGAAGAGAGCAGTGGCGAAGCAAGAGGTGTTCGAGTTCAGGAGCTGGGGCGGCTCGCGGAAAAGGGCGGGGAGGAAGAGGCGAGCGGAACGACCGCGCGTTCCCCACCGGGAGCGCGCCGCGCTGGCGTCGCGGTTTCCGGTGCACGTGACGACGCGACTCGTGGAAGGGTTGCCGAGTCTGCGGCGCGTGCGGGAGCGTCAGGTGCTGGAACGCGCGTTCGGCGCGGGGGCGGAGCGGTTCGGGTTTCGGCTGGTGGAGTACTCGGTCCAGTCGAACCACCTGCACCTGATCGCGGAGGCGACGAATCGGCGCACGCTCGCGCGCGGGATGCAGGGACTCCTGATTCGCGTCGCGAAGGCGCTGAACAAGCTGTGGGCGCGGAAGGGGAAGGTGTTCTGGGACCGCTACCACGACCGGATCCTGCGGACGCCGCGAGAAGTGCGGAACGCGCTCGTGTACGTCCTGCGAAACCACGCCCGGCACGGGCTCCGCATGCTCGGCGTGGACCCGTGCTCCTCGGGGCGCTGGTTCGAGGGCTGGCGAGGTGAGAGAGAGGGCGTGGCCCCCGCGCGTGATCCATCGCCGGTCGCGCGGGCCCGGACCTGGCTGCTGAACGTCGGGTGGCGGCGCCGGGGGCGCATCGCATGGACCGAGCTCCCCGCACGCACCTGACGGGCCCGACGAGAACGGGGCCCCGACGTCCGCGCGTCGGAGCCCCGTGTGGCGAGAGATCGCGATCCCTAGAGCAGGTGCGCCACGCGCTCGCGGCACTCGTCGCTCGTATCCAGCCCGACGCTGCGTTCGGCGGTCATCTTGGCGAGCTCGGCGTTGCCGACCAGGCGGTAGGCGTTGGCGAGGGTTGCGAGGTAGTACGCGTGGGTGGCGCTCGGCGGGCGGCACTCGCAGTCCTCGTCGCAGCCGCAGGGCTCCTCGCGACTGGCGAGCTCGGCGGCCCGGCTGGCGAGCTCCATGACGAACTCCTTCTCCTCGACCGAGCGCTCGCCGTCGGCGTTCATGAGCCAGTAGGCCACGTCGCCGGCCCAGTTCATCATGCGCTCGTCGGGGACCAGCTCGTAGGCGGTCATGAAGGTCTTGCTGGCGTCGGCGACCTGGCCGCGCCCGGCGTACATGTTGGCCGCGTCACCGAGTAGCTCGAGGCGACCCTCGGGGTGCTTGACCTTGCGGGCCAGCGCGAGCAACGGCTTCGGATCGACGGCGTCGTACCCCTCGTCGGTCTCGACGCCCTCGAACATCTCCTTCTTCAGGAGGTCGCGCATGGCGAGCACGGCGTGCTTCGTCCGGCCGCGCTTGTCGTCGTTCTGCATCGCCTCGAGGCCGGCCACGTAGGCCTCCTCGTTGCCGAGGTCGTAGTACTTCACGGCGAGCATGTAGCGCAGCTCGAACTGCTCGTCGCTCTTCTTCTCGGCCTCTGCGACCCGGTGTTCGAGGTCGGTCACCGTCAGCTCACCCATGTGGATGCGCTCGAGGTTCACCAGGAGCGTGTCGGCTTCCGCGTACCCGGCGACGATGTCGTCGACCTTGCCGTCGCTCCTGACGAAGAGGATGCTCGGGAGCGAGGTGATCCCGTACTTCTCGAACAGGACGTCGCCGGCTTCCGTGCCGTGCTGCGCGCTGAACACGACGAAGGGGGCGAGCTTCTCGGGTGTCCGCGGATCACCCAGAACGTTCTGGTAGAACTCGGCGCAGTAGTCGCTGCCGTTGCGCCAGAAATAGATCGCGGCGAGAGTCTCGCGCTCGCCGGCTTCCGCGAGCGCGGTCTCGATCGTGCCCTGGTGCCAGGTGACTCCGGGGGCAGAGAGGGATGCGCTCAGGAAGAGCGCGGCTGCAGTCAACATCGTAGAGCTCCGTCTTGGGGTGGACGGCGGTGTGGGGTTCGCCGTTCGGTCCGTGGCGACCTCGCGGTCGCTTCGGATCTCGGGATGGCGCCCGCCGCCCGGTGTCCCAGGAAGCCCTGAAAAGCGTTCGTAACCCGAGGAGCGCGGCCGACAAGTCGGCCACGCGTGACTTGGCGCGCATCAGCGCGCGCCAAGGATGCCCTGCGGGCGGCTACGGCGCGACTCCGCGCCGGGCTCGGCCTTCGGCCTCGCGAGGCACGGCCCTATCGGCCGCGCCTCTAGGGATCAGGGACGCCCCGTGCGGCATCGCGCGAGCATCT
>JAJDET010000239.1 GCA_029259655.1 Planctomycetota bacterium
CGTCGAACCCGGCCACGTACTCGACGACGGTCCCTCCGGCACCGGCTTCCTCCTCGACGAACTGGTGGAGGGGGTCGTCGGGATGAGCTCGAAGCTCGGGCCCTTGCGCGGCGGCGAGCAAGAGGGCGATCGAGGCGAGCATGGCTCCCGATTCTAGTCGGGGTCGCCCGAAAGCACCCACGCCGCCCAGTCCCGCACCGGGTGCCCCTCTGCGCGGAGGTCGCACTTCGCCTTCCACAGCGCGTCGGCCTTCCCCAGCTCGTCCACCCATAGATAGGTATAGAAGCGCTCCATCAGCTTGCGCGTCGCGGCGTCGTCGACCTTCCAGAGCGACGTGATCGCCGTGCGCGCGCCGGCAGCGTGCAGCGCCGTCTGCAGCGACTGGATCCCCTGTCCGGCGCGGCGAATGCCGACGTTCGTCTCGCACGCGGAGAGCACGGCGAGCTCGCAGGCGGAGAGGTCGATCCCGGCGAGCTCCTCGGCCGTGAGGAGGCCAGCCACCTCCCCGCTCTCGTCCGCGCCGCGGTTGGCGCCGGCCAGCGCGAGCCCGCAGAGGGTCTCGGGCGCGAAGCCGCGAAGCGTGATCTGGGCTCGTGCGCGCTCCGCTCGCGCTTCGAGATCGGCAGGGTCCGCTTCTCCCAGGGACTCGGGTGCGAACCAACCGTGCGTTGCCAAATGCAGAAAGCGCGCACTTGGCGCCGCACGGGACAACGCGTACGTGGTGACGGAATCCCCGGTGAGCACCACGGGCCGCAGCTCCGTGCGTTCTCGAAAAGCGCAGGCGAGGGCTTCGACCTCGGCGAGGGTCTGGTCGAGCGGCTCGAAGCGCCCTCCCGCGCCTGCGCGAAGCCCGGCCCCTACTGCAGCGGGCAGAGCCCGGAAGGGCGTGAGACGGGTGTGCTCGACGCCCTCCGCGTCGAAGTCGACGCCGCCCACGGCGACGAGCGTCCCCGACGGCTCGGCCGCGCCCTCGACCTCGAGCAGCCGTTCCGCCGACACCTCGTAGCGGACCTCGAGGACGTCGCCCAGGCGCCGGCCCCCGGCGACGGGCAGCGCCTCGAAAGGGACCAGGTGCAGGAAATCGTCGAGGATCACGTGCAGCGTCCCGGGGAGGTCTCCGAGCAACTCGACGCAAGGCCCGACGATTGCGTCATGCAGCGCGCGGCCCGTTTCAACGTCGTCGCCCACCGGAGCGAGGTCCGGGCCGATTCCCCGCGAGGGAGGGCCCGAGGCCGCGCGGCCCCCCCCCCGCGCCACCGGTGCACCCAATCGCTCGCGCCACGCGATCACGCGCTCGACCCACGGGGCGCTGGGTCCGAGCTCGAGCCGTCGGACCTCCGCGTCGGGCGTGACGACGAACGCGAACAGCGAGTCGACGCGATCCGGCTGCGTTCCCGAGTCGGGGTCCGGCGCCAGCTCCCGCGGATAGCGGAAGAACGCCACGAGCGCCGAGTCCGCGGAGAGCCCCCGGGCAACGCGCTCCGCGTCGGGCAGCTCGGCGGCTCCGACCTCGTCCCGGAGGACGCGTCGGAGCTCGCGCTCGAGCCGATCGCGTTGCTCGCTCGCCTCGAAGATCGCGGTCCTCCAATCACTCAGCTCTGCAGCATCCAAAGGCGGCGCCAGCCCGAGGTCGTGCAGCCGCTTGCGGGCTCGCGCGACCTCCGCCCGCGCCTCTCGGAGCTCGGGGAGGCGCGCAGCCTCGCGCACCACGCGCGGCGAGCTCGTCGAGACGGAGCGCAAGCTCTCCAGCACGGAGAAGAGCTCAGCGTTCAGTCCTTCGAGTTCCTCTCCCTGCTCCGTTGCTGCAACGGAGAGGAGCACCGGAAGCCGGTCCAGCTCGCGGAGCGCGGAGACACGGGCGATACGTGGCGACTGAGCGAGTAGGGTCTCCGCGATCGCGAGCTGCCTCGCGAGCAGGGAGCGCGCAGCCTCGCTTGCACTCCGGAGATCTCCACGTGCCCGATGGGAATGGACGAGGCTCTCCTCGGAATCCAGGACTTCCGCGTGATCGGCGGGGAAGAAACGTTGCAGCCCCGCGTGCACGTCGACGAGCGTCTGGTGGGCAACTTCGGTGTCGCCGAGGTCGGCCTGCACCTGGGCGAGCCTTTGGCGAGCCCGCAAGCGGTCGGGGTGCTCCTCGTGAACGAGCCGCGACCATCCCTCGACGACTTCCTTCATCAGGCGGCGAGCCTCGGTGAGCTCGCCGGTGAGCCGTCGGCTCAGGGCCAGGCTGGTCTTGGCACTGAGAAGAGCGGGATGGTCCGGGCTCAAGCGACTCTCGCGGATCGCCACGATGCTCTCGTCGAGCTCGAGCGATTCCCGGATGCGGCCGAGGCTCCGGTACGCTGCGGACAGGTTCGAGGCGGAACTGAGCCGATCGGGGTGGTCCGGCGCGAGGATCCGCGCCCGGACGCCGTATACGTGCTCGAGGAGCTCGAGGACTCCCGGCATGTCGCCGATCAGGATGCGCGCGGATGCGAGGTTGGTCTTCGCGTCGAGCAGGTCGGGGTTGTCGGCGGGGAGGTGCTGGCGCCCGTCGTGGACCTCCTCGAAGAGTCCCAGGGCCCGCGGCAGGTCGCCGAGGGCATTGCACACGACGGCCAGGTTCATCTTTGCATCGAGCAGGTCGGGATGATCGTCGGGCAGGGCGCGCTCTTGCAAGGCGAGCACACGCTCGAATTGCTCCTCCGCACCGACGAAGTCCTTCATCTCGCAAAGCCTGTTGCCGAGCGCCAACCTCGCGGCGAGCAGGTCCGGGTGATCCTCGGCGAGCCGCCCCTCCTCGATCGAGAGCAGCTCCCGGTTCAGCCGGATCGCACCCTCGGCGTCCCCCATGTCCGCTCGCGCTCCCGACAGGTTGCGCTTCGCCAGCAACAGGTTCGGATGGTCGCGCGGGAGGGTCCGCTCGTAGGCGGCGTGGATTTCCTCGTAGAGCTCGTGCGAGCCCTTCAGGTCGCCGAGCCCTCCCCGCGTGACCGCGAGGTTGAACATGACGTTCAGGAGGTCCGGGTGCCCTTCGGGTCGGCTCTCCTTCACGATCGCGAGGACCTGCTCGAAGATCGTATTGGCTCCCCTCAGGTCGCCGAGCAACTCGAGCGTCGCCGCGAGGTTCTGCTTTGCCATCAGGAGGTCCGGGTTGTCGGGAGGGAGAGTGCGCTCCCGCGCAGCATGCACGCGTTCCTGAAGGGCGAGCGCCTCATCCACGTCGCCGAAGGCCCGGCGGGCGATCGCCAGGTTCTCCAGGGTCGTGAGGAGGTGGGGATGGTCCGGGGAGAGCAAGCGCTCCTGTGCTTCGCGCACGTCTTCGAAGAGATCGGCGGCGACCCGGAGATCACCGAGCAGGTAGCGCGTAGCCGCCAGGTTCGACTGGGTAATCAGCCGGTCGAGGTGGGTTGCCGGGTACCGCCGCTCCATCACCTCGAGGGCGGCCTCCTCGAGTGCGAGGGCTCCGCGGAGGTCCCCCAGCGCCTTGAGGGTCAGGGCCAGGTTGCACCGCGTCGAGGCGATCTGCAGGTCGTCCTCCGGCAGCGTCCGCAACCGTGCCTCGAGGGCCGACTTGCCGAGCTCGCGCGCACGCTCGAGCTGACCTAGCTTCCGCAGGGTGTTCGCGAGGTTGTCCATCGCAGTGATCCGATTCGGATCGTCCTGCGGCAACAGGCGCTCGGACATGTCGTACATCTCGAGGTTGACCTCGTGCGCGCCCTCGATGTCGCCCAGCGTCTGGAGAGTACTGGATAGTGCGCTCTTCACGGCGATGAGGTTCGAGTACTCGGTCGGGGCGAACTCTTCGAAGAGCGCGACGAGCTCCCGCTCGAGGTCACGCGCGCGTGTGTGATCCCCGAGGCTCTTTCGTACTTGCGCCCTCTGCAGCAGGACGAAGTGGAGCCAGGGGTAGCTCCGCGGTCGCCGTCGACGCCACCCGTCCTCGACGGGCTCGTAGCACGCGTCCGCGAGCTTCATCTCGTGGAGGACCTGGAGCTGTCCGGCCAGATTGACGAGCTGGTGCAGCACCAGCGTGCTCTCGGCCGCCCCGTCGACCGACAGCAGTCGCTCCGCGAGCGCCCGCGCACGGACGCGGGCTTCCTCCGTCTCCCCTCGTCCGCGCAGCTGACGTATTTCTTGGTCCTCGACCTCCGCTGCCTCCGCCGCGGCGCGGGTCGCGTCCGACTCGGAGGATCCGGCCGCGTAGACCACGACCCGTCCGGGAACGTCGGACTCCACGGTGACCGGGAGCGGCTCGCCCTCCACGGCGATGGCGAGATAGGGGGTCGTCCCACCGCCCGAGTCCTCGTCGACCGTCTCCGCTCCTGTGGAGTCCACGATGCCCAGGCGTGGGTCGACCGACTCCGACTCGACCCACACGTGCATGATTCCGTCGAAGTCGACGTTGAGCGAGACCTGTGCGCCCTCGGCCGGCACGTCCAGCTCGACGACGATCCGTACCGGCGCGTCGTCCGGCGACGACGGGGTTCCAGGCTGCTGAGCGCAGAGGAGCAGCGGGGCGAGGCCGGCGAGCATGGTGGGCGTCCTGGCCATTCTAGGGCTCCCCGTCGAGACTTTGGGTCAGCGCCAGTCCCCGGACAGGACGAACGCCCCCCAGGTCCACGGCTCCGCACGGCCTTCCTCGCGGTCCCGCTGCAGCACCTCGAGCTGTGCCGCGCGCAGAGCCTCGCCCCGCGGGCGACCCTCCACCCACAGCCGGCGGTAGAAGCCGCGCATCAGCTCGCTCGTCTTCTCGTCGTCCACACTCCACAGGGAGCTGACCACGGTCCGCGCGCCCGACAGGCGGAAAGCCCGCTGCAGCCCCATCATGCCCTCGCCGCCGCGCGCGGTGCCGAGACCGGTCCGGCACGCGGACAGGACGACGAGCTCGCAACGCGAGAGGTCGAGCCAGGTCACTTCCTCGGCCGTGAGCAGGCCGTTGTCGCGTCCCTCCTCCGGGGGCCGGTTGGCGCCCGCGCACACGAGGCCCGAGAGCAGACCCGGCATGAGCCCGCTCACGCGCTTCTCCTCGGGCGTCCTCCGGATCCTGTCTCGCTCGAGGTCGCGAGCTCCCTCCCACAGCGAGGGCAGGGCATCCGGCTGGAAGAAGCCGTGCGTCGCGAGGTGCACCCAGCGCGCACCCGGGAGCTCGCGCTTGAGGCGCTCCTCCGTCGCGCGCGTGCCGTCCAGCACGACCGCGTTCCGAGCGCCCGAGAGCTCCACGACCTCGGACAGCTCACGCCGCGCGAACGAGAGCGGCCCCCATTCGCCCCGGAAACCGCCGCGCAGGCTCGCGAAGGTCGGCCGCGTCACGGGTTCGGCGAGGTGCTCGCCCTCGTCGTAGTCGACGCCGCCCACGGCGAGCAGCCGACCCGCGGGCGACGAGAGCTCGTCGCCCGCGGAGGCCACGATCTCCACCAGGCTCACCGCGTCGGGGAGGTACACGAACGCGCGCTCCTCGATCAGGAAACGACCGTCGGCGAGCGGGAGCACCTCCAGGGGCATGGCCCCCAGGAACCCGTCGGGCGAGACGATCACTCGTTCGACACCGTCGAGATGGCGAGCGATCGGTTCCCACAAGAGCTCGCGCAGAGCCGTGCCGAGCTCGGCCGTGCGCGCGCCTCCGAGGGTCGGGCCGGGTGTGACTCCGCGCTCGGGTCCGGCCGCGTCGCCGGGCAGGATCGCGGCGAGGTAGTCGCGGACGGCCCGCTCGACGGTTTCCGCGTCACCCAGGGACAGTCGTACCAGGCGCTCGTCGTCCGCCGCCGTGTCATCGGAACGCAGGACCCAGGCGAACAGCCGGGGAGCCGTCCAGTCCGCGGGTCGAACCTGCACGCCGTTCTCGCGCACGGACGGCTCGAAGTCCCGGCACACGAACACGTCCACCAGCGCCGAACCGTCGGGCAAGGCTCTCCGCAGCTCGTCGATCGAGACCCGCGCCGCGGGCCGGGGCTCCTCGATGCGCCCCAGGAGCTCGCGCTCCAGAGCACTGCGCCGGCGGCGGAGCTCGGCCAACCGCTGCGCATGGCTCTCGACGTCGTCGATCCTCTGCCGGTGGAGCTCGTCGGAGAGGCGAGACTTGGTGTGCTGCAGCTCGGCCAGGATCTCGCGACGTGGGGCATCGAGATCCGCGAGCAGTCTCTCGCGGCTCGCGAGCATGCCGCGCGAGCTCCAGCCCTTCCACCACAGGAGGCTCTCGTAGGCGACGCTCTCGACGCCCGGAATCTCCGCCCGGAGGGCGAGGGCCAGCACGTGCTCGAGGTAGTAGCGCACGTCCCCGGCCGCCAGCATGAGCTCCCACTCGGTGAGCGAGGTCCGGGAGCGTTCCAGGTAGTCCTCGGACCAGTGAAGGGAGTCGAGCGTCAGGTTCCACGCCTCGTCGAAGCGACCCTCGTCGGCGAGGCAGCGCGCCAGGTTGTTGCGAACCACGGCCGCGTCCGGGTGGCGGGACGTCAGAGCCTCCTCGAAGATGCGCGCCGCGCGCTCGAACATGGACGTGGTCCGCTCGACGTCGCCAACCTCCTGGAGCAACAGGGCCAGGTTGTTGACGCTCGTGCCGGTGTCGGGATGAGCGGGTCCCAGGACCTCCTCGCGGATGGACAGCGCGCGTTCGTAGAGCGGTAGCGCCTCCTCGAACCGATCCTCCCCGTAGTGCAGTGCCGCGAGGCTGTTCAGCGACCACGCGGTGGACGCGTGGCGGGGACCGTAGGTGTCCTCGACGATGACCAGCGCTCGCTCGTACAGCTCGCGCGCCCGCTCGGTCTCACCCTCTTGCTGGAGGACGTCCGCCAGTCCCGTCAGCTGCGTCGCCGTGGCGGGGTGATCGGGCCCCAGCGCCCGCTCGCAGATCGCGAGCGCGCGCTCGTACAGCGGACGCGCCTCCACGTGGTTGCCCTGCTCCGCGAGCATCTGGGCGAGACTGGACAGGCCTCCGGCCCGGCTGGGATGGTCGGAGCCGTACACCGACTCGCGGATCGAGAGGGACCGCTCGTACAGGGCGCGAGCGCCCTCGTAGTCGCCCTGTCGTTGCAGGATGTCCGCCAGCGCGTCGATCTGCGCCGCCGTGTCGGGATGGTCGGGCCCCAACCCCTCTTCCACGAACGCAACGGCTTCCTCGGCCATGCGGCGCGCCTCCGCGAAGTCTCCCTGACCGCCGATCATCTCCGCGAGGGCGACCGCGCACTTCGCCGTGTCGTAGTGATCCGGACCCAGGACCCGTTCGTGGATCTCCAGCGATCGTTCGAGCACGGCCTTCCCCTCCTCTCGCCGTCCCACGTCCCACATCCACGCGGCCCAGTCGTTGAGCGTGTGCGCGAGCTCGATGTGATCCGGTCCGAATGCGGCCTCCTGGATGGCCGCGGCGCGCTCGTAGAGGTGCCCCACGTGCTCGTGCCGACCCAGCTTCAGCAGGAGAGTGGCCTTGCTCTTCAGGCAGTGCGCCGTGCTCGGATGTTCCGGCCCGACCTCGCGCTCGAACGTGGAGATGGCCTCGTCGAAGAGCGCGTGCGCCTCCTCGTAGCGGCCCATCTTCACCAGGACCTGCGCCAGGTTGTGCAGGCTGGTGGCGACGTAGGACAGTTCCGACTCGGGATCTTCCCGGTACGTGGCGAGAGCCATCTCGTACGTGTGGTGAGCTTCCTCGTACTGGCCGTCCTCCTCCAGCAGCATGCCCAGGTAGCCCAGGACGGCCGCGTAGCCGCGGTTGTTCGCGCCCAGGACCTCGCCCACGACGCGCACGCGCTCGTGCGCGTCCTCGAGCCTGCGCCGCCTGTAGTCGCCGGGAGTGATGTCGGGTGGATGACCGGCGAGGACGCGCAACTCGTAGGGGCCCCCGGAAGCCCCCAGGTCGCATGCCGCGAGCCGAAGTTCGGCGCCGGCGGCGAGGTCGTCGACGACGAGCTGCGAGTCCCATTCGCCCGGAACCAGCGAGTCGTCGTCTTCCGCGAGCACGCCTCCCTCCGCATCGCGTAGGACGAGGTACGTGTCGAAGATGAACGACCGCAGCTCGACCGTGATCGTCCCGGGATCGTCGACGACCAGCCGATAGATCGCGGCCCCCCGTCGGCCGTCGGGGTCGGTGGCCTCGAGCGCGGGAGTCGAGACGGGCGGCGCGTGCGGCTTCATCCACGCCTCGACCGTCTGCCCCACGTGCAGCACGGGGAGCTCGACCGGGTCCTGGGTCGAGAACGAGAGGATCGAGAGCAGCGCGAAGATCATGCCGGGAAGGCGCGACGAACCGAGCGCGAAGCCCCATCTCACTCGACACCTCGCGGGAGCACAACCCGTGCGCCGACCGCCTGACGACGGAGCTGATGCGCGACTTCTACAAGAACCTGTTCCTGAAGCGGGCGGGGGCGCCACGAGTCCCTGCGCTCCTACTTCCACTCCCCGCACGTGCCCGGTCCGAACCCACTACTCGGGATCGCCGCTGAGGACCCAGCCGGCCCAATCGCTCACGGCGGCGCCCTCTGCGCGCAGATTGCACTTCGCTCGCCACAATGCCTCGGCCTTCGGAAGTCCCTCCACCCAGAAGTAGGTGTAGAAGAGCTCCATCAGGCGCCGCGTCTCGGCGTCGTCGACCTTCCAGAGCGACGTGACCGCCGTGCGTACGCCCGCCGCGTGCAGCGCCGCCTGGAGGGACTGCACGCCTTGTCCCGCGCGGCGAATGCCGACGTTCGTCTCGCATGCGCTGAGCACCGCGAGCTCGCACGACGAGAGGTCGATGCCGGCGAGCTCCTCTGCGGTGAGAATGCCCGGCACCCGGCCGAGCGAATCACGGCCCTGGTTCGCACCGGCGAAGGCGAGGCCGCAGAGCGTCATGGGGGCGAGGCCCGTCACCGTGTCCTTCGCACCTAGACGCGACCACAAGGCGTCGCCTTCGGGCCGTGTGTCGAGCGTCGACGGGATCGTCTCCGGCGCGAACCAGCCGTGGGTCTCGCCTGCGAGAGCACCCGCCCTCCGCGAACGTATCCTGCCAGCCAGCTCGGGCTTTCTCGATCACTTCCGCCGCAACAAGGTCCGGCTCCGGGTCTCCACCTCGAGCGTGTGAAGCCCCCACTAGGGCAAGAAGGACGGCAACCAGGAGCGTGCGCATTACGAGCACTCCGGGAGGGAAGGCTCGGAGTACCGAGTCGAGAGGATAACGAGGAACCGGGCCTCTACTGTCTTGCCGAAGACCTGAACGGGACGCGACCGACTTCTGCCTGCAAGGATACCGCCTGGCCCACGGTGCCTCGGCCCTGGATCCTGTCCGGCAACGGCTGGGCGAACTTCGACCTGGTGTTCCCGTGGGCGGGAGGCCTCACGCGTGGTTCGGGCTTGAAAGGCCCGCCGCCCTCAGTCCCCCTCGACGTACCCCAGGCGCTCGAGCGCGGCCTCCTCATCGGGATCGGGCTCGGACGGGTCCGCGAAGGAGCGCTTGTAGGTCGGTCGGCGGCTCTCGAACGCGCGCAGGAGCGTGTGCATGCGGTTCGTGACCTCGGGCAGATCGGCGGCGATGTTCTTCTGCTCTCCGGGGTCCTGCTCGATGTCGAAGAGCTGGAACCGCCCGGGTGGCTTCAGGGAGATCGCCCTGTAGCGGCCCTCGACGACGGCGCGCATCTCCGAGGGGCGCTTCCCCTCCTTGGAACGCATCGAGAAGATCGCGCGGGGAGCAACAGCTTCTGTCGGAGAGAGGAGCGTCCGCGCCAGACTCCTCCCGTCGCTCCTGGAATCGGCCTGCGCGCCAAAGAGCTCGCGCAGAGTCGGCAAGACGTCGACGACGCTCACGTGGCCTGCAACGCGGCGCGTGGGCGACGGTCCGTCACGCGAAGGCAGGTGGAACAGCAACATCGCGCGCGTCACCTCGCCGTGGAGACCCGTGTGACCGGTGCCGCCGTGGTCGCCGAACTCCTCGCCGTGGTCCGAGACGAGCACGACGATCGCATCCTCTCCGAGTCCGAGCTGCTCGAAAGCGCGCCGTATTCGCTCGTCGACGTAGCCGATCTCGCTGTCGTAGGCGGCGAATCTGGCCGTCTCGTCCGTCTCGTCGAACCACGGCTCCCGCTTGTGATACGGCTCGTGCGGATCCATGTAGTGGAGGTACACGAACCACGGGTCATCGCCTCCGAGGATCTCGTCGGCCCACTCGTCGAGCTTCGCGTTCACGGCGTCGCCCCCCTCGTAGCGCGACGTGTGAAAGCGATCGAAGCCGCGGGCGAAGCCCATGCGCTCGCAGGCGTTCATGTTGTCCGCGATCGCGAACGTCCGGTAGCCGAGCGAACGGAAGAACTGAGGGAGCGTCTCCGCGGCGGGAGGCAGGCGATTGAGGCGGGTAGGGCGGTTCAGCCCCTTGAGCTCCTTGTAGCGATAGAGCCCCGTTCGCACACCGTGGCTCCTGGGGTAGAGGCCCGAGAAGATCGAGGCCGTCGCCGGCGCCGTCCACGACGAAGACGTCCAGGCACTCTCGAACACGACGCTCTTCTCCGCAAGAGACGCCAGGAACGGAGCCGTCTCCTCGTCGGCTCCGTAGAACGGCAGGCGATCCGCGCGCAGGGTGTCGACGACGATCACCGCCACGTTGCATCCGGCGTAGGGCCCGACGGTCGACGAACGTGTCCCTACACCGCAGCTCGTCAGCGCGAGAGCGATCGTCGCCAGAGAGAACGGGTACCCCATGGAAGCCCGGACGATACCGGACGGACCGGGTCCGGCGTTGATCCCGTGCCCCGTGGGATCCGAGGCGGCCCGAGCAACACGTGAAATCGCGGGTCGGCCCCTTCGCGAGGCCGACCCGAGGTCGTGTGTCGAGCGGTCGAGCTCAGTTGGCCGTGGTGACCATGAGTGAGTTCGTGCTTCCCCAGGGGAAGTCCTGGTAGTCCATCATCGGCCCGGGGTGGGCCACGACGGCCTCGAACCAGAGCGGGATGCCGATGGGCAGGTCGTTCGGACCGAAGGCCGGAACGGGGAACTGGCGCCAGAACTTCGAGCCG
>JAJDET010000240.1 GCA_029259655.1 Planctomycetota bacterium
CAGCTCGACGAACGGCACCTCCAGCTCCCGGGCGACCCGCCGCCCCAAGCTCGACTTCCCCGCCCCCCGCAACCCGACCAGCGCCACCCGCTCCCCCGCCCGCCGCACCGGAAAGTCCACCAACCGCGCCACCGGGACACCGAGCGCTCCGGCCAGCCGCGAGAGCACCAGCACGCTCGGATTCGCCCTCCCCGCCTCCGCCTCGGTCAGGTACCGGCGCGACACCTCCGCCTCCCGGGCCACGTCCGACAGCGCACGACCCCGCTCCTCGCGCAGCGCGCGCAGGCGCGCCCCCAAATCGCGCAGGAACCGTTGGCTCACCATGACCTGGGCTCTATGCTACCCACGTCTCTAGCTATTGGGAATTATATTTCCCACACGCCCCGCAACCCACGAGGCCGACGTGACCGCCACCGCGAGCGCCCAGCGCACGACCTTCCAGACCCACCCCGACCGCTACCGCCACTGGGACCTCTCCTTCGACGGTGACGTGGCGACGCTGACGATGCGCGTCGACCCCGACGGCGGCGCGCGGGAG
This sequence comes from Planctomycetota bacterium, assembly GCA_029259655.1. GTDB lineage: Bacteria > Planctomycetota > UBA1135 > UBA1135 > OFTM220. The sequence goes on from JAJDET010000240.1 coordinate 539, forward strand.
GGCTACGAGCTCAAGCTCAACTCCTACGACATCGGCGTGGACGTCGAGCTGGCCGATGCCGTCTCACGCGTCCGCTTCGAGCACCCCGAGGTGCGCTGCGTGGTCGTCACCGGCGGCCTCGACCGGGTGTTCTGCGCCGGGGCGAACATCCCGATGCTCGCCACGTCGACGCACGGCTTCAAGGTGAACTTCTGCAAGTTCACGAACGAGACGCGGCTCTACATCGAGGACGCCTCCGCGAGCTCGGACATCCGCTTCCTCGCCGCGCTCAACGGCACCGCTTCCGGCGGCGGCTATGAGCTGGCGCTCGCCTGCGACAAGATCCTGCTCGTGGACGACCGCTCGAGCGCGGTCAGCTTCCCCGAGCTCCCGCTCCTGGGCGTCCTGCCGGGCACCGGCGGCCTGACGCGCATCGCCGACAAGCGCAAGATCCGCCGCGACCGCTGCGACGTCTTCTCGTCCGTCGCCGAGGGCATCAAGGGCAAGCGCGCGGTCGAGTGGGACCTCGTCGACGCGCTCGCGCCGCTCTCGAAGTGGGAGGAGACCGTCGGCTCGATGGCGAAGGAGCTCGCCTCGACGGTCACCGCGCGCGCCGACAAGGGCATCGAGCTGACGCCGGTCGAGTGGAAGCACGAGGAGAACGTGCTCTCGGGCCAGTACGTGCGCTGCGAGCTGGACCTCGAGACGCGCGTGGCCGAGCTCACGATCGCGCTGCCCGCCGACGCGGGTCCGGCCGACGCGGACGCCGCCCTGAAGGCGGGCGCCGGCTGGTGGTGGTTCGGGCTCTTCCGCGAGCTCGACCTGTGCCTGCTCGACCTGCGCCTGAATTCCCCCGAGATCGGGCTCGTGACCATGCGCGTCACCGGCGATCCCGCGATCGCCCTCGCCGCCGACGAGGTCGCCCTGTCGGACGGCAACTGGTTCACGACCGAGGTGCGCCACTTCGCGAAGCGCGTCCTCAAGCGCCTCGACAACACGGCCAAGAGCCTCTACGCGATCCTGGACGGGGGGACGGCCTTCGCCGGCTCCATGCTCGAGATCGCCCTGGCCTGCGACCGCCAGTACCTGCTCAGCGACTCCGAGGTCGACGTGAAGCTCGGGCTCGGGCCGGCCAACGCAGGCATCTTCCCGATGGCCAACGGGATCTCGCGCCTCGAGACGCGCTTCCTCGCCGACCCCGATCGCGCCGAGGCCGTCCTCGAGAATCGAGGCGTCATCGACGCCGACACCGCCGACGAGCTCGGGCTCGCGACCTTCGCGCCGGACGAGCTCGACTGGGAGGACGAGCTGCGGCTCGCCATCGAGGAGCGCGTGTCCTTCTCCCCCGACTCGCTCACCGGGATGGAGGCGAACATCCGCTTCGCCGGTCCCGAGACCATGGAGACCAAGATCTTCGGGCGGCTCTCCGCCTGGCAGAACTGGATCTTCCAGCGACCCAACGCAGTCGGCGAACGCGGGGCGCTCGCCTGCTACGGCACTCCCCAGCGTCCGACCTTCGACTTCAACCGCACCTGAGCCGCCATGATCAACCAAGTCGACTACTCCGAGAAGATCCCGAACAACGTCGATCTCAAGTCGGACAAGAAGCTCCAGCGGGCGCTCGAGCGCTGGCTCCCGAACTACCTCGAGTGGTGGCGGGACATGGGGCCGACCGACTTCAACGAGAACGAGATCTATCTGCGCACGGCGATCAGCGTCGAGCGCGACGGCTGGGCCAACTTCGGCCACGTCAAGATGCCGGACTACCGCTGGGGCATCTTCCTGACGCCGCTCGAGAAGCAGCGCGTCGTCGGCTTCGGCGACCACCTCGGCGAGCCGGCCTGGGACCATGTCCCCGGCGAGCACCGGAACGCCCTGCGCCGCATCATCGTCACACAGGCCGATACGGAGCCCGCCTCGGTCGAGCAGCAGCGCCTGCTGGGCCACACGGCGCCGTCGCTCTACGACATGCGCAACCTGTTCCAGGTCAACGTCGAGGAGGGGCGCCACCTGTGGGCGATGGTCTACATCCTCCACAAGTACTTCGGGCGCGACGGCCGCGAGGAGGCCGAGGAGCTCCTCCAGCGGCGCTCGGGCAACCCCGACCACCCGCGCATCCTCAGGACGTTCAACGAGCCCTGCGAGGAGTGGCTCTCGTTCTTCTGCTTCACGATGTTCACGGACCGCGACGGCAAGTTCCAGTTGCTCTCGCTGGCCGAGAGCGGCTTCGACCCGCTCGCCCGCAGCTGCCGCTTCATGCTGACCGAAGAGGCGCACCACATGTTCGTCGGCCAGACGGGCGTGGCGCGCGTCATCGAGCGCACCTGCGAGGTGATGAAGGAGCACCCCGACTCCGATCCCAAGGAGCACGGGGCCATCCCGCTCGAGATCATCCAGAAGTACATCAACTACTGGAAC
>JAJDET010000025.1 GCA_029259655.1 Planctomycetota bacterium
GACGACGCGCGCGACGCCGCGCAGGTCGGTCTGGAACGCGAGCTCCTCGTCGTCCGGCGAACGGAACAGCGACAGGAGGTCGGACAGCGACGTCGTCGCGCCGAAACCGCGACGCCCGTCGGGCGCGAGCGGCGGGTCCTCGACCCGGATCGGGGCGCCGATGGCGACGGCTGCAATGAAGAGCGCGACTCTCATTGGTCCTCGTCGACCCTAGCCTATTCGTTCCCGGCGGGCAGCCCGTGGATCAGGCGAACGGGCCGGCGACGTCCCCGCGTTCGGGGTGTTCGTCGGGGCGGGGGACCGTTCCCGGGTCCTGTGCACGGCTCGTGTGCCGGCGCGCCAGGAACTGGAGCCGCAGGAGCCGCGTGTAGTCGAGCCCGGAGTGCTCGGAGAGCTCCAGCGGGAGGCTCTGCGCCAGTTCCTCGACGGTCTCCACGCCGGCGGCGAGAAGCGCCTCCGAGGTGCCCGCGTCCAGCCCGTCGAGGGTCCCGGGCGGGATGCCGGTCGCCGAGACCGGCTCGGGCGGGGCGAGGAGCGAAGGGGCGCTGGACACGGTGCGCGGAATGAGCACGTCGCGCGCGGGGAGCTCGAGCTCCGCCGGCGGCGAGGTCGGCGGTGCGGGAATCTCTTCGGAGCGCTCGCGCGTCCGCCGTGCGATCGGAGCCGCTGCGCCCTGGGGCTCGAGGCGCGCGCGCAGGTGGTTCGCCTCGCGCTGGAAGCGCAGGGCCCGATCGGCGGACATGGAGAGCACGCTCGCGAGCTCCGACGACTCGACGGACTCGATCTCGGACAAGGTGTCCAGGCCGACCCGCCGCAGGAGCTGCAGGGTCTCGGGTCCGTCAGCGTGCAGGTTGCAGAGGAGCGCCAGCGTGTCCATCAGAGTCCCTCGGAGAGCGGAGGTAGAGGTACGGCCAGACCCCTGAACGCGGCGGAACCCGCGGCTTGGCGCGGACCGCCGTCGCGCTGGGCAGCGAACGCCGAGAGCTCGGCGGCGAGCGCCCTGAAGCGACGCGCCGGAGCACTGTTCGGCGCGAAGGCCTCGACGGTTACGCCGAAGGCGGTTGCCTCGAACAGCTCCTCGGCCGTGAGGATCACCGTGTCGAACATCTCTTCGCCGAACCGACCGTGTATCCCGATGAGGATCTCTCGAGCCATCGCGCGATCCGGGTCGAACAGGGTCGCGAGCACGCGCATCTCGATCGTACGGCCGAGCTCCCGTGCCAGCTCGAGGAAGAGGCGCCGGGCCCGGATCGCGCCCTGGAGCGCGAAAGCACCGGTCTCGACCACGAGCACGACCAGAGTCGCAGCGCGGATCGCGTTGGCCGCGAGGATGCCGTCCGCACGCGTGGGACAGTCGATCAGGACCCAGTCGTAGAGCGGCGCGACTTCCTCGAGCGCCTGCTCGAGGATCCTCTCGGGACCGATGGTGCGTCCGGCGACCTCCTCGAACTCGGCCAGTGCGAGGCTCCCGGGCACGAGGTGGAAGCCGTCACCGAGCGGTCGCGAGACAGCGGCGATGGACTTCCCGTGGACGAAGACGTCGGCGATGGAAGTGCCTGCGAAGTCGGCCTGACCGAGCCCCAGCGTCGCGTGTGCCTGGGGGTCGAGGTCGACCAGGAGGACGCGTTCGTCGCGCTTCGCCAGGGCACTGGCCAGGTTGATCGCGACCGTCGTCTTCCCGCAGCCTCCCTTCTGATTCGCGAGGGCGAGGATCTGCATCGATCACCGACCCTTATGGCCTTTCGCCGAGGTCGAAGCAACACGCCTGAAGGGCCTCCAAACAAGTCGTGGACAACCAGGCAGCGCGTCACGCGCTGCGCGCAACCGACCTCAGCGAAGGGCCTTGCGCGCCCGCTCGTAGAACGCCCGCGACGTGCGAGCCAGATCGATCGGCCGCCACTCCGCGATCGATCGCAACGACGTCGCGGCGGGGCTGTCGGGGCGCGTGATCGTGACCGGCCGGCGCTCGTGGACACTCGCCAGGACGGCCTCGTCCGCGGGTATCCAGCCGACGTACTCCGGGCTGTGCCCGAGGAAGCGCTGGGCGGCGCTCCGGAATCGGTCCCGCGCGGCCTCCGCCTGCATCTCGTCCCGGGCGCGGTTGACCAGGAGCCCCGACCGCAGGTGGGGGTTCACCATGTGCGCCCGCTTGTAGAGGGCGTAGCCGTCCGAGAGGGCCGTCACCTCGGGGTTGGTCACGATGAGCAGGGTGCTGGTCGCGGCGAGGTGAGCGACCATGCCGTAGCCCAGGCCGGCCCCGTGGTCCACGACGACCAGGTCGAACGAGGCTTCGAGCGGCCGCAGCGCCCGGAAGAGGCGGTCGAGCTCGCGCCGCGTCGGATTGGCGAGGGCGTGCCGCCCCACCCCCCCCGACAGGAGCATCAGCCCGTGCGGGCCCTCCACGAGCGCCTCCTCGGCCGGGACCTCTCCGGCCATCACGTGGCCGAGGTCGAAGCGCGGCGCGAGCCCGAGGAGGAGATGGGCGTTCGCCAGCCCGGCGTCGAAGTCGATCAGGAGGACTCGCTCGCCGCGGCTGGCGCGCAGGGCCGCGATGTTGGAGGCGACGATGCTCTTCCCCGTGCCGCCCTTGCCGCTGGCGATGCACAGGACGCGCGCACCGTTACCCTCGTCCTCGAGCACACGCTCGGTCTTGAACAGCTTGCGAAACGCCCCGAGTCGGGGTCGTTCGAGACGTGCCTTCTCGATCATGCCCGGTCGCGTATCTTCACCGACGCCGGCAACGCGTCAATCGGAATCGGAAGAGAGTTTTCGGCGGAGCGGTCGACGAATGCGCCGGATCGTTCTTGACGTATCAGATGCGTACGTCCTCGCCGACCCGGTGCAGCTTGATGAGGTTCGTCGAGCGGCTCGTCCCCGGCGGAATCCCCGCGACGAAGACGACCTCCTCCCCCATGACCGAGAGCCCGCGCTCCAGCATGAAGTAGGAGGCGCTGGCGATCATCGCGTCGAGCCCGTCGACCCGACCGACCAGGTACGGGCGCACGTGGGCAAGCGCGTTCATGCGGCGCAGCGTGCTGACGAGGGGGGTCAGGGCCACGATCTCGGCCTGCGGGCGGTAGCGGGAGATCTGGCGTGGCGTGTTTCCGCTCTCCGTGAAGCACACGATCTTGGAGAGCGAGAGCGCGTCCGCGACGCGCACCGCCGCGAGGGCGATCGCGTTGGAGAAGGTCGGCTCCGAGTCCCGGAAGGTGACCTTGGGGAGCTTCTCGTACTGTTCGCTCCCCTCCACGGCCGACGCCACGCGCCCCATCACCTCGACCGCCTCGATCGGGTAAGCCCCCACCGCGGTCTCCGCGGAGAGCATCACGGCGTCCGTACCGTCGAGGATCGCGTTCGCCACGTCGGCGACCTCGGCGCGCGTCGGACGCGAGGAGGTCACCATGGACTCGAGCATCTCCGTGGCGGTGATGGTGAACACGCCTACCCGGAGCGCCTCCTGGATCAGGTCCTTCTGGACCATGGGCAGCCGCTCGAGCGCGACCTCGACGCCCAGGTCTCCGCGCGCGACCATGATCCCGTCGGCCTCCTCGAGGATGGCGCGGATCTCCTGGAGCGCGGCCAGGCGCTCGATCTTCGCGACGATGGGGATCTTCGGCGCGAGCGCCCGGACGTGTCGCACGTCGTCGGCGGACCCGACGAAGCTGACGCCGAGCATGTCGACATCGAGCTCGCGCGCGAGCTCGATGTCGCGCAGGTCCTTCGGAGTCGGCAGCTCGACCCGGAGATCGCTGTCGGGGAGGTGGACTCCCTTCTTGTCGCCGATGATTCCTCCGCGCAGGACCACTGCGATCGCCGCGTCACGGTCCAGCTCCTCGACGACGAGCTCCACGGCG
>JAJDET010000241.1 GCA_029259655.1 Planctomycetota bacterium
CAGCCGTCCTTCCGGCCTTCGTCGTAGCCGCCCTCGCGCTCCTTGGCCTCGAGCTCGACGTCGAACCAGAACGTCCAGTCGCCCTGCCGACGACCCCGGCGATAGCGACCGGTCGATTCCCGCACTCCGCTCCGGAACCAGGTCTTCCACGCGCCCTTGCGCAGACCGTCCTCGTACTCGCCGGTCGCCGCGCGCGAGCCGTCGGGGTAGCGGAGCTCGTAGCTCCCGTGCCGCACGACCAGGCCCTCGCGCGCGAGCTCGTGGAAGACCTCGGTCGAGCCGTCGTCGAGTCGGCGCTCGACCCGCGTACCGGTCTCGTCCTGGACCGGTACGGCGGCGGCGGGGAGTCCCGCGAGGAGGAACGGGATCGCCATCGCGCCCGCCGGCGTCATGCCCGCTCCAAGGACGCTCGTCAGCTGCGCTCCGCGAGGGGCACGTACGTTCCGCCGTGGTGCCCCACGAAGACCTGCCCCGGGCGGAAGAGCTTGTTCGCGGCCATCTGCTCGCGCCAGTGCGCGAGCCACCCGGCCACGCGCGCGATCGCGAACACGGGCGTGAACACGTCGGGCGGGATGCCGAGCTTCTGGTAGACGATGCCGCTGAAGAAATCGACGTTCGGGTAGATGCCCTTGTGACCCAGGTGTTTCGTCACCTCCTCCTCGAGCCTCACGGCGATGTCGTAGGTCGGCGTGGATCCGAGCTTGTCGAACAGGTCGCGCACGAGGCTCTGGAGCGCCGTTGCGCGCGGGTCCTTGACCGAATACACGCGGTGCCCGAAGCCCATGACCTTGCCGCCCTTCGCCAGGGTGTCGGCCACCCAGCGCTCGACGTCGGACGCGCTCCCGATCTCCTCGAGGGCCCGCAGCACGCGCTCGTTCGCACCGCCGTGCAGAGCCCCGGTCAGGGAGCCGACGGCGGCGCTGCAAACGGTGTAGGGATCCGCCTCGGTCGAGGCGACGACGCGCGCCGTGAACGTCGAGGCGTTCATCGTGTGGTCCGCGTGCAGGACCAGGCACACGTCGAGGATGCGCGCCGCGAGCTCGTCGGGGCGCTCGCCCGTCATCATCCAGAGGAAGTTCCCCGCGGTGTCGAGGTCGTCCGCGGGCTCGGGGAGCGAGCGCCCGGTCCGGCCGGCGTGGAACGCCGCCACGATGACGGGCGTGGCGGCGATCAGGCGGATGCAGGCCGCGTCGTAGTCGCGCTCCTCGCGCCAGGCGCGCTCGCCGCCGTACATTCCGAGCGCCGCGAGGCCCGCCTGCAGGGCGTCCATCGGGTGGCCGTCCGAGGGCAGGCTCGCCAGGACCCGGATGAGACCCGGGTCGAGCTTGCGCGCCTCGCGCAGGGCGGACCGGAACCCATCCAGCTCTGTCGCGTTCGGCAGCCGGCCGTGCATCAAGAGCCAGGCGATCTCCTCGAAGTTCCCGTGCTCGGCGAGCTCTTCGATCCGGATACCGCGGTACTCGAGGATCCCGGCCTTGCCGTCGATGAAGCTGATCGAGGACTCCGCAGCGGGGATCCCTGCGAGTCCGGCTACGAGCTCTCGCGCCTGCACGTTCAACGCGCTCCCTTCGGTCCGTCGGCCCGCGTCTCCAGGTACTCGATCAGGAGGCGCGCACCGACTCCCGAGCCCGTGGGCCCGCCGACCCAGTCGCGCTCGACGCTCCCCCACGCGGTCCCGGCGATGTCGAGGTGGCACCACTCGATGTCGCCGACGAACCCCGCGAGGAACGCGGCGCCGGCGGTCGAGCCGTTGCCCTGCCCCGAGTTGATGTTGCGCAGGTCGGCGACCTTGCTCTTCACCTGCTCCTTGTGACAGTCGAGCAGCGGCAGCGGCCAGCAGAGCTCGCCCATCTCGGCCCCGGCGGCCAGGAGATCGTCGCGCAGCTTGTCGCTCGTCGGGAAGATGCCGGTCAGCTCGTGGCCGAGCGCCATGACGACGGCGCCGGTCAGGGTCGCGAGGTCGAGGATCGTGTCGGGCTTGATCTTCTTGGCCGTGTAGCACAGCGCGTCGGCCAGCACGAGCCGGCCTTCGGCGTCGGTGTTCAGGACCTCGATGGTCGTCCCGTCCATCGCCGTCACCACGTCGCCGGGCTTCGTGGCGGACGCGTCGGGCATGTTCTCGCTCGCAGCGACGACGCCGTGAACCTCGTAGGGCACGTCGATGTCGCCGAGCGCGTGGAACACTCCGATGACGGCGGCGGCGCCCGACATGTCGTACTTCATCTCGTCCATCTTCGGGGACGGCTTGATGCTGATCCCGCCCGAGTCGAACGTCACCCCCTTGCCGACGAAGGCGATCTTGCCCTTCGACCTGCGCTTGGGCTCGTAGGTCAGGTGGATCAGGTAGGCCGGCTCGGACGAGCCGCGCGAGACGGAGAGCAGCGAGCCCATTCCGAGCTTCTTCATCTCCGCCTCGGAGAGCGCCTTGCAGCGGATCTGCGCGGAGCGCCCGGCCACCTTGCGCGCCGCGGCCAGGAGGTCGCGCGGCCGCATGTGGTTCGCCGGCGAGTTCTGGAGGTCCCGCGCGAAGCAGTTCCCGCCCGCGGCCCCCTCGCCGCGCTTCGCACCCGCGCGGAACTCGCGGCCCTTCCCGTGGAGCGTGAGCGCCTTGAGCTTCGCGGGCTTCTTGTCGCTCTTGAACTTGTCGTAGCGGTAGGAGCCCATCACGGCGCCTTCCGCCAGCGCCCGGCCGGCCCGGGCGGCGCCGACCGCCGTCGCCACCGTGTCCGGGCAGAAGAGCGCGGCGTTCGCGGCACCCTCTTCCTCTGCACGCTTCGCGGCGATCGCGCCGACGCGTCGCAGGCGCTCCGGGTCGAGCTCGTCCCGCTTGCCGACGCCGAGCACGAGCACCTTCGTCGAAGGTCCCTTCCCCGTATCGGTCAGGGCCGCTTCACGGAACTCGCCCTTGAAGCCCGAGAAGGCGCTCGTCGCCACGCGCACCCCCGTGGGCAACACCGGCTTCTTGCCTTGCAGCGCCAGCACGACGACGAGGTCGGTGCTCTTGGGGACGGGCGACAATTCCTTGCAGGTGAGTCTCATCGGGTGGCGTTTGTCTCGGGTCCGGGTCACTTCGGGGCCGGGTCACATGTCGATGTACTTCGGTCCTCCGCTGCCCTCCGGCACGACCCACTCGATCACCTGGTAGGGATCGGCGATATCGCAGGTCTTGCAGTGGACGCAGTTGCTCGCGTTGATCACGACGGCCTCCGTCGCCGGCCCGCCGGGATCGGCCAGCGGCCATTCGTAGACCGCCGCCGGGCAGAAGTGCTGGCAGGGATTGCCGTACTCCTCGGTGCAGCGCGGGTGGCAGAGCTCGGGGTCGGTGATGACGAGGTGCCCGGGCTGGTCCTCTTCGTGGACCGTGCCGGAGTGGTACACGTCGGTCAGCTTGTCCAGTGAGGCGCCGTCGTCGAACACCGGCTTCTCGAGCCGCGAGTCCGCGATGCGCCCCATGGTCTCGTGGTCCGCTGCCGCCTTGCGGCGGGCGACGAGCCCGCGCCCGCCGGTCACCATCTGAACGCCGGCGTCGAGCATCCCGGCGACGAAGCCGGACTGGAACGCCTGACGGAAGTTGCGCACGCTCCAGAGCTCGTCCTTGGCCCAGGACTCCTCGAACCGGCGTGGATAGCCGGCCAGCCCTGCGGCGCTCGTGTCCCCGCTCTCGAGCGCCTCGGCGATGGCCTCGGCCGCGAGCAGTCCGGACTTGATCGCGAGGTGCACGCCCTTGAGGCGCGACATGTTCACGAAGCCCGCCGTGTCCCCCACGAGGCAGCAACCGTCGGCGACGAGCTTGGGCATCGCGAAGTAGCCGCCGCCCGGAATCGTCTTGGCTCCGTAGCGCAGCACCTTGCCGCCGTCGAGCAGCTCGCGCATGACCGGATGCTGCTTCCACTGGACGAAGAGCGCGTGCGGATCGAGCTTGGCGTCGGGGTGGTCGAGTCCGACGACGAACCCGATCGAGAGCCGGTTGTCCGACAGCCCGTAGATCCAGCCGCCGCCGTAGCCCGTCGTCCCGAGCGGCTCGCCCGCGGTGTGGATGACCGTCCCGAGCAGCGCCTTGCCGCGCTCCTCGGGGATCTCCCAGACCTCCTTGATCCCGGTCTCGTAGATCTGGTGGTTCGCGCCCTCGTCCAGACCGAGCCGGGTGATCAATCCCTTTGCGAGGGAACCGCGCGTGCCCTCGGCGAAGACGGTCACCGGCGAGCGCACGTCCATGCCGGGCTCGAAGGTCGGCTTCTTCTCACCGTCCTTCGAGACGCCGGCGTCGCGGGTCTGCACGCCGACGACACGGTCGCCGTCGTAGAGCACCTTCGCGCCGGCGAACCCGGGGTAGACCTCGACGCCGAGCTCCTCGGCCTGGTCCTTCATCCAGCGCACCACGCGGTACAGGCTGATGATCGCGTTCCCGTGGTTCCGGAGCTGCGGCGGGCAGAACAAGCCCTTGAGCCGCGTCCGCGAACCGTTCTTGCGCAGGATGTCGACGCAGTCGAACCCGACGTCGGCCTCCACCGGGCAACCCCGCTCGCGCCAGTCCGGAAAGAGCTCCGCCATCCCGCGCGGATCCATCACGGCGCCGGAGAGCGTGTGGTAGCCGATGTCCTCGGCCTTCTCGAGGACCAGGACGGTCTTGTCCTCGAGCCCCTTCTCGGCGAAGAGGCGCCGCAGGTGGATGGCGCAGGCCAGGCTCGCCGGCCCCGCGCCGACCAGGAGCACGTCGACCTCGAGCGTCTCGCGCTCGGCCTCCGAGACGTTCAAGCAGAGGGATTCCGGACTCATGGACGCTCCCCTCCGGCGAACCGACGGGCCGAGCAGGTTACCGAGGTGGGGTGTGTCCCGCAAACGCCGCCGCCCATGCCCTTTCGTGCCCGGCGCTCCGGAACTCTCGTCCCCGAGCGTCGTTCACGAGCGATCCCCGATCCAGTGATGCCCGTCGCCGTAGACCTCTCGCTTCCACACCGGCAGGCGCGTCTTGAGCTCGTCGATCAGGAAGCGACACGCGAGAAACGCCGCATCCCGGTGCGGGCTCGCGACCGCGATCACGACCGACGGCTCCCCGACCTCGACCACTCCCACGCGGTGCTGACAGAGCATGCGCAGGCGGCGCTCGCCGTCGTCGCCGAAGCGCTCCACGCAATCGGCGAAGATGCGCTCCATCTCCGGCCCGGACATGGCCTCGAAGGCCTCGTAGTCGAGCCGCCGGACCTCCTTGCCGCGGTTCGTGTCGCGCGTCGTCCCGGTGAAGACGACCGCGGCGCCGCAGCTCTCGTGCGAGACGCGACGCTGGCAGGCGAGCGGGTCGAGCGGGTCCGACAGGAGCTCGAAGATGCCGCGCACGAGCGCCGCTTCCTCGGCTCCACTCCCGCCGGACACGGGTGGCAGGAGCGCGACCTCGCCCGCGTCTCCGAGCGGGGTGTCGTCCGGAACGTAGCGCGTCCCGAGGACGCCGCGCACGTGGCCCAGGTCACCGAGCTCGGGATGGCGCCGCTCGAGCTCGCGCTTGAGCCCGGCCAGGTCGAGGTCGGCCGGTAGGTCCGAGAGGTGGAGCTCCTCGCCGCCGGCGCGTTCGCGCAGGGACGCGAACAGGCGGACGACGAGCTCCATCAGAAGGGCGTGTCCATCTCCGCGTCGCCGCCACCGCCACCGCCACCGCCACCGCCACCGCCACCCGCGCTCTGGCTGTAGGACGGCTCGCCGCCGCCGCCGGCACCGGCCTCACGGCCGCCGCCGACGAACTCCCAGTTGTTCCCCACGACGTAGAGCTTGCTGCGCTTGCCCCCGTCCTTCTTGTCCTCCCAGGTGTCGAGCCGGAGCTCGCCCTCGACGAAGGCCGGCTTGCCCTTCTGGTGGAACTTGGCGAAGGCCTCGCCGCGCTTGCCGAAGATCGTCACGTCGACGAAGGTCGGTTCCTCGCGCCACTGCTCGGTCTGCGAGTCCTTGAAGCGTCGGTTGACCGCCAGGCCGATGTTGCACACGGCCATTCCGGTGCTCGTGAACCTAACCTCGGGGTCGCGCGTGAGGTTGCCCATCAGAATGACGCGATTGAAGCTGGCCATCGTTGCCCCTTCTCCTTCGGCTCTACTTGGTCGGGATCTCGCCGGATGCCCCCCGCACCCGGCACGAAACCGAGTGTATCCGGCGTCCGGTTCGATTGCATGCGACCGCGGCCTCTGCTTCCAAGAGCGTGGACACCCGACCCTCCCCTTCCTAGCCTGAACCGACCGCAACCGGGAGCCCGTCCATGCACACAGAATCGCCCTCCGCGCCCCAGGGCGCCGCTCCGCAAGGCCGCGAGCGTCGACGTCACCCGCGCGCCACCGCCGAGTGGCCGGTCCAGCTCGCCCTGAAGGAGGGGCTCTTCGAGGCCCGGCTGCGCGACGTCTCCTCGTCGGGCCTGTGCTTCTTCCTCGACCGGCGGATCCCCGAGATGACGGTCCTGGGCCTCGAGTTCGAGCTCCCGGGCTCCGACGGCGCGACGCGGGTCGCCTGCCGCGGCGCCGTGGTGCGCTGCGAGCCGATCAGCCCGCAGCTGGACCACTTCGAGATCGCGGTCTTCCTGCACGAGATCGCCGACGACGCCCGGGTCGCCATCGGCCTCTTCGTCGATCAGGGCGACTGACGGAGCTCGAGCACGCGGTCGTGACGGGCGAGGTCCGGGTGGAACCGGATCTCACGCGCGAGCTCGACCACGCGCGGCCCCTGATCGGCCCCGAGCTCGACCAGGAGGATTCCCCCGGGCCGCAGGACCCGCGGCGCCTCGGCCAGGAGCGTCCGGGCCCACAGGTCCGGATCCCCCTCGGGCGCGAAGAGCGCCTCGGCCGGCTCGTGCTCGCGGACCTCGACCGGGAGCGACGTGCGGTCGGCCGGGTCGACGTAGGGCGGGTTCGACACGACGAGGTCGAGCGAGGCGTCGGGCGCCGCGGCGAGCACGCCGAGTGCGTCGTCCTCCACGAAGTCGACGTCCGCCGAGAGCTCGCGGGCGTTCTGCCGCGCGTAGCGCAAGGCCTCCGCGGAGCGCTCGATCGCGCGCACCGTGAGGTCTTCGAGCTCGAGCTGGAGGGTCACGGCGAGGCACCCGCTGCCGGTTCCCAGGTCGAGCCCGAGGAGCTCACCCGAGCTGCTGCGCTCGTCGCCCCAGCGGCGCGCCACGTCGACGATCAGCTCCGTCTCCGGTCGCGGCACGAGGCAACCGGGGCCGACCGCGAAGCGCCGGCCGTAGAACTCGCGCGCGCCCGTCAGGTACGCGACGGGCTCGCCGCGTCCACGGCGCGCGACGAGGTCGCGCGCGCTCGCGATCTCCTCCACCGTGACCGGACGATCGAGCGCCATGTACAGCCCGAGCCGATCGAGCCCGAGCGCGTGCGCCACGAGCAGCTCCGCGTCGAGCCGGGACTCCTCCGCACCCTTCCCGGCGAGGAAGTGCTTCGAGCGCTCGAGCATCTCCCCCGCCGTGCGCGGCGGGGGCGCCGCCGTACGCGACGGCGACCTCCCGGACATCGAGGTCAGCTCTTCTTCGCCCGGCGCGCCGCCGTGCGGGCCTCGCGCGCCGCCGCCTTCTTGGCCTCGCCCTCGACCTTGGCCTGCTTCATGGCCTCGAACATCGTGTAGCCGGCGAGCACACCTCCCACCGCGACCACGGCCGAACCCGCGATACCGATGGAAATGCCGGCCGCGTTGGCGCCATCGATCCCGAACGCGGCGATGCCGCCGATGACACCGATGACGCCGGCCACGGCCATCCCGAGGAACATGAGCGGGAAGATCGGGTTGAACTTGCCGCCGTGCACGTAGGCGTCGATGTGCACGATCGTGCCCGCCGCCCAGGCGAACATGCCGAGCTCGGCGAAAGCCTTGTAGATATTGGCCGGGTGGTCGGGGAACCAGCTGAGCCCCGAGCCGGTGGCGACGAACGCGGGGTCCAGAGTCGCGCTGAACACACCGAACAGCAGGATTCCGAGACCGAGTGCGTGGGCCGGCGTGGGGACCGTGAGCAGGACCTGCTCGACGATGCTCTTCTTGCGTTTACCCGAGTCCTTCGCGAAGCGGATGGAGATGAGCTTCGTGACGAAGCCGGGAACCTTGCCGCCCGCCTTGTGCTCGACCGTCTGGTAGAGCAACCAGGCACCGAGAGCCACGAGCACCTTGGAGCCGCCGAGCGAGATCCATCCACCGACGCTGCCCATCCACGGCAGGACCGACCCGATGACCACGATCCAGGCCGCCTTGCGCAGGTGCAGCGGGGCCTGGTCCAGCTCGCGCCGGACGACGACGCCGTCGGCGGTGGTGGTGACGTCCCCCGCGGCTCTCGGGGAGGCCTCGGGCGCTGCCTCGGCCGCGACGGCGGGCTCGGCGACCTTCTCCGGCTTCGGCTTCGCGGTCGCGAGCTTCTCCGGCTTCTCGATCTTGGGCGCGACCTTCTTCGCGACGACCGGGGCCGGCGCCTTCGGCTTGGCGGGCGCGACCGGCGGGCGCGTCGGCGGTTTCGTCACCGGCTTCGGCGGCGCGGGCTTGGCCG
>JAJDET010000242.1 GCA_029259655.1 Planctomycetota bacterium
CCGCCACGCTGTCGCCGAGGGCGACGGACCAGCCCGCGACCGTCCCCGGGGCCGGCAGGACGAGCCGCCCCCCCGTCCCCACCAGGGTCCAGCTCCGGACCCCCACACATGCCTCGACGATGCCCGTGAACACGTCCGCGGATTCTCTTCCCTAAGCCCTTCTCGAGCAAGAGGTTACAGGCTGGGGCACCGACACCCGCGAGTGCCCACCGCGGGCCGCTCCCGGCCCCGCCGGGCGCGCTTGACGGCGGCCCTGGCGCCCCCTACTCTCTTCGGCCCTTCCAACCGGGAGCGGGCCGGTCGTGCTCTTCGCCATCCTGACCCTATTTCCCGAGGCGCTCGAAGCTTACACGCACACGAGCATCCTCGGGATCGCACGGGAAAAGGACCTGGCGCAGATCCGACTGGTCGACTTCCGGGACTTCACTCGGGATCGGCACCGCACGGTCGACGATCGACCCTACGGCGGCGGGCCCGGGATGGTCTTGAAGCCCGAGCCAATCGTCGATTGCGTCGAGTGGCTGGAGCGGGAACACGGACCGTTCCGGAAGGTCCTTCTCACACCCGGCGGAGCTACTTTCGGTCAGCGAAAGGCCGAAGAGCTCGCCGAGTGCGAGCGGGTCCTCTTGCTCTGCGGTCGCTACGAGGGTTTCGACGAGCGGATCCGGGCCGAGCTGGACTGGGAGGAGCTTTCGATCGGTGACTTCGTTCTCTCGGGAGGTGAGCTCCCGGCCCTGACCATCGCAGAAGCGGTCGTGCGACTGCTTCCCGGCGTCCTGGGCAACGAGCTCTCGGCCGAGAGCGACTCGTTTGCAAACGGCGGACTCGAATACCCACAGTACACACGACCCCAGGTCTTTCGCGGTCATGAGGTTCCCTCGATCCTGCTCTCCGGCGACCACGCTCGCATAGCGGCGTGGCGCGCGGAGGAGGCTAGAAAACGGACCTCGGAACGACGACCGGACCTGACGGCCGACGGAGGCGGGACCACCATCCCGGCAAGACATGCACGTGATCGATGAGCTGGAATCCGAGATGGGCAAGGACTTCCTGCCCGCCGTTCACGTGGGCGACACGGTCGAGGTCTCGTACCTCATCCGCGAAGGGGAGAAGGAGCGCGTCCAGCTCTTCGTCGGAGCGGTGATCTCCATCAAGGGCCGTGGAGTCCGTCGTACGGCGACGGTCCGGCGGCTCGTCCAGGGCGAAGGCGTGGAACGGACGTTCCCCATCCACAGCCCGCGCGTGAAGGACATCGTGGTCACGCGCCGCGGCCAGGTCCGACGCTCGAAGCTCTATTACCTCCGAGACCGGATCGGCAAGCAGACGCGCGTGAAGGAGCTGGTCGGCGAGAAGGCTCGGCGCCAGCGCAACGCGGAGAAGCAGCGCCGGGAGGCGCACTCGTCCGCGGCCGAGGCCACGCAGGCTTCCGGCGTCGAGGCCACCGAGGACGAGATGCCCGAGGCGGTCGAGGTCTAGCACTCGAGGTCACGGCACCCACCGGCGCCCCTTCCTTCCCACGTTCCCTCCGATCGACCTCCTCCCCAAACCATGGTCCCGAATTTAGGGCGCAAGCTCGCGATCGTCTTCCTGCTCCTCGGCGTCTCGGCGCTGCTCATCCTGGTCAAGGAGCCGCCCTTCCGGATGGGGCTCGACCTCCAGGGGGGCACTCGTCTCGCCTACCGCTTCGACTTCGAGCAGGCGAAGCGCGAGGGGACCATCGCGCCGGAGGAGAACCCGTCCGACGTCCTCCAGCAGACGATCGACATCATCTACAACCGGGTCGATCCCGATGGCGTCCTCGAGCCCCTCATCCGGACCGAGGGCACGGACCGAATCGTGATCGAGCTGCCGGGGCGCCCGCGCCTTTCGGGCACGGCGACGTCCACGATCCAGACGGAGATCGACGCGGCGGCTTTCTCGCTCGAGCTGGCCCCGGAGACGGCCGCGGGCTTCCCCGAGAACGGGGGGATCGTCAAGGTCGGCACCGAGCAGATCCGGTACGACGCGCGCCGCGGCACGACCCTCGTGAACCTCTCGCGCGGTCACCTCGAGACTGCACGCTCCCCCCACGCCGCGGGTGATTCGGTCCTCCTGGTCAGCGACGATGCGATCCGCAACGCGATCGAGAACCTGGGCGAGCTCCAGTTCCTGATCCTCGCCAACGCGGCCGACTTCACGGGTACGGGGACGGACCTGCCCGCGCAACAGCAGCGCCTGGCCGACTGGGCCGACGCGAACCCCGGTGCAGCGCTCGCGAGCTTCAACCGCCTCACCGAGGAGGAGGGAGGGCCGCACGCATCGATCCGCTGGTTCCCCATGTCCGTGGAGGAGGCCCAGCGCGCATTGCCCGAGACGGATCGGGCCCAGGCCTGCCTCGTCCCGACGGAGGAGTGGACCTTCAGGGGCGCCGACCTCGGCAAGGTCTTCTACACGCAGGACAGCTTCGGCTACAACGCCGTCGGCTTCGAGATGCAGCCGGCGCGCGTCACGGAGTTCGCCGACTTCACGGGCGATTACGTCGGGCGGCGCATGGGGATCGTCCTCAACGGGGAGATCCGATCCGCGCCCAACCTCGAGGAACGGCTGCCCGGTCGGGGCATCGTCCGCGGTCAGTTCACGATGCCCGAGGTGCGCGAGCTCGTCACCGTGCTGCGCACGGGGTCGCTCAAGATCAAGCCCATCCTCGAAGCCGAGGAAGTGGTCGGACCGGCGCTCGGCGCCGACTACGTGAACCTGGGCTTCACATCCGCCCTGCTGGGACTCGCGGCGGTCATCGTCTTCGTCGGCTTCTACTACCGCCGGCTCGGGGGCTACGCAGCGCTGTCGCTCGCCGCCACGATGCTGATGTTGATGGGCGGGCTGGCCTTCCTCCAGGCGACCCTCACGCTGCCGGGGATCGCCGGCATCATCCTGACGGTCGGCATGGCCGTCGACGCGAACATCCTGATCTTCGACCGCATCCGGGAAGAGATGGACAAGGGTCGAAACGTCAAGCAGGCGGCGAAGAACGGCTTCGAGCACGCGATGTCGACGATCGTCGACGCAAACCTCACGACGCTGATCACCGCCATCATCCTCTACCGCGTGGGCACGGGCCCCGTGCGAGGGTTCGCGGTCACGCTCTCCATCGGCATCCTCGCCTCGATGTTCTCGGCGCTCGTGATCACGCGACTCCTGGTCCACTTCGCCCTGGAGAAGGATGCCAAGCCCTTCTCCATGGGCACCTGGCTCGTCAAGGCCAACTGGAAGTTCCTCTCCAAGGCGAAGCTCGTCCTGCCCGTGTCGCTGGCCCTGATCATCGGAGGTGTCGGCCTCTTCGTGTGGCTCCCGAACACGCAGAAGCTCGGCATCGACTTCCTGGGCGGCGGGACCGTGATGTTCCGCACCGAGGCGGCACAAGACGTCGAGGACATGCGCACGCGGATCGGGTCGATCCAGGGCGAGATCGGCGCGTCATCCGAAGTGAAGCCGGTCCTGTCGACGAGGGTCGGCGAACCCGGTGCCTACCGATACACGGCCTTCCGCACGACGTTCAAGGTGGACCCCGAGAGGGTCCAGGCGAGCGGCGAGGACGCCGTCGACGTCTTTGCCAGCGCCGTGAGCTCCGCTGTCATCGACGTACTCCAGAAGGGGCCCGTCGAGGTCTCGCTGGGCGGCCTGTCCCAGGGCGCGACCGCGGCCGTCGTGAAGATCTACTTCGTGGACGAACATCCCGCGGAGGCCGTCGCCGCAGCGCTGGAAGCCGCCGAGTTCCGCAACGTCGAGATCACGAGCTCGGACCGGAAGTCCATCTTCTCCGCGAACGTGGAGTCGACCAAGTCGGACGACATGCTGGGCATCCAGGGACAGATCCAGGATGCCTTCCAGGGCAAGAGTGACCCGACGGGCGTGCCGTACCAGCTCGCCAACCCCATCCCCGAGAAGAACGTGGTGGGGCCGCAGGTGGTGGGTGAGCTCCAGGACAAGGCGATCCTGGCGCTTGCGATCAGCTTGTTCGCGATCGTCATGTACATCCGCGTGCGTTTTGCGGAGTACAGCTACGGGTTCGCGGCCGTCGCAGCGTTGCTGCACGACGTCTTGATCACCCTCGGAGTCATCTCCGTCGCGATGCTTACAGGCCTCGTCGAGGTCGAGATCAACCTGCCGTTGATCGCCGCCTTCCTGACGATCATCGGCTACTCGCTGAACGACACGATCGTGCTCTTCGACCGGGTCCGCGAGAACCTGCCGCGGGTCGACAGGCCGCTGGAGGAAGTGCTCGACCTCTCGATCAACCAGACGCTGTCGCGCACGATCCTGACGTCCCTCACGACCCTCCTGGCCGTGGCGATCCTGTTCGCCTTCAACCTCGGGACGGGGAACGTGCTGGAGGGCTTCGCCTTCGCGATGGTGATCGGCGTCCTGGTCGGAACGTACTCCTCGATCTTCGTGGCGAGCCCGGTGTTCCTGTGGTTCGAGAAGCGCAAGGGTCGGGGCGGCGAGAGCCGCAAGGTCGAAGCCATCGTGCAGGCACCGCGGACCGCGTCGCAGCCGGTGTAGGGGGGGAGCGGCCGACGGGGACGGGTCCTCCCCAAGGCGAGCGAGCGCTCGTAGAATCGAGCCGTGCGGATCCTCCTCGGAATCGCGTGCCTCGTGGCCCTGTTCCTGCTCTCCAGCACCTGGCACCGCTCGCGGATGAACCTGCTCCGCGAGACACCCGGCGGCTTGAAGACGGCTCGGGCAGGCGACCGGGTCGGGGAGTTGCCGGAGGGCTGGGGCGAGCTGCGGATCGGGGCCGCATCGGGTGCCCAGCCGGTCTTCCTCGAGCCCCCGCCTCAGGAGACGCGGTACCCGGAGCCAGCCGAAGCCCCCGCCCCCCTCGATCCTCGTGAGGCGGACCCCGCCGCCCAGGACTGGGAGCTGCGCGTGAAGTCGGGGGATGTCCTGTCCCGAATCGTCCGGCTGCACTACGGCCGTGTCTCGCCGGACCTCGAGCGGCGGCTCGCCGAGTACAACGGACTCGTCGACCCGGACCGGCTCGAGGTCGGACAGCTTCTCTACCTTCCGCCGGAGGACCGACTGGTCGAGGCGACGCCCTGACCCGGGCTAGCCCGTCGGACGCGGTTCCTCCCGCCAGGGCTCGTCCAGCTCCTCGCCGGAGAGGAACGGTTCCACCGCGGCGTCGACCAGCTCGAACTGAATGTCCGGCCCGGAACGCCGGCGCAGGTTGCCCATCGTCCGCTCGAGGATCCGAACACGAACCCGGATCGCCTGGTCGCCGAGGACATCCTGCGAGAGAACGATCCCGTGCCGGCGCAGGCGCGCGAGGAAGTCACCGCGGTTCATGGGGAGCGTGACGTCGACGGTCGCCGAGCGCGCGTCGAGACGCTCCGCGACCAGAGCCTCGAGCCGATCCACACCTTCTCCCGTCCGCGCGGACACGTGAACGGCCGCCTGTTCCCGGCTGCCGCGGAGGAGGTGCAGACGGAGGGGGTCCTCGACCGCGTCGACCTTGTTGAACACGATGATATCCGCCTCGCGATGGTGCGAGAGCTCCTGCAACACGGACTCGACAGCACGCATCTGTACGTCGGCATCGGCGTGGGCGGCATCGACCACATGCAGGAGGAGGTCGACGTTGAGCGCCTCCTCGAGCGTCGCGTGGAAGGAAGCGACGAGGTGGTGGGGAAGACGCTGGAGGAAACCCACGGTGTCGGAGAGCAGGACGTTCCGTCCGTCAGCGAGCTTCCACTTGCGAGTGCGCGTATCGAGCGTCGCGAAGAGCATGTCGGTCGCGACCACGTCAGCTCCGGTCAGCTGGTTCAGCAGTGTCGACTTGCCCGCGTTCGTGTATCCGACGAGGCCGATCGTGAACTCCTCGGCCCGGGAGTGGACCTGCCGACGCTTGCGATCCTCGATCTCCACGAGCTGCCTCTGGAGGTCACGTACACGCTTGCGCAGGAGTCGGCGGTCGGTCTCGAGCTGGGTCTCTCCGGGCCCACGCGTCCCGATCCTGCCTTCGGTGCGTTCGAGGTGCGTCCACATCCGGCGCAGGCGAGGCAGGAGGTACTCCACCTGCGCTAGCTCGACCTGCAGCCGCGCCTGATGCGTCTGCGCCCGATTCGCAAAGATGTCGAGGATCAGCTCGGAGCGATCGACCACCCGGACCTTCCAGGCCTTCTCCAGGTTCCGCACCTGGGCGGGTGTGAGGTCGTTGTCCACGACGACCGCGTCCGGCGACAGTCGGTTCACCTCGTCCGCGATCTCGGCGACCTTGCCTTTGCCCATGAGTGTTGCGGGGCTGGGCCGATCACGGCGCTGGACCGGAACCTCGCCCACCACCTCGCCGTCGCAGGCACCGACGAGCCCCTCCGCCTCCACGAGCGGGCCGCCCGATTGGCGCGGACGGTCGGGAAACTCGACTCCGCACAGGAGGACTCGCTCCCGGGGCGGCCCGGTCGGCTGGGTACGGTGGCTCTTCTTCGTCACGGCGCGCCGACCGTCTCGCCGGCAGGCGACTGCGGGGCGCCGACGATCGGAACCCGCCCGAGGTCGACCGAAGCAATGCGCTCGCCCTCGATCACCGGACGCAGCTCGGAGTGAGCTCGCCAGTCATCGTCCGTCTCCGGGAAGTCAGTTCGGTGGTGAACTCCGCGGGACTCTTGCCGCGCCGCGGCGGAGAGCGTGGCGAGGCGCGAGACGAGCAGCATGTTCGAGAGCTGCCAGGTCCGCGGCTCTCGGGGAGCGAGATCGAGGACGGCGCGCGACCACAGGTCGATCTTGGCCAAGGCGTCGTCGAGCTGAGCGGCCTCCCGCTCGATCCCCATCTGGCGCCACATCAAGAACTTCAGTGAATACGTCACGTCCTCGATGTTGACCTCGACGGTCTCGTCATGGTGGTCGAGGGCCCGTGCATCCCCGGACTGGAAGGTGGGCGAGAGGGGCATCGCCTCCGAGGCAGCGAGAGCTCCCGCGCGCGAACCGAGAACGATGGCCTCCAGGAGAGAGTTCGATCCCATCCGGTTCGCTCCGTGGACTCCGCTGTTCGCGCACTCTCCTACGGCCCACACACCGGGCACGTTGGTCCGCCCGTCCATGTCGACGCGCACGCCGCCGATCATGTAGTGCGCACCGGGACGGACCGGGACGGGATCGCGAGCGATGTCCATCCCGAAGAGCCTGCAGATCCGGCTGATTCCGGGGAACAGCGCGTGGGGATCGCCCTTCACGTGTGATAGGTCCAGATAGACGTTCGTGTCCTCGGTCTCCACCATTCGTCGGAACACGGCGCGACTGACGACGTCGCGGGGGGCGAGCTCGGCATCCGGATGGAAGTCGGGCATGAAGCGCGAGCCGTTCCGGTCCCGCAGGACCCCGCCCGCACCTCGCACGATCTCGCTGATCAAGACGCGCGCAGCACCCGCGATGTAGAGGCAAGTAGGGTGAAACTGGAAGAACTCGAGATCGCGGAGAACGCAGCCGGCCCTGAACGCGATGGCGACACCGTCGCCCGTCGCGAGTACCGGGTTCGTGGTCTCGCGAAAGATCTGGCCCGCACCGCCGGTCGCGAGCACGACCTGGCTCGCATGGAAGATGACGAGCTCCCCCCGAGCGTCCCGGGCCAGACAACCGTGTGCGCGGCCGTCCTCGACCAGGAGCTCGACGACGAACGTGTCCGGGAAGGTGGCGATGAGCTCGCTCGCCTCGATCGCGCGCGTCAGCGTGAGCTGGATCTCGGCACCGGTCGTGTCCCCCATCGCGTGGACGATGCGAGGACGCCCATGTCCTCCCTCCCTCATCAGGTCGAGGCTGCCGTCAGAACGGCGATCGAGCTCGGCGCCGTACTCGAGCAGGAGTCGAACGGCTCCCGGACCACCACGCACGACGGTCTCCACGACCGGACGCTCGGACAGCCCGCGGCCCACGCGCAGCGTGTCGTCGATGTGCGACTCGAACGAATCCGCCGGGTCGAGGACCGCAGCCATGCCGCCCTGGGCGTAGCGGGTGTTGCTCTCCGGGAGAGTGCGCTTGCAGAGTACGGCCACGCGCCTACCCTCCCGCGCTGCAGCCAGGGCGGCAACCGTCCCGGCCGCCCCTCCCCCGATCACGAGGACGTCGAAGTGGTAGCGCGGGATCCGGTGGAAGTCGACGGGGGCGAGGCGCCGGTCTAGGTCCAGGGGGGTGGACGCGTTCAAGGGTGACCGAGCCCCGGGGGCTCTCGACCCATTCTAGCCCCCACGCGTCACGGCACTCGGAGAGCGGGCGTAAAAGGCGCTCACGCGCGTCGCCCCCATCGAGCATGGCCCACGGACAGGAGAGCACTGCGCCCCCCCCTGCGGGGGCCGTGAGAGACACATCGAGGGACCTCGATGCGTTCGGGGGGAGCTTTCCTCCCCTGCTCGCCCACCGCTTAGGCGAAGCCTGCGCCCTCACAGGACCGCTGCTCACCCGTCTCCTGGACATCGAGCGAGGCCCCGGCGCGGTTTTCCCTGTTCGGCCCTTGTTCGGCTTCTGCCCTCCTCCTAGGATTAGGCTCCAGTTAGGGTTTCCGGCGGGCCCTTCACCCCCCCTGGCCCGCCGGAGACCTTTTCTCCCCCGAACTCGAGGGCTCCGAATGGCACGCATCCTCATGCATCACGCTCGCAGCGAAGCGACTTCCTATGTCTTCTTCGCTCTGATCATCTCCGCAACCTTCTTCGTCTAGACCATGAAGATCTCCGAGCACCTGCCTCCCTTGACCCGTCGCCAGCGCGACATCCTCGAGTTCTTCGTGGGATACAAGGAGGCCAATGGGATCAGCCCTACCCTCGAGGAGATCGCCAGGAACTTCGGGCTCAACAAGGTTACGATCTTCGGGCACGTGTCCGAGCTCGAGAAGAAAGGGGTCCTGGTCCGCGCCGCCAAGGGTGTGAGCCGCGGCCTTCAGCTCGTCGACTTCGAGTCCCCCGGCCTGCGCCTGCCCATCCGGGGCACCATCGCAGCAGGGGCGCCGATCCAGGCAATCGAGACCGACGAGGCCCTCGACTTCGCGGACCTCATCCCACCCCACGGGGACGTCTTCGTCCTGCGCGTCCAGGGCAATTCGATGATCGAAGACGCCATCTGCGACGGCGACCTGGTCCTGGTCGAGCGCCGCTCCCAGGCACGAAACGGAGAGACGGTCGTCGCCGTGCTCCACGGCGAAGAGGCCACCTTGAAGCGCTACTACCTGGAGAACGGCCACGTTCGCCTGCAGCCCGCCAACTCGAGCATGCAGCCCATTCTCACCCAGGAAGTGGAAGTTCGCGGCGTCGTTATCGGGGTGGTGCGTCGCTTCTGAGAACCGCGGAGCTCCGAGCCACCCAGGCGCTCGGAACTATCCACCTACCGGTTCTCTGAGAGCGGAGCAGGCAGTAGCTGTTGCAACGGCGCTAGCTGTGGCACGAAAAAAGCCCCCGCCGGTGTGAACCGGCGAGGGCTTGAGAAAACCCGGCGATACCTACTTTCTCGCTTGCGCAATATCATCGGCAGCTCCTGCTTGACGACCGTGTTCGGAATGAGAACGGGTATGGCCAGGAGCCTTTGGTCACCGGGAATGCCTTCGGTCGCCGACCCCGTAAAAGGATCGGCTAGGACCGAATTGGAAGAAGGTGAATTGGGAGATCAGAGGGCTCGAGCGAACTCGAAGGAGTCACCCTTGTCCGCCAGCCGCGCCGCAGCCCACAGGGGGATGCCACACGGCGGATGGAAAAGAGTGGTTAAGCCTATCGTCCGATTAGTACCGGTAAGCTCAATGCATCACTGCACTTACACCGCCGGCCTATCAACCTGGTAGTCTTCCAGGGGACTGATGGGGATGACTCGTCTTGGAGAAGGCTTCGCGCTTAGATGCATTCAGCGCTTATCCGTTCCGAACTTAGCTACCCAGCTATACCACTAGCGTGATAACTGGAGCACCAGAGGTTCGTCCACCCCAATCCTCTCGTACTAGGGGCAAACCTCCTCAGTCATCCTACACCCACACCAGATAGGGACCGACCTGTCTCACGACGGTCTAAACCCAGCTCACGTGCCGCTTTAATTGGCGAACAGCCAAACCCTTGGGACCACCTTCAGCCCCAGGATGCGACGAGCCGACATCGAGGTGCCAAACCTCCCCGTCGA
>JAJDET010000243.1 GCA_029259655.1 Planctomycetota bacterium
GTTACCGCGGGGTTCGTTGGGTTTAGTTCTTGTGTGGTTGCGGGTGGGGTGGTTGTCGCTTTTATGGGTACCCGGGCGGGGGGCCGGGGGTGGGGCACCGCCGGGATCTGGTGGACGGAATCCGAGGGGCGACTCGGTCCCTACCGAATGCCGGACGAACGGTATCCTCGCCCGACGTGACCTCATCGTCATCCTGGCTCGTCCCCCGGGCACGAAGAGCGCGGGCCTCCGGACTACGCCACGCCTACGCAGAAGGGCTCATCCTGCACGGCAAGGATCTCCCCCTCCGCCTCGAACGGGCTGCGGTCCGGCTACCCGGCGTCCGGGGTTCGGGGTCCGGAGCACCGCTCGAGCTCGAGATCTGCGACCGCGGCAGGCCGCAGTCGTATGTGCTCTCGGTCGAGCCGGAACGCGTTTCGATCCGGGGAGCCGACGACGCGGGGGTCTTCTACGGGCTGCAGACGCTCGGGCAACTCCTCGGCGAGAATCCCGACGGCGCGGTCGCGCTCGACGCCGTCGAGATCGAGGACGCACCCGCGTTCCTCCAGCGCGCCGTCTCGCTCGACGTCAACCGCGACAAGGTGCCGACGATGGAGACGCTCTTCGCGCTCGTCGACCGGCTCGCTTCCTGGAAGGTGAATCAGCTCCAGCTCTACATGGAGCACGTCTTCGCCTACGCGGGACACGAGGAGGTCTGGCGCGGGTGGAGCCCGTTCACGGCCGAGGAGGTCCGCGAGCTCGACGCGTACTGCGCGGAGCGCTTCGTCGAGCTCGTCCCGAACCAGAACAGCCTCGCGCATTTCCACCGCTGGCTCGTGCACGACCGCTACCGAGATCTGGCCGAGGTCCCCGAGGGGATCCTGCACCCGTTCAGCCACGAGCCGGAGCCGTTCAGCCTGTGCCCGACGGACGAGCGCACCTACGCGCTGCTCGAGGACCTCTACGACCAGCTCCTGCCGTGCTTCTCGAGCGGGCTCTTCCACGTCGGGCTCGACGAGCCGATCGACCTCGGCGTGGGCCGCTCGAAGGCGGCGTGCGAAGAGCGCGGGACGGGTCGCATGTTCCTCGATCACCTGTGCCGCGTGCGCGACATGGCCGCGGCGCGCGGCAAGACGATGCAGTTCTGGGCCGACTGGATCCTGAACTACCCCGAGCTGGTGGACGAGCTGCCGAAGGACGTCATCGCCTGCGAGTGGGGTTACGAGGCCGACCATCCGTTCGAGCAGCATCTCGAGCTGCTGGCGGGCGCGCTCGACCGGCGCTACGTGTGTCCGGGGACGAGCGCCTGGAACAGCATCTGCGGGCGGACGTCGAACGCGCTCGCGAATTTGCTGCGCGCGGGCCGCATTGGCCGGCGCTTCGGATGCGAGGGCTACCTCGTCGCGGACTGGGGCGACAACGGCCACTGGCAGCCGCTTCCGATCTCGTACCCGGGGCTCCTCTTCGGCGCGGCGGTCGCGTGGAACCCCGACGACGTACCGAGCCCGGCGGAGCTCGCGGGACTGCTGGACCGGTACGCGTTCGAGGACGCGGCCGGCGTGACGGGGCGCGCCGTGCTCGCGCTGGGCGATGCGCACGAGCGCGCGCGAGCCGTGACGGTCAACGGCAGCGCGCCGTTCTTCCTGCTCCACTTCGCCCACGCCGAGCTCCCCCACCCCCGCATCGAGGGCCTGACGGTCGAAGGGCTCGAGAGCGTACTCGCCGCCATCGACGACGCCCTGGCCTCGCTCCCGGATGCGCGCGGCGCGGATGCGCGCGTCGCCCCGGAGCTCGCGTGGGCCGCGGACCTCGCGCGCGCCGGTTGCCGGCTCGGCATCGCCCGCCTGCGAGCGGGCGGTGCGGCGTGCGGGGCTCTCCCGGCGGAGGAACGGGGCGCCCTCGCACGCGAGCTCGACGCGCTCGCCGAGCGCCACCGCGGGATCTGGCTCGCCCGCAACCGCGAGGGCGGCCGCGAGGCGTCGGTCGGGCGCATCCGAAACGTGGCTCGGCTGCTGTCGGACGCACCGGAGTAGACTCGGGCGCGCGTTCGGACCGTCGCGCTAGAATCCGCGAGCGCCCGAGTAACGGAGATCACCCATGAACCAGCTCGACCAGCTCAAGCAGCACACCATCGTCGTCGCCGACACGGGGGACATCGACTCGATCGCCCGCTACACGCCGCGCGATGCGACGACCAACCCTTCTCTACTCGCGAAGGCGGCTGTGATGGACGGCTACCAGGCGCTCGTCGACGACGCTGTCGAGTTCGGGCGCGAGGCCTCCGCGGACGAGTCGGCGCGCATCGACGCGACCATCGACAAGCTGTTCGTCAACTTCGGCGTCGAGATCCTGCGCATCATCCCCGGACGCGTATCGACCGAGGTCAGCGCACGGCTCTCATTCGACACGGAGGGAACCGTTCGCAAGGCCGAACGGCTGATCGAGCTGTACGACCGGGCCGGCATCCCCGCCGAACGGATCCTGATCAAGATCGCGGCGACCTGGGAGGGCATCCGCGCGGCCGAGCGTCTCGAGCAGCGGGGCATCCACTGCAACCTGACGCTGCTCTTCGGCTTCGGTCAGGCCGTAGCCTGCGCGGACGCGGGCGTGACGCTCATCAGTCCGTTCGTCGGGCGCATCTACGACTGGTTCAAGGCGAAGCGAGGAGTCGATGACATCCCGGTCGCGGACGACCCGGGCGTGGCTTCCGTCACTCGCATCTACCACTACTACCGCAAGCACGGCTACGCGACCGAGGTGATGGGCGCCTCGTTCCGCAAGGCCGCGCAGGTCACGGCGCTCGCCGGCTGCGACCTGCTCACGATCTCGCCGCAACTCCTCGAGGAGCTTCGGGGAAGTGAAGCCCCCATCGATCGCGCGCTCGATCCCACAGCCTCCTCCGAGCTCGGTGAGGCGAAGTGGAGCCAGGACGAGGACAGCTTCCGCTGGGAGCTCAACGAGGACGCCATGGCGACGGAGAAGCTCGCCGAGGGCATCCGCAGCTTCTCGGCCGACACCGTGAAGCTCGCTCGGTTCGTGGCCGAGCGCACAAGTGCGACGGTCTGAGCGCGTGAAGTCCCACCGCCAGGAGCTCTGGTTCGAGGTTCCCTCACGCCGCGGCTTCGTGAACATCACGCGCGAGGTCGAGCAGGCCGTGCGCGAGAGCGGCGTGCGCGAGGGTCTCGTGCTCGTGAACGCGATGCACATCACGGCCAGCGTCTTCATCAACGACGACGAGCCGGGCCTGCACGCCGACTACGAGCGCTGGCTCGAGGAGCTCGCACCGCACGCGCCGACGTCGGCCTACAAGCACAATCTCACGGGCGAGGACAACGGCGACGCCCACTGCAAGCGCCAGATCATGGGCCGCGAGGTCGTCGTCGCGATCACCGAAGGCAAGCTCGACTTCGGCACCTGGGAGCGGATCTTCTACGGCGAGTTCGACGGACGGCGCCGCAAGCGCGTGCTGGTGAAGGTGATCGGGGAGTAGGAGTCGAACCCTCGCGCGGTCGGGGCCCGCGAGAGAGCCCCGTCCGACCTGCCTTACAGCTGCGTAATCCCCCGCCAGGGCCGATCGGGGGTTACGCTTGGCGAGAATGAGCCCCAGAACACCATTCGCGATTCGGCCGGCGCGCGCCGAGGACGCACCGGCGATCACCGAGATCGCGATCGAGGTTCTCTCGTGGAGCCGGATCTACGACCTGGGACCCTCCTTCGCCAACATCCTCCATCGCCACATCGCCGCTTCCGAGCACGGCCTCCTCTCCGTGGGTGTTCGCGACGAGGAGGTCATGGGGTTCCTGATCGGAGCCTTCGATGCGAAGCTGCTCTTCCGGCAGTTCCTGTTACGGCACGGGCTCCGCGCGGGGCTCGCGCTCGCGCCCCAGCTCCTCTCTCCGCGCCGCGCCGCCACGGTGTTTCGAGGCCTGACCTACTTCCCCGAGGCGCCGGCCGACGACCCCGGAGCCGAGATCCTGTCCTTCGCGATCCGACCGGAGGCGCAGCGCTCGGGACTGGGTACGGCGCTGTTCCGCGACCTCGTGGACCGCTACGCGGAGCGCGGAACGAACAGGTTGAAGGTCGGCACGATCGACGTCGAGAACGAGGCCTCGAACCGGTTCTTCGCCGGGCTCGGAGCGACTATCCTGCGCTCCGAGACGCTCTACTCCGGCAAGCTCGTCAACGTCTACCAGTGCGACATTCCGACGATGCGCGAGGTGCTGGAAGCGCGAGTCGCGACGCGGCGGTCGGGCGAGCTCGGCGCCGCGGTTTCCTGAACAGTGACCGCGGCGTGAGAGCGGCGCTGATCGAGCACCTCACCAGAACCCCGGCACACGGATCCCGGTAACGGATCCCGGAACGGGCGCGATGCCGAACCTGTGGACGATCTCCCCATCGGCGAAGAGCGCCATCTCGACGGCGGTCTCCGGCACGTCCCACGTCCGTGTGCCCTCGCCCTCGAGAAATGCGCGAGTGACGATTCCGGCCGCGCGGTGAACCATGCCTACCTGGCGCGGGATCATCGTGAGCAGGTCCCCCGAGGCATCGAACACCCCGAAGGCGTCCGCGGGACAGTCGTCGGGAGCCTCGACGTGGATCGCGGCGCGGAGCGACACAAGGACATCGGTCTCGGCCGGCGGGAGGAGGTCGTCGGCGTCGATCCAGGACACGAAGACGTGCGCTCCCGTCACACGTATGGATGCACCATCGAGGTCTAGCGCGGGCAGCACGAACCGACCCTCGGGGTCCGTGATCGCCGCTCTCGAGTCGACGCCGAGCTCGAACGGCCCCTCTCTCCACGGAAACCCGGAACGCACGAGGTTCTTGGTGGCGACCACGCGGGCTCCGACGACAGGGAGACCCGTGGCGGAGACGACACGGCCTTCGAGCCTCGTCCGTGTGGCCGACGTGGGCAGGTGCAGGACGACTTCCACCGAGCCTCCCGCACCGGCCCGCACCGGGCCCGAGGAGGCGAGCGTGAGGCTGCGCTTGAGGACGGCCTTCAAGGTGTAGTCCCGATCGAGCAGACCTCCGATCAGGAACCGCCCGTCTTCGTCGGTCTCCGCCGAGGGTGAGAAGTACTCGCCCTCGTCGGACAGGATCGCCTCGACGAACATCGGCCTCGGTTCGATGGCGAAGGCCGTGGGGTCGGTCACCCAGACACGGCATCCGGTGACAGGTGCACCGTCGGAGTCCACGACCCGGCCCGAGATCGCGAGCGTGTCCTCACCGAGAACGATCTCGTGAACACCGCCGGGCTCCACGGACGCGGGCGGTATCCAGGTCGTCGGCAAGGAACCGGGAGAGGCGGCGACGACGTCCCCGTCCAGGTCGCCGATGGGTATCGCGTACGCGCCGGGCACACTGGCCACCAGGCAGCTTCCGTCGACAGCGAGCAGGGCTTGATACGCGGTTGCGCCGTGGCGATCCACGATCCGAACGCGGATGTGGTCTTCGCTCGCCGGTCGATCCATCCGAACCAGCACGGTCGATTCGTTCTCTTCGAGCCGGACCGTGGTCCCGATGTCCCCGTAGCGCACCATCAGCACGGCTCTTTCGGCCTCGTAGGCCTCGTCGATCGAGAAATTGCCGTTCGCGTCCGAGTGCGCGAAGGGCGTCTGCATCAGCGGGTTTCGAACGCGCTCCGTGGGCAGGAAGTCGGCTCGCAAGACGATCCGAGCGCCGGCCAGGGCGACGCCGTCGGACCCGACGACTCGACCCGAGAGCGCTCTCTCCGGAGCCACGATCAGCGTGCGCTCGTGGTCGGCGCGGTCATTGAGGGACTCGAGCTCGGTCACGACGGAGACGTATCCGCGCCCGCGCGCGAACAGCCGTCCCTGGAGAGCCGGATCGACCTCGAGCGCGAAGCGGCCGGACGCGCCGGAAATTGTCGTCCATTCGTCGCGCTCGCCATCGACGACGTCCGCGTCGAACAGGTTTTCGCCGTCCCACCCCGACCGGGGTTGGCCCGGTTCGAAGACGACCTCGAGCCCTTCGAGCTCGCGGCCCTGCAAGTCCTGGACGCGCCCGTGGATCGCTTGCGTCTTCGAAGGCGTCTCCGGTTCGGGCGCCGTCACGGACTCGGGAGCGACGGTCGCGCGCAGTTCCGGTGCAAACGCGATGGCCGGAGGGGCTATCTCGACGTGGTTCGCGGTCGCGGGCCCGGGGATCTCTACCGTGTGCGCGGACGCGGGGACGTCCGATCTCGACCTTCCCGCCCCCACTGCGAATACGGCGAGGATCGCGATGACCAGCGATGCTGCCAGCGTGCCACGAACCAGGGTCGAGGTCCGCACGAACCGCTCACGGTGCGGATCGGGGACGGAAGAGCGGGGACTCCCGGGACCCTGCGGGAGAGCGGCGAGGAGTGTCGCGCACCAGAGCGGTCGCTCGAGCCGGCTGCGCATGTCCATGCGCTCGCGGAGAACGGCGAGTCCGCGTCGCAACTGCGCGTTGACGGTGTTCAGTGGCCGCTCGAGAGCGCTTGCGATCTCACTCGGCGTCAGCCCGTCGAAGTGCCGCATGAGCAACACTCCGCGGTAGGGCTCGGGGAGCCTCTGCACCTCGAGCACGAGGCCCTCGAGGAATTCCCGGCGCGAGGCGACCTGGTCGGTCGACCGCTCCTCGCCGTCCCGGACGCGATCGACGTCGTGGCGAGGACTCGCGAGGGCGCGCGTGCGCGGGAGCAGGTGCCGGGTCACGACGCGCAACCAACCCCGCAGGTTTCGCCGGTGATGCGGCGGGTGCTCGAGCGCGTAGGTCCACGTCTCCTGGACGAGCTCTTCGGCCGAGAAGACGTCGGAGGCCAGGTGCTGGGCGAGGCCGCGCAGGAACTCCTCGTGCACGAGGAGCTCCTCGACCGTCGGCGGCGGATCGTCCCGAGGCATGTCCATCGGTCCAGGTTACCCGGGCGTTCCGTCGCCGGTGATCGGCACCGGCTTCGAAGAAAAAGGCCGAATAGATGCACACTCGAATCGGCCCATCTGGTCGGTAACCGTTCGGTGCTAATCGCCGCGATCGTCGCCCAGGTAGCCGGTAGCGCCGAGCACCGCGCGCTCCTCGGCGGTGAGATCGCGCGCGGAGTCCTTCGCCGGCGGGAGGCTCGCGCGCAGCGATTCGAGCTCGCGCTTCATGCGCGCGAATAGCTCCGCGCTCTCGGGGTCGCGCGCCAGGTTCTCGAGTTCGCCCGGGTCGGCCGCGAGGTCGTAGAGCTCGTAGCGATCGAGCTCCAGGTCGTGCACGAGCTTCGCGTTGCCGAGCACCAGCGCCTGGCGGTACTCCAGGATGGGCTCGTCGGCATGAGCGATGCGCTCCTTCGCGTGGCGCGTCTGCGTCTGGGCGAAGAGCGGAGCCGGCGGGAGGGACTCGCCGCGCACGAGCGGGAGCAGGCTCCGGCCCTGGAGGGTGGGCGGCAACGGCAACGCGGCGTACTCGAGGAGGGTCGGCAGCACGTCGATGCCGCGCACCAGGTCGGGGACGACGCGTCCGGCGAACGCGCGGTCCGGAAAGCGGGCGATCAGGGGGATCCGCAGGGTCTCCTCGTAGAGGAAGGGATCGTGGGTGAAGAGGCAGCTCTCGCGCTCGTCGAGCGTCTCGCCGTGGTCCGACGTCACGACGACGAGCGTTCGGTCCAGGAGCCCCGCTACCTCGAGATTCCGGATCAGCTCGCCGACGTTCTCGTCCGCGTAGGCGACGCCGGCGTCGTAGCGGTCCGAGATCCAGCGGAAGTCGTCCGCGTCCAGGAGGCGTCTGCCGGCGCCCGTGAGCTTCTCCTTTGCGAGCCGCTCCGAGCTCAGGTTGTAGAAGGCCTCGGTTCGCCCGACGAGCGGATCGCCTGCGCCGAACCGGTCCTCGCCGAAGGCGACCGGCGCGCGCCGGGAGCCCGGCTCGAGATACGGGGCGGCCCCGTCCCGATAACCGTACGGTCGGTGCACATCCCAGAGGTGCACCCAGGCCGCGAAGGGCTCGCTCACTTCCTCCGACCAGACCGCGAAGGCGACGACCGTGCTCGGTCCCAGCTCGTGGTAGCGGGCCTGGACCTCGGAGGCGTCGCGCGTCAGCGCACACGACTTCAGTCCCGGGTGGTTGTGGAACGCCCCGGTCTCGTAGCCGTGCGCGGCGAACTCGCCGAAGAAGCTCGGAAGCCCGGGGTCGAGCTCACTGCCCCAGGTCAGGACGCCGTGGCTCTGCGTCACGAGCGACGTGAAGAGGCTCGCATGGCTCGGCGCCGTGAAGGGCGCATTCGCGTAGGCCCGCTCGAATCGCACGCCCTCCGCCGCCAGCGCGTCGAGGTTCGGCGTCGTGTCGCGCCGGTAGCCATGGCACCCGAGCCGGTCTGCGCGCAACGTGTTGACGGTGACGAGCAGGATGTTCGGAGCGCTCCCTCCGCATCCGGGCAGGAGGAGAGCGAAGGTGACCGCGAGGCGCGTGACCATGACCGTCATGTTCGGGGAGTATGCCGCCTGATCCGGGGGTCGGAGAGGGACGAGCCTCGGGAGTGGGGTGCGCGCCCCATTTCGTGCGGTTCTCGGGGAACGGGTGCACCATGTCGGCGTCTCCGCGCCTTCTGTTCCACACAAGAGCAATCCTGAACACGAACACTCCCCGCCCCCCCGGAGGCTATCCATGTCACGACTCTCGATCGCGTCCGCCCTCCTCTTCCTCGCGCCCGCGACCGCGACCGCCCAGAGCGCCTGGACGGTCGACTCCGTACACCCCGGCGCCGACTTCACCGACATCCAGTCCGCCGTCGACGCGGCGGCCCCCGGGGATCTGATCCTGGTCAAGCCCGGGCTCTACTCGGAGTTCACGATGAGCGGGAAGGGGGTCGACGTGGTCGCAGACGGGAATCCGGTGCGCGTGATCGGCCCGATCGTGATCGAGGACCTGCCCGGCGACGAAGCCGCGACCCTGCGCGGTCTGAAGGTCCCGTACTCGACGAGCGCAGTGCCCTTCGCGTCGGCGCTGGAGGTGTCGAACTGCGTGGGCCCGGTCTGGGTGGAGGACCTCCGGACGAACTTCGCGACGCCCCCGACCCCGTTCACCCACGTCAACTCCGGGGTGTACGTCACGTCCTGCGCCTCGGTCCTCTTCATCCGATGCACGCTTCGGGGAGGCTTCGAGTCCCTCGCCGGCGTGACCGAAGAGGCGCTCCTCGTCGCGAACTCGACGGCGTCGATCTACGGCTCCGACCTGACGGGCGGAAACGCGGGCAAGGACGACACGATCTTCAATTACGACGGTGCGACGGGGCTGTATGCCTTCAACTCGACGGTCTCGTCCTTCGACAGCACGATCCGCGGGGGCGACGGCCTCGACGGGATTCCGAGTGCCATCTTCTGCCAGAGCTGTGCGGGTGGAGACGGCGGTACGGGGCTCGAGTCGGACGGGAGCTCGGTGCTCGTCCAGGCCGGTGCGATCTTCGCGGGCAACGCCGGAGCGGGGAGCTCCTGTGCGATCAGCTGTGTCGCAGGCGACCCCGGCGTGAGGACGGCGGTCACGAACGGCGGCACGGCG
Source organism: Planctomycetota bacterium (assembly GCA_029259655.1). GTDB lineage: Bacteria > Planctomycetota > UBA1135 > UBA1135 > OFTM220. Next base: position 9,496 of record JAJDET010000243.1, read on the forward strand.
ACGGAGGTGGTAACCCCCACTGCGCGGTCGATGAGGACAACCTCGCCGGTGCGCGAGAACGCGCTCGTGTCGAGCACGCTGATCGGCGTGCCGGGCGACGCGATGGTGCTCGTCTCGTCACCCGTGCAGGTCCCGGTGGTCACGCTGCCTAACGTCGTGGGGACGCCGGCGGTCGGGACCCCGTTCAGCACCTTCTTCCTGGGACAGATGGGCCCGACGGGCCAGAAGATCTCGTCGGGGGTGCTCCCCGACCTCGGTCCGGGCTTCGACTTCGTGAGCTTCTACCTGCAGACCGTGTTCCTGGGAACGGACGGAACGCTCACCGCAGGCGCACCGTCGGTGCTGCACGTCGTCGACGACGGAATCTGAGCGGAGGACGGGTCCTGGCGAGTGCGGCACCCGCATCAGGGGGGTGCTGCACTCGCGCTCGTGGGACCTACTCGCGCTCCCAGCGCGTCCCGTCGACGAACTCCACCTGCTCGACCTGCACGCGGAGTCCCTGCGTGGTCTTGGGCATGAAGAACGCGACCTCGTCCGTCTCCTCGGTGGCGTGAGCCTCCGCGACGGGCTGGTGCCCCTCGTGGGTGAACTCGCCGGTGAGCGTGTGCGGGAAGCTCTCGAGCACCCGCCCGCCGGCATCGGTGTACTCGAAGGTCGCCTGCACCCTCTCCGCCGCCTTGTTCGAGCGGTTCTCGATGCTGAGCTGGACCTCGGGAAACTCCGGGTTCGAACGATCGCCGAAGCCCCGAAACCGGATCCCGACCGGTGCGTCGCCGTCGAAGGCGAGCGCTGCGAGCTCGGACGGCTGTTCGGAGAAACGCGCGAGCGGGACCTCGATATTGAACGCGTAGCTCGCCGTCTGCGCGTCGAAGACCTTGATCCCGAGTGCGGCCGGCATCGCCGGGGTCTGCAGGTCGGCGCTCACGTCGTCGCCCCACGCGTTCGTGGTCGAGAAGAGGATCCCGAGCGGGCGGCCGCCGGCGTCGTCGGGGGCGAAGGCGAAGCGGACGCTCTCCGGCACGCCGCCCTCGCGCGCGAGCTCGAAGTGGTTCTGCTCTCCGGCGGTCGTCGCCTTCACGGTCCACGGACCGGCGCTCCACTGACCCTCGACGAAGGGCGCGATGCGCACCTGACCGACGTCGGCCGGCAATGCGATGCTCACCTTGCCGGCGATCGTGAGCGTCTCGACGCCGGACAGGAGCCCGACGAGGTCGAACGACGTCCTGTCCACGAGCATTCCGTGCTCGTGGGCCGGCGTCCCGAGGTACTGCATGTCGGGATCGGCGCGGTGCTCGCCCGCGGCGGACTCTAGCTCGGCGACGTCGACGACCTGGGCCATCTCGCGGTTCGCGGCCACGACGGCCGGCGCGAGTCCCAGGGCGCGAACGGTCAGCGTGAGCTCACCCGTGGCGTGCGGCGCGTTCTCGATGAGCTCCTCGACCTCGATCGAGAAGGGGCCGGCGAAAGCGACGGAGCGCGGCGTCTCTGCGGGCGTGAACGTCAGGGCGGGGATCTCGTCCCCCCACGCGACACCCGTGGGATAGACGGGGTGGAGCCCGAGCTCGGCCGTCAAGCTCTCGATCGCCTCGAGCCGTGAGATGCCGTGGAAGTCGAGCCCGGTCGTCCGGTCGAAGTGCGCGGCGTGGACGCCCTCGTCCACGCGCAGGTCGGGGCCCGTCAGCTCGGCCAGGACCTGGCGCGCGGGACGGCCGGCTCCGGAGACGTCGATCTTCCAGGCCGCGTCGTGCGCGACGACGTCGACGGTGCGCAGCTCCTCGAAGAGCTGCCGCGCCGCCGCGATGTCCTCCTCCGAGCCGCCGTTCTCCCAGTCGGACATCGCGCCCGTGAAGGCCTCCTGCATGCCGGAGGCGAGCTCGTTCGCCATCTCGTTGGCGATTCCCTCGACGGCACCGCCGAAGAAGTCGTCCATGCCTCCCTCGAAGTCGATCGGGAGCTCGCCACCGCCGAAGGCGACGGCCATGCCGGTCACGACCCACTGACCGTCGTCGCGCCGCATCTTCAGCGACATCGGCTTCTCCTCGCCTTCGGTGGTCACGTGGACCGGGACGCTCGCCAGGTCGCCCTGGATGTCGGCGACGCCGATCTCGTACGCATCGAGCGACTCGCCCTTGAAGGAGAAGCCCGAGCCTTCCTCCTTCATGTAGGTCCGGGCCTGCGCGGAGAGCGTGCGACCGATCCCGGCCTCGTCGCCGTCGCGAACGGCCTCGAAGAGGGTCTTCGCGACGTCGGCGGGCTCGTTGGCGGAGCCGGCGCAGGAGACGGTGAGGGCGAGGAGCGCGAGGGCGAACGTGCGGAGCATGGCGGGTCGGGGGTCGGAGTGGGGGGAGCCGTTTTCCGTATCGACCCGACCGCGCGAGGGCTTGACCGGCGCCTTCAGACCACGCGACGGGGTCCCCAGCAGCGCACCTCGAGCTCGCGGGCGAAGAGGAGCGACGCCGGCGCCCCCTCGAGCGCGATCCCGGCCGCGCGCGCCATCGTCTCCAGGCCGAGCTCCGCCGTCGCCCGCTGGAGCGGCCAGGGCGCGTGGTGGATCTCGCTCCGGAGCAGGCGGCCGTCGCGAGCGCCGGCGTAGAGGCAGTAGCGCTCGGTCAGCCAGTGCTCGAGCGTGCCGGGTGCCGCGAGCTCGACCGGCCCGGTCGGCGCGTAGCGCGCACGGAGCTCCGCCGGCGGCGCGCCGCGATGCGTGCGCTCGCTCCGGTACTCGACGCTCTCGCCGTCCGCCCGGCACGTCATGCGCGCGTCGAAGTACGGCAGGTGGAACCAGGCGCGAGCGACGCGCACGGCGACCGGATTGGCGGCGTCGAGGCTCCAGAAGAACACGCCCGGTCGCCCGTCGCGCACGGCGTAGGTGCGCACGTTGAGCTCGGGAAACGCCGAGAGCCAGGGCAGCGCCGGCGTGCCGCGCACCCGGATCCCGCTCATGCGGAACGGCACGACGCCCACCCACGCCTGCCCGTCGAACGTGTCGAGCTCGAGCCCGGCGGGGAGGTCCCCGCGGATCGCATCCGGAGCGACCGGCCAGTGCGCGAAGAGGAGGTCGTGCCAGCGCTGCGCCATCACCCAGCTGCGCTCGGGCGGCGGGTAGGGGCGGTGGTCGACGGTGGAGAGCGGATCCATGGGGAACGACAGACCCTGCCAGAGGTTAGGGGATCCGCACACGAGTTCACGCCCCGGATGGGATGCTAAGCTCCTGGTCAGGATGCACCCCTCGATCCGGGAGAACGAGCAGGGGCTTCGAGACCTCTGCGTCCGTTACGGCGTCGCCCGGCTGGAGCTCTTCGGTTCTGCGGCTGGCGAGGCCTTCGTGCCCGGAGAGAGTGACTTCGACTTTCTCGTCGAGTTCGGTCCGTTGAGTCCCGGCGAACACGCCGATGCCTACTTCGGACTCCTCGAATCTCTCGAGGAGTTGCTGGGGGCCCCGATCGACCTCGTCGTGCCCTCCACGATCGCCAATCCGTACCTGCTTCGCACAATCGACGAGACGCGGACGCTGCTCTCATGCAGCCTGAATCCAAGGCCTATCTTCACGACGTACTGACTGGCTTCGAGGACTACGAGGGAAACGCGCTCCTGCGTTCGGCCGTGGAGCGCCAGTTCGAGGTAATCGGCGAAGCACTGAACCGTCTGTCTCGGATCGATTCCGAAACCGCTTCTGCCATTCCCGAGTACCAACGGATCATTTCCTTCCGCAACATCCTCATCCACGGCTACGCACACGTGGACGATCGCATCGTCTGGGACGTACTTCGCTCGAAGCTACCGGGATTGCAGGAAGCCGTGGCGGAGCTCCTCGGCGACCCCGCTGCCTGAACGCCCGTGACCGGCGTCCTGCACCACGGGACCTCGTCCTGGTCGGAGAAGAGCTGGGTGGGGCCCTTCTATCCGGCGGGGACGAAGCCAGGGGACTTCCTGGCGCACTACGCGACGCAGTTCGACGTCGTCGAGGCGGACAATACGTACTACGGCGTGCCCAAGCGCGAGCTCGTGCTCGGCTGGGACCGCAAGACGCCGGACGGGTTCCGGATGTGTGCGAAGTTCCCGCGCTCGATCGTGCACGGCGGCGAGGGGGCGCGACCCGATCCCGACCGCCTGCTCGTCCCGAACGTCGTGCGCGACGAGACCAAGCTCTTCTTCGAGTCGATGTCGCTCTTGGGCGACAAGTGCGGGCCGCTCGTGCTCCAGTTCCCGTTCTTCAACAGCAAAGTCGTCCCCCACCGCGACGTCTTCCTCGAGCGGCTCGCGGCTTACCTCGACACGCTGCCCGAGGGCTTCCGCTACGGGGTCGAGGTCCGCAACAAGTACTGGATCGACGAGACGCTGCTCGCGTTCCTGCGCGACCGCGGCGTGGCGCTCGTGCTCGTCGACATCGCCTACATGCCCCACCCCGAAGGGCTGGCGCGCAAGCTCGACCTCGTCACGACCGACTTCGTCTACTGCCGCCTGATCGGCGACCGCAAGGCCGTCGACGCGAAGACCGAGACCTTCGACCGGATCGTCCTCGACCAGTCGAGCCGGCTCGAGCGCTGGGCGAGCCTGATCCGCCACCTCGTCGAGCGCGTGCCCGAGGTCTACGTCTTCGCCAACAACCACTACGCCGGCCACGGCCCGGCGACGATCCGCGACCTCGTGGAGCGCGTCGGAGCCGGCGCGTGATCAGGCCAGGACGCGGCTCCACGCGTCGACGGTCCGGCGCGCGCTGGCGGTCCACGAGAACGGCTCGGCGACGCGCACGCGGCGCCCGTGTGCATCGGGATCGGTGGCCGTCGCGAGCGCTGCGCGGATCTCCTCGGCGAGGCGGCTCGGGTCGGGGCGACCGCCGCGGCCCGTGTCGAAGGTGCGCGCCTCGTCGCCGAGCGCCTCCTCGAACGGTCCGCCGGGGTTCGTGACGACGGCCGTCCCGAACGAGAACGCCTCTAGGGGCGTCACGGCGGTCAGCTCGCCCTGCGAGAGGTGCACGAGCACCCAGGCCTCGGCCACGAGACGCGGGAGGGCGCGCTCGTCCGGCTCGTCGATCCATTCGACGGCCTGGTGCGCGGGCGAGAAGCGGAGCTTGCTCGAGAAGCGCTCGCGGTCCGTGCGCGTGCCGCCGCCGACGATCACGAGGCGCGCGGCCTCGCGCTTCGCGAGCAGCTCCTCGAAGGCGGCGAGGATGGTCACGTGGTGGCGGTCGGGACGGACGGCACCGAGCACGAGGAGCGTCGGCTCGCCCGAACGCGGCGGCGGCTCGGGGAGCTCGCGCCGCCAGTGATCGCAGCCGAGCGACACGAGGTGGACGCGCTCGCGCGGGAGGTCGAAGCGGCGCACGAGCTCGTCGGCGCCGAAGCGGCTCGCGACGAGGACGCCGGCCAGCGTCCCGAGGACGCGCGCGAGCTCCGCCTCGGCCTCCGAGCCCTCCGGCGGCAGCTCCCCCACCGCCATCGTCTGCGGCGCGTCGGACACGGGCGGATAGTGCGGCAGGATGCGGTGGAAGAGGTCGACGCCGCCGAGCACGCGGTCCGCGCCGCGACCGAAAACGCGGTGCAACGCGTTCACCGCCCGTCGCGGCGTCCTGCGCGAGACGCGCGTGACGCGCCCGTGTCCCTCGATCCCGAGCCACGGCTCGCCGATCGTGCGCGGCTCGCCGCCGAGGTCGAGGAGGGCGAGCTCCGGCCGCTCCCGGAGCGGCGCCAGCGCCCGCACGAGCTCGCGCGCGTAACGCCCCACACCCGGCCAGTGCGTCACCGCCGGCAGGTAGTCGATCCCGACGCGCACTAGGCCGGACTATTCATGAGCCGCGAGGCAGAACGCCTCGATTCGGTTCCTGCCGGTACCTTGCGCGTGCCGGCCCCGCAGGCGACCTTGACGGGTCGTCGAGGACGCCGGTGCGTGCAAGGTGCCGGCAGGGGCCGAAAGGCCG
>JAJDET010000244.1 GCA_029259655.1 Planctomycetota bacterium
TGCGGTTCGCGATCCAGCCGCCGGGCTGGCGGGCGCTGTGGGTGACCGCTAAGAGCGCCAGCGCGACCACGGGGGTACCGGGCGCGCGGCCGCGCGCTCGATAGAGCGCGTGAACGAGGAGCAGGAGCGCGCCCCACAGGAGGAGGCTCGTCGCGTGGTACCCGGGAGCCCAACCGCCCCAGAGGGCGTGATCCGCCTGGAGGGTGAGGCTCGTGAGCGGTCGGAAGAACCGGACCTTCCAGTCCTCCGCGGTCCACCACGGGAACGACCCGGTGAGCTCGGGTTTCTTCCAGTCCGCGAGCTCGCCGAAGTCGTAGAGGCTCAGCGGCCCCATGGGGTAGGTCGAGAACACGTCCCCCAGCACGAGCTGGTGCACGTAGTCGTCGACGTAGAAGCCGGTCGCGAAGCTGGGGAGGTGGAGCGCGATCCCGAGGGCGCAGACCGCGGCGAGCCATCCCTTCGTCCGCGCGGCACCGGCGACGGTCACGCCGCGCTCACTGGATCGTGTCGTACATCGAGTCCTCTTTCGGGAGCTCGGCACGATCCTTGGCGGACTCGACCCACTCCTCGACGTACCCGCACTCCTTGCAGATGAAGGACGTGGCTTTCACGTAGCTCTTCCAGTCCTTCCAGACGGCGCGTCCTTTGATCTTCACGATCCTCGCGGAGGCGCACTTGATGCAGGTTCCGTCCTTCATGGGGCGCCTCGAATTCTAGCCGCCCCCCGGCCAGATCTACCAGGTCGCCTCGATCACGAGGCGCAGTTCGTCGCCCGTTCCCCTGTCCGCCGCTCCCAGGACGACGCTGCGCTCGCCCTCGGCCTGGAAGGTCAACCGCTCATCGACCAGGAGCTGATCGAACGCCGGCTGATCGAGGAAGTCGATCAGCGGACCGTTGATGTCCAGGGTCGCCTCGCTCGTCAGGACGTGGCCTCCGCCACGGACCTCGAGGACCAGGTTGCCCGAGGGCGTCGTACGCGGGTGCATCCACAGCACGAGACCGTCGAACGAGGTCATGGGCAGCGGCGTCGGGCTCGCGGACTTCTGCGCGATCTCCACCATGTAGTCGGGGAAGTGCAGTTCCTCCACTCCGAGCACGATCGAGCCCGAGTGGCCGGGACGCATCGGAACCCGGGCGGCGGCGATCCGGTTCCCGTTCGCGCGCTCGAGCGCGACCGTGATCTCGACGTTTCCGCGCCGCGTGGCGAACACATCGAAGATGTCGGGAGCCGTCGACCCGGCGCCGCGATCCACGAGGAAGGCCCACGGGCCGTGCTGCAGGACGGCGACGTCGGGCGGCGCGAAGGCCTCGAGCGCGGTGTCCGCCACGATCCCCCGGAACCCGGCCGACAGGAGGGGAATCATCTCCCAGATCCGGAGGTTCCACTCGAGCTGCAGGCCCACGAGCTCTCGGCGATCGAGGACGCGGCCGCGCGCCACCGGGCCGGGCGGCGCCAGGGCACCCGTGTTCAGCGCGGTGAGTCGACCCGGGTCCGGATCGAGGCTCAGGCTCGCGACGGCCGGCAGCTCGCCGCCTGTTCGCCGGACGACGACGACCTCGCGAACGTCCCTTCTCCCGCCGTCCGCGAAGGTCGAGAAGAGGAGCGCCTGCCCGTCGGGCAGGAAGGCACCCATCGAGAGGGATCGGTTCAGGAGCTCGAAGGTCTGCACGATTCCCGGCGAGTCCTCGTACGACATGCCGCCGCTCTCGTTGCTCACCGACCCCTCGAGTCCGAGCTCGCGGTCGATGACCGGCCCCGCCAGGTGTCCCCGCTGCAGGGTCAGGGCGAGCTCCAGGCCACCGTTTCCGGGAACGGCGCTCGCGATCACGCGCGTCCCGAAGGACGCGTAGACCACGAGCGGGTCGTGGATGAAGCTGCTCTCGGCGATCTCCGTCATGTAGGAGAGCACGATCGGGCGTTCCCCGCGCGCGTCGAGGTCGGACACCCGGTCTGCGCGCAGCCGGAGCGCGAAGCGCTGGCGATTGGCGGTCGGGATCCCGGCCAGCCAGCGCTCGGCCTCGGCTTCCGGGAGGACGGCGCGCTCGGGCAACTGAGCACGGGCCGGAAGGCGGGCCATGTCCACGGAGATCTCCACCTCGGCGTTCACGACTTCTTCGAGGAACTCGAGCAGCCGTCCGACGCGTGCGTGCAGCGACTCGGGTCCGCGCAGAGCGAGGCGCCCGTCCGCGAGCAGCTCGACTGTGCGCCCCTCGAACTCGAACTCGTCGGGGTAGAGCGAGACGATCAGCTCGAGCAGCTCCGTCTCGAGCCGCTCCTCGTCGATCTCCGCGAACCCCTCTTCCTCGGTCCCGGGGATCCTCGGCCGGAAGACCGGGAGCAGCCACTCTTGAGCGGAACCGGTTCCGCCCATGGTCGCCGTGACGGCGGAGAGGTCGTAGATCGCGACTCTGGAATCGGCGGGATCGGATCCCATCGGGACGAGGAGAACGGATGCGAGGACGTTGAGGATCATGACTGTCTCCGGGGTCGTTTCGTTTGGAGGAGAGGGCCGAGGTGCATCGCGACGCGGAAGAGAACGACCGACGGGGCATCGCCGCGCGTGAGCGAGGCCAGGAGGGACAGGACGCGGTCGACGTCCGTTTCCGACCCGGCGAAGAGGTCGGAGACGGCGTCCTCGCCTCCGATGGAATGGATCGCGACCAGGCAACCGGCGGCAGCACGCCGGTTCTCGGGCAGGACCGCTTCGAGCAAGAGGACGAGGTCCGGGAGGTCCTCGCGCCTGCCGAAGTCGGCGACGGCGAGCAGTGCGAGGACGACGCCGTCCTCGGCCACGAGCGGGCTCGAGAGGAGCGCGAGGATCGCCGGGACGGCAGCGGACTTCCCTGAGGAGACGAGCAGCGCGAGCAGCTCGCTCGCATCCCGGTCCACGTCGCCTCTCGCGACGGCGACGGCCAGGAGGCGGAAGCGCTCGGGATCGCGATCGAGCGCCGCTCCCCACGCGCCGGCGAGAAGGGGCTCGTCCACCTCGCGCGAACGATGGAGGTCGAGCAGGAGCCGGAGCGGCCCTTCTCCCCCCTGCGCCGCGACGGCTCCGAGCGCGAGCTCGCTCAGGTTGCGATCGTGGATGCGCGCCGATGCCCACGCGAGGCCTGCCGGAGGCTCGAGCCGTGCGACCGCTCTCAGGAGGAAGCTCTCCGGAAACTGCGAGAGCGGTCGATCGAGGATCTCCTCGAGCACGTGGAGGCCCTCCCGTGTCCGCGCCAGCGCGTCCAGGAGATCCTCTTCGCGAACCAGCGAGTGATCGACGAGCTCGAAGCAGAGCTCCGCACCCCTGCGCTCGCAGGTCCCGAGCTCGAAGACGAGCCTCTTCGCCGTTGCGAGCGCGCGCGGCTCCGCAATCCGCGGCGCAGCGGCCAGGGCCGCGGCGATCCATTCGGCCCGGGCCGTGGCGTCGAGCTCCGTCGGGTGTGCCACGCCGTGGTCGATGGCGACCCGGCTGTGCTCGAGGCTCCACAATTTTCGCGCGAGGACCGCGCGTCCTGCGTCACCCGCGTCCACGAGCGCGAGCACGCCGGCGCGCTCGAGGTCCGGGCGGGAGAGAGCGCGCTCGAGGTCGGCGAGCACGGCCCGCGACGAGCGAACGCCGAGGTAGCGGATCGCGGCGAGCGCGAGCTCGGAGTCGTCCGAGCGCGTCAGACGCGCGACGATTCGCTCCACGGGCCAGCCCTTCAGATCGGACACCGACAGCTCGACCGACTCGGCGAACGACGCCGCCCCCGACTCCGCGAGTAGCGGCCGGGCCGCTCGGAGCGCGTCGCGCACGCGGCTCCGGATCTCGTCGAGCCGATCGAGGTCGACCTCGCTCGGGCCCGGCACCAGCTCCGCCACGGGCTCGATGACAAGGGGGGGCTCCGCCGGAGCGAGCGGCGCAGGTGTGATCGTCGTCGCGACGTCGGGATCCGGACCACCGTCGCCGCGGCCGCGGAGCCAGGCCGCGAACCCGACGGTCACGGCGAGGGCCGCTGCGGCCGCCAGCGGTACCCAGGGCTTCGCGCGAGGCCCGCTCGACGTCCGGCGCGTGCTGTCGAGCTCGGCGTGGATCGCCGCCACTGCGCGCTCGACGTCGATGCGCTCCACCGGCGGCTCGGGCAGTCGCTCGAGCGTCTCGACCAGGAGGCTCTGCGCGTCGTGGACCTCGCGACACCGCGCGCACTCGCGAACGTGCTCGGAGAGCTCGAACGCCTGTTCGATCCCGAGCGTGCCCTCGAACGAGCGTTCGAAGAGCGAGTGGGCTCGCCGGCACTTCATTCGCGCGGGCTCCCCTCCAGCCAGGGTCCGAGCACGCGCAGGAGCACCCGCCGCGCTTTCATGACCTGGGTCCGTGCGGTTCCGGGACGCACGCCCGTGATCTCCGCAACCTCGTCGTAGTCGAGGCCTTCGATCACGCGCAGGACGAGCGCCGCGCGCAGCCGCTGCGGGAGCCCGCTCAACGCATCGGTGACCGTCGCCGTGAGCTCGCGCCGGCGTGCAACCTGCTCGGGCTGAGCCGAGCTCGGCGTCGCGCGGTACGCCGCGCGCTCGAGCGCGACGAGCTCCGGCCCGCGCAGCTCGCGCCGCCGTCGATCTCGCGCCTGGTGGACGACGATCCGCGCGAGCCACGTCGCGAGCGAGCTCTCGCCCCGGAAGTGCGCGAGCGAGCGGTGCGCGCGGACGAAGCACTCTTGCGCCAGGTCTTCCGCGTCCTCGTGGTTCCCCACCAGGCGGAACGCGATCGAGTAGACCCGGCTGAAGTTCGCGCGGACGAGCTCGTCGAAGGCCTCGCGGTCTCCGCCCTGGGCTGCCGCCACGAGCTCGGGCTCGCTCTGGCCCATGGGCCGACGCCACCGCCTCCGCCGCTCAGGCGGCCGGGAGAGCGAGAGCACGCGGTCCTCCGGGGGGGGAGATGCGGGGTCGTTGTCGCAAGGCATGGAGCTGGACGACCGCCCCCCGGTCCCGTAGACGCCGAATCCGGAAACCGGTGGCCCGCGGGGGAAGGGGATCCTCCGAGTCTACGAGTCGCCCCGGCGAGCGGGGTTACCGGCGTTCCTCAGAGCTCGGCCGTCAGCGAGACCACGACGTTGCGTCCCGCCATGTTCTGACCCGAGCCGTGGACGCGGTAGTCCTCGTCGAACACGTTCTCCAGTGCGGCGACGATCGAGACGCGCTCGCTCAGACGGCAACCGCCGCGGACGTGTCCCACCGCGTAGCCAGGTGTCCCTCCGGGAGGAATGCGCTCGGTGTCGGCGATGTCGCGCGTGGAGAGCTCGTCCGCGTCGTCCGCCCAGACGCCGGCGACCTCGCCCCAGAATCCGGACGGTTCGTCCTCGAAGCGCAGGCCGAGGCCGAGCGTGATCGGCATCTGGCGATCGATCGGCTCGGTGGCGACGACCGGCGCCGAGGTGGGGAACGTCGTGACCTCGCCGTCGAGGAAGGTCCCGTGACCGAAGAGGGACGTGCGCTCGGTGAGCTCGCGCTCCGCCGAGAGCTCGATGCCCCACACACGTCCGTCGCCCACATTGTCCTTCGTGATCTCGAACTCGCCGGCCGCGTTCGTGTTGCCCGTCGGGAACCGGACGATCATGTCGCGCACGTCCGTCCAGAAGACGGCGGCGCGCCCCGAGGTCCGTCCGCCCTCTAGCTTGACCCCGAGCTCGAGGGTCGTGGTGTGCTCCGGGTCCAGATCGGGGGACGGGATCTCGAACTCGTTCGTGCGGGCCGTGTCGAAGCGCGTGAGGTCCGAGAGGTTGGGCGCCCGGAAGCCCTGCGAGACGCCTCCGTAGAGGTTCGCCGTCTCGTTCATCCGGTAGACGAAGCGCGCGCTCCCGACGAGCGAGCTCCACTCGTCGTCGACCGAGATGCGCGTGCTCGTCACGGGATCGCGGACGCTGTCGGCGTTTGCTCGGGCCCAGTCGAAGCGCGCGCCCAGGATCAGGTCCAGCCGGTCGGTCGCGAGGATCTCGTCCTGGACGAAGAGGCCCGCGAGGTCGTAGCTCGCGTCGTCTCCCACCGGCCCCTGGATGTCGTCGGCCGGCGTCTGCGCCGCGCCCCGGTCGAGGAAGGAGTCGACGTCGTCCCGGTAGTACTCGACGCCGTAGGTCAGGCGCCCGATCGGAGTGGGGGACGAGAGGTTCGCGGAGAGGCCGAAGGCGCCGACCTCGAAGCCCTGGAGCTCGCGGGCTCCGCTGCCGCGGATGCGGTCGCGCTCTTCCTCTTGATGGTGCCACGAGACGCTCGCGCTGGCCCGGTCGAAGAAGGCGGGCTGGTCCTCGGCGTGGATCTGGACGTAGGTGAGCCGACGGCGCTGGTCGAGATCGCGCCGGAGATCCGTGCCGACGGTCGTGCCCTCGAAGCTCTCGGCGGAGACCGTCCGGTGCGTGCGCGGCACGTCGTTCTGGCGCACGCTCTGGTGTGCGAACACCACTCGCGTGTCGTCGTCGGGGAAGATCTCGACCTTCAGGTCGGCGCCCCACTCGTCGTAGCCCGTGTTCCGCTGTGTCCCGACGTCGTCGCCGCCGTGGAGATCGCCGAGCGTCTTGCCGCTCGCGCCGAAGAGCACGCCGACCTTGTCGTCGATCGAGCCGGAGACCTCGAGGCGCCCGATGTGCGAGCTCTCGGCGCTCGACACGCGGTAGTAGGCGCGACCCGCGACCCCCCGCCCGTACGAGTAGGGCAGCCGCGTGACCGCGTTCACGGTCCCGCCGATGGCGTCCGAGCCCCACAGCACCGACCCCGGACCCAGCACGACTTCCAGCCGGTCGAGCGACAGCGGATCGACGGTGCTCGTGTACTGGTTCGGCCCGTCGCGGAACACGGAGTTGTTGAGCCGGATCCCGTCGACGAGGAACAGCGTGCGAAAGCCCGTGAACCCGCGCAGGTAGGGCGACCCCTGCCCGTGGGCGGTCTCCTGGACCATCACGCCGGGCAGGTCGCGCAGGGCCTGGGGCGTCGTCCGGTAGGAGCGGCGCTCGATGTCCAGGGCGCCGACGACCGCGGCCGCATGGGGCGTGTCGAAGTCGTCGCGCTCCGCCCGCAATGCGGTCACGAGCGTCGTCCCCACCATCTCGTCCGCCGTGACTGCCTGCGTGGCGGCGGGCGGCGCGAGGAGGAGGAGCAGGGGAACGAGGGGGGAGCGCATGGGGATCCTGCCCCAACGCGTCGTTGCCGGGCTGGTTCGAAAAAAGGGACGGGCCGCAGAGAGTAGCGGCGCCGTCCCTCACCGGGGTCCTTGGACCTAGAGCTCGTTCAGGAGCGCGCGGTAGCGAGCGAATCCCAGTAGCCGCTGCTCCTCCAGGAGCTCCCGGATCGTCTCGCGTCCGAGGGCTCGCCCGATCGAACGCAGCCAGGCGTCCAGGTCCACGCCGCCGCTGGTCGGCAGCGTGTAGCCGGCCGCGTTGGCGATCCCGATCCCGTACAGGTTGTTGTGGATCGCGCGCGCGTCGTCGTCGCGGCCCAGGCGGTCGCACCAGACGAGCCACGCCAGTAGCTCCCGCGCGAGGGTCTTCGCCTGCACGGCGTTCCACGCGAGGCCGGGCACGAAGAGCGGCCCGCCGCTCCAGGGAACGTCCTCGGCCCGCGGATCGAAGGCGTAGGCCTCGAGCACGAGTCCGGCGACCGAATGGTCGCCGCTCATGGCGAGCGAGGCCAGCGAACCGGCGGCGAGATTGCGCACGGTCCCGTCGGTGGACGTCGCCATGGCCTCGACCAGCGGGCCGGGGCCCTGCCGCAGGACGAGCGGCAGCACCGTCTGCTGGAGTTGCCAGCTCTGCGCGGCCGCGCGCAGCACGTCCTCGACGCCGGCGGCGCCGTCCGCGGAGAGCATGGCGAGCCAGCGTGCCGCCAGTGGCCGCTGGAGCGACGGGTTCGCGAGCGCTGATTGCGACAGAGCCACGAGCTCGTCCGTGGAGTCGCAGACCGCGATGCGACCGGCGGAGGCCCAGGTCCGGACCAGGTCCGGTGCGGTCGAGGCCTCGATCACGGCGAGTCCCAGGCTCGCCTGCTCGGTGCCGATGTTCGAGAGCGCGATCGTGCACCAGCCGCGCACGACCAGGGACTCGTTCTGAAGCACTTCCGACATGAGGCGCGGAACGGCGCGGTCGCCGAAGGCCCGGAACGAGGCGAGTCCTCCGTCGCGCGTGTCCGGCGACGCGAGCGCGGTGACGTAGGGGCCGAGCTCGTCCCACTGCTGTCCGACGCCGCAGCGGATGAAGACCTCGTCCGCACGGGCCCCGCTCGCACCGAGGACGCCCATCCCGACGATGACCAGCGAGCCGGCGGCGACGCGCCGGGCGGCGGGGCGGAGACGCCGCAGCGAGTAGGCACCGAAGGCAGCGAGCAGCAGACCGGCGGCGAGCAGCGCCGCGCGCGGGGCGGCTTCGTCGAGACCGTCCCAGGGAAGACCCAGGAACCCGCCGATCGCGGGTGCGGGGCCGAAGTGCTTCGCGTCGTACACCGCGGGGCGGTTCGACCGCGCGGTCATGTCGAAGCTCGCGAACGCGAGGTTGTCGCGCGCCAGGACCTCGCGCGGAAAGTCGCCGTCGATGACGCTGAGCGTCATTCCATGGAGGTCGGCCAGGGCGTTCTCCAGGACTTCCTCGCGAACGTCGCTCAGCGCGTCGTGGTGCAGCGTGTCGAGGTCGGGCCCGCGCAGGCCCAGCTCCTCGGCGATCTCGAGCAGCTCCTTCTCCTGCTCCTCGTGCGGGTGCGCCAGGCGCTGCAGGCGCGCGGCGAGGAGGTCCGAGGCGAAGAGCTCGCGGGCGATCCCGTTGTGCGGCGCGGGGTCGCGCTCCGCCGGGAGACCCTGCATGCGCCACTCCGGGATGTCCGCGACGCCGCCGCCGAGGACGCGCAGCGGGAGCGGGCCCGTCACGTTCGCGAGGAGGTCGGAGCCGCTCACCTGGCGCACGACGTACTCGGAGGGTATGTGCTCGATGCGCACGGGGTCGTCGGTGAGCACGTACACGACGTTGTGGAGGTCGCCCTCGTTGAAGACCGAGAGGCGCATCGGGAGCACCAGCTCCTCGGTCGCGAAGCGGAAGCCCATGGCCTGGACGTGGCCGTCGAAGCTCGCGCCGGCGGGCATCGAGGCGTCGACCTCGCGCATGCCGGGACGGGGCAGGGAGGCGGACTTGTCGCCGACGCGGGCCTTGACCGCGACGAAGCACCAGCCGTCCTCCACGTACTCCTCGCAGGTCCCGTCCATGCCGTCGGGATAGCGGAAGCCGTGGTCGTCCATCCAGCGCCTGAGCGCCGACGCGCTCCCGGCTTCGAGGACGGCGACCTCGTACATGCCGACCGCTTCGCGCCGGAGGACCGTGACTTGCTCGCGCATGCGCCCGGCCACGTCGAAGGCCATGCCCGACTCCTCGCTCGGAGCCATCGCGGCCATCCGCTTCATCTCGAAGCGCATGCGCAGGTCGACCACGACCTCGGGCGGGTCGACGGCCGAGGCCACGTGCGGGAACACGTCGTCGGCAACCTTGCGGATCGCCGGCGGCGTCGGGAACGGGATCAGCATGCCGAACTCGTCGACGTCGCCCTGGAAGCCGGGCCGGATGACGAAGCTCTCGATCCCGTCCTTGTAGAAGACGTAGGTCTTCTGGAGGCCGATGCGCTCGATGGAGGGGCCGCTCCCGATCCAGATCGGCGGGACCATCCCGCACGGATCGGCGAAGGCGACGGTCGGGTTCAGTACGGCGAGAAAGGTCAGCGCCGTGATCAGTTGTCTCTTCATTGGTGTTCGTTGTTCTCTTCGGTCTCTGCGAGTCGTACCCGGAGCTCGACGCGCACACGCTCGTGCCGCTCGCCGTTGCTGATCCGGATCGTGTCCACGTGTTGCCAATCTCCCCCGCTCTCCTGGACCGCGAACCACGGTCCGGCCACGAAGTGGACCCCCTCGATTCACAAGCGGGTCCACAGGTGCCGGACGCCGACGCGGTGGATGGTTCCGCTGACCTCGGGCGGGGTGAGGTCGCGGGTGTGCTCGGGGAAAAGGTGCTGCTTCACGCCGATCGGGACGGCGATCGGGCCGAGGCTCAGGCGCTCCTCGCCCGCGTCGTTGACCATGCGGACCGACAGCCAGGCGCGGTCGCGTCCGAGCTCGCGCCGGAGGAGCGCGAGGTGGTCCGGAGCGAGCTCACGCGCGCCGTGCTCGGCGAGCAGCGCTCGCGTGTCCGCGCCGTGGAAGAGCAGCGTGTCGAGCGCCGTGCTCTCGACGTCGAGCGCCTCCGACGACCACTCCGCTGCGAGCTGGCGGAACCGCACGAGCGTGAGCTCGCCGGTGGCGTTCGGCTCGGCTGAGCAGCCCGTCCTGCAGACGGCGGTCGGGTCGTCGACGAGGACGGCCAGGTCGCCCGGGTCATGCGGCGGGAGGACCGGCGGGGTCTGCTCGCCCCCGCGGCCGGCGGCGACCAGGACGGTCGCCAGGAACAAGGAAGCGATCAGGTACGGGCTTCTCAATGGCGTCTCCGGGTGGCGGACGGGGTTCCCTCCCCGTCACCGCACCGGAACGGAGGCGCCGTTCCCGCACTTGGCGGTTTCCCGGGCCTTTCGGCCGCCAGGAAAGGTCTTCCGCCTCGTCGCCCGTCAGCCGCCGGCTTCGACCGGCGTGAGCACCGGCAAGTTCTCGCGCAGCCAGGGCACGAGCGCCTCGAAGGTCTCGGAGACGACGTCTCCCTCCATGCCGAGCTCCTCCTCGCTCTCGACGTGCTTGAAGTTGTGGCTCGCCGCGGGGATCACCGCCACGCGGCACACGCCCTTCGTGCGCTCGACTAGGGCGGCCTCGAGGAGCGGGGCGTCGACGTCGGCCAGGACCTGGACGTCGCGCTCGCCTTGCAGGACGAGGACGGGGCCCGCGTACACGCCGGCCAGCGCCGCCGGATCCAGCGCGAGCTCGACCTGCAGGAGCTTCGTCGCGTTCATGGGAAAGAGCCCCGCAAAGCCCCGGTCCAGATCGCCGGGCGCGCGCCCCGTCTCGATCACCGACGCCATCGCGCGGTCCAGCTCGTTCATCCACCGCGTGCGGTCCTCCTCTTCGAGGGCGCGGAGGTTCCGACCGATCTGGTAGCGCAGTACGTCGGCCATCGAGCGCCCCGGCGTCGCTGCCAGCACCAGGGCGACCACACCGTCCGCGCCGTGGCCGAGCTCCTTCGCGAGCTGGAGCGCGAACAGCCCTCCCTCACTGTGCCCGAAGATACCGATGCGCCTCGCGTCGACGCCCTCCGTAGCGCGCAGGAGCTCGACGGCCGCACGCGCGTCGCCGACGAAGGCATCGAAGCCGAGGAAGTCGCGCAGCTCCTCCGGGCCCATCGCCATCAGCTTCGCGAGATAGACGTGTGCCGCGCGCTTGTCGAAACGCAGCGTCGCGTAGCCCTCGTCCGCGAGCCGCTCGGCGACGTCCTTCAGCAGGTCCGTCACGAGGATCGGCGGCTGGTTCCCGTTGCGATCGGTGGGCCCCGAGCCGGGGAGCAGGACCAGGGCCGGGGCTCCCGCGGGCGAGATCTCGGCGGGCAGGAGGATCGTCCCCTTGAGCTCGAAGTCCCCGTGACCCTGGAAAGTCACCTCGCGAGCGTCGCGCACGTCGGCCGGGGGGTCGGCCCAGAGGTCGCCGGGATCGATGATCCCGATCAGGAGGAAGGTGAGGCAGACGGGGCCGATCGAGAACGGGGGACGTGTCATGGGGGGCTCCTGGACGTGGGGCGCGGTGTCCTTCGCCACCAGGGGAGGGATCTTCGATCCCCGATCCGAGAAAATCAGCCGATCTCGGCGACCCAGGCCGCGACCCGGCCGCCGACTTCCTCCAGCACGTCGAGGTCCGTGCGTCCGGAGCGCTTGAGCACGTGGAAGCCGTGATCCGCTCCGTCGAGCCAGTGGACCTGGAACGAGTCCTCGAGCCGGCCGACCACCTCGTTCATGAGCTCCGCGCGGCACAGGTTGTCGCGCGTGCCGTTCAGGCAGAGGGTCGGCACGGAGATCCGGGGCAGGTGCTCGTCGCGCAGCGCCTCCGGCTTGCCCGCGGGGTGCAGCGGGTAGGCGAACAGCAGGAGCCCGGCACAGGGGAAGCCCTCGGCCACGAGCATCGACGCCGTGCGCCCGCCCATGGACTGGCCCCCGAGCAAGAGCTTCTTCGGGGAGAACCGCTCCGAGGCGTGCTCGACGACCGCGCGCATCGTCTCCAGCAGGACCGGCATCCGGTCCGGGCGACCGCGACCCGCTTCCCGGTAGAGGAAGTTGAAGCGGAGCACGTCGAGCCCGCGCGCTGCGAGTGTCCTCGCCAGCGCGCGCGTCGTCCTGTGATCCATGTTCCCGCCCGCGCCGTGGGCGTGGACGAAGAGTGTCCCGTCGCCCTCCGGTGCGCGATCGACGACGGCCGAGGTCGTCCCGCGCGGGCACTCGATCTCGAACCGGTCTTCGGGGTCGGGGTCGTCGTCCATCGGTGGCTAGGAGGCCGGCGGCCAGGATGCCGAGGCGTCGCGCTTGTCCCTGAGCCCGGCGTAGGCGACGCGTGGGTCGTTCGTCTCTTCCCGAACGGATGCTTCGTGGCGACCCGCGACCTCGCTCACGGGATAGGTCAGTCGCTCCTCACCCACGCGGTTTCCGATCATCAGGATCGCGCAGGGGCGGTCGCCGCGCCCCACGAAGACGTGCGTCGTCTCGGGCGGGCAGTGGACGAAGTCCCACTGGCGGAGGTGGCGTTCCTCTTCTTCCACGATCAGCGTGCACTCGCCGTCGAGGACCAGGAAGTTCTCCTGGTAGTTCTCACGGTGATACATGCAGGCGGGTTGGCCAGGTTGGAGGACGTGGATGTTGACGCCGATCTCCGGGAACAGATGGCTGCCCTCGAACCTGCAGAAGGAGCCGAAGTGCTCGGACTCGGCCCAGCGCGCGTCCCTCACGTTGACGACGAACCAGCCCTCGGACGTCGGCGTGAGCCCGTGCTCCGTGCGTTCCAGGCTTGCTTCCTTGGTCATGCTCTTCCTTCCCTCGGGTCGCCAGATCCTAGGGGCTTGGAGGGAGTAGCAGAAGTGGGGGGCGGGAAACGGGGTAGGTCCACCTGCGTGTGAAGCGCGCTCGCTTCGCCGCGCAGCTGCCTGTCCACGAACCGTCCACCCGCATACCACGACAATTCATCCGCGTGCGCTGCACGAACTCCGACAGCCATGCCCAACTAAGACGCGCGCGTGTCGTTCCAGTTGCGCGCGTTTTCTTTGTGAGATCGTGACACCTCTCCGTGCTCCACCCGTCTTCGAATCTGTGCGCGTTCAAGTCGAGGAGGAATCCCAATGGCACACAAGAGGTCGCTATCTGCGCAGAGTTTTTTCGTGTTCAAGAGCTGGGGCGGGGCGCGGAAGGGGTCGGGTCCGAAACGAAAGGGAGATCGAGCGCGCGTATCGCATCGCGCGCGCGCGATGCTCGCTTCTCGGTTTCCGGTGCACGTGACTGCGCGCTTGCGCGCTGGTTTTCCGAGTCTTCGGCGCGGACAGGAACGCAGGGTGCTGGAACGAGCCTTCGGCGCGGGTTCCGATCGTTTCGGTTTCCGCCTGACCGAGTACTCGATTCAGAGCAATCACCTGCACCTGCTCGTCGAGGCGAAGGACAGGAACGCGCTGGCGCGCGGCATGCAGGGGCTCTCGGTCCGTGTGGCGAAGGCTCTGAACAAGCTGTGGCAGCGGAGGGGCAAGGTCTTTGCGGACCGCTACCACGGTCGGATACTGCGTTCGCCGCGCGAGGTGCGGGACGTGCTCGTCTACGTGCTCCGGAACCACGTGCGGCACGGGATCGCCCTCCTCGGCGTGGACGCCTGGTCCTCCGGACGCTGGTTCGACGGCTGGCGGGAGGGCGGGGAGACGATGGTGGCGCTCGCTTCGCCGTTGACCTCGCCCCTCGCTCGAGCCCGGACCTGGCTCCTGCGGGTCGGGTGGCGTCGTCGCGGCCGCATTGCGTTCACGGAGGCCCCCGCGTGCTAGATCGGTGTGTGCAACCGGTGGTCAGCCGCCTGCGCGTTCGAAGCGCGCGCGGTTACAGCGCTGGCAAGCTTCGGTACGCGCGAGGAAGGCTGTCCACGGGTTGTGCACACCCTCCGTGGAGGTATCCTCATCCACACGCGAGCGCGGTGCTCGCGAATGCCCGCGGGCCTCGAGCCCGCCCAACGCCAAGGAGGTCCGCCGATGACGAAGAGAACCGAAGTGGTCGTCGCCGTAGCCTCCGCCCCCTCCCGCTAGCGCCTCCCGTCCGGCCGTTTTACGGCCCGCGGGTCACGAGGGGGTGGAGCCCCGCGCGTGTGCGCCGTCGTGCACGCACTCCAGCGGTGTGCCTCCATTGCGTCCCTTCGTGGGCGCCGGCATGCCGCTCGTGACCCGACCGCTGATCAGGCGGACCAGGAAGACCACGGACGGAGACGAGCATTGGATTCGAAGGACAAGGACGAGACGCGTCAGCGAGCGCTGCGCGGGTTCGAGAAGGACCTCACGTACGAGCAGAGGAAGGAGAAGAAGAAGAAGGCGGCGGAGCGGCGAGCCACCCACGAGCGCCGAGCTCCGCGTCGCAAGAGCTGGTCGAAAGACGATCTGGAGGACTGGGAGCTGGCCGAGGTGCGCAAGACGGGTCGCCGCCGGGAGGCGTCACCGACCGGTGCCCCGAAGGGATCGGCCGGCGGCCAGGGTGTCGTCGTCTCGGTTGCCCGTGGGCGTGCGCGCGTGTTGACCGCGGGCGAGGAGCGTGAGCTCGGGTTCGCACCGGAGTTCCTGCGGAGCGGAGCGCGCGTGGCCGTCGGCGACGAGGTCGAGCTCCAGGAGCTCGGTCAAGAGCTGCGCATCATCGCCGTGCAAGAGAGGCGCTCGAGCCTCACCCGCCCCGACCCGGGCAACGCGCACCGCGAGCTCTGCCTCGCGGCGAACGTCGACGTCGCCGTGCTCGTGCTCTCGGTCGTCGCACCCCCGTTGCGGCCGGGACTCGTCGATCGGTTCCTGGTGGCCGTCTCGGCGGGCGGAGTCGCGCCGGCGGTCTGCGTGAACAAGGTCGACCTCCTCGACGGGGCGGTGGACCACCCGGAACGCGCGGCGCTCGAGAAGCTCGGAGCGGTCCTGTCCGAGCTCTCCGTCCCGCTCGTGCGCGTGTCCGCGTCGGCCGGCGTGGGAATCGGCGAGCTCTCGGGCCTGGTCGAGGGCCGGACGTGCGTCTTCGCGGGCCACAGCGGCGTGGGGAAGTCGTCGCTCCTGAACGCGCTCGATCCGGAGTCTTCGCGCGAGACCGGGAGCGTCCGCGAGGGCGACGGGCGCGGCCGCCACACGACCACGTCCTCCACGCTGCGGGAGCTCGCGACCGGGACCCGCATCATCGACACGCCGGGCGTCCGCGCGTTCGGGCTCTCGCACCTCGATCGAGCCGCCATCTTGCGCGGGTTCCCGGAGTTCGACGAGCACGCCTGCCGCTACCGCGACTGCACACACGTCGCCGAGCCTGAGTGCGGCGTGCGAGTCGCGGCGGACTCCGGCGAGCTGCGTGCCTCTCGGTACCGCACCTATCTCCGGCTCCTCGAGGAGGCGCTGTGAGGCGGTCCAGAGAGGTCCGGTGGGCCGAAACCGGAACCGGGCTCAAGGCGGTTGCGGCGCGCGGCCGAACCCGGACGAATCCCCGATGTCCGCCCCCGACGACAACCGCTGCCCGCAGTGCAAGGGCACGCTCGTCCCGACCTACCTCGGCGAGCTCTCCGACAAGCACCTCCGGTGCGAGTACTGCGGACACGTCGTGGACGTCCTCGACGAATCGAGCGTCACCCACGAGGAGACGGTCTCCTACACCGACGAGCACGGCAACCGCGTCCACAAGACGCGGCGCGTCATCCGCGAGCGGAGCGACCGCGTCGAAAGCGATTCCTTCCCGGGCCGGGACCTCCCGGAGCGCGAACCGCGCGCAGTCTTCCAGCGGCTGGACGGCCGTGAGGTCTGGGTGGACATCGAGGCCGCCGACGCGTTCGAGCGCCTCAACTGCGAGCTCGACTACACGATCGACGACGTGTCTTTCGCGGACATCAAGCGCCAGGTCCGCGAGCACATCGCCGCGGCGCCCCGGAGGGCGTTCAGCGACTGGGACGAGGGGCCGCACTCCATCACGGAGACGATCACCATGGACGGGCCGGACATCGCCATGCTCCTGGGCGCCGACCCCCCGAAGCTCGACTTCGTGCCTACGGGCGCCGAGCCCGAATACGAACCCGAGCCCGGGCCGCCGCCCCAGAACCGGCACAAGACCGTCGACGACCTCGCCGAGAGCATTCGAGCGCAGGCGCGGCGCTCACGGCGAGCGAGCGAGGCCCACCCCGAGACCCGGGGACGAGGGAAGCTCGTCCTCGGGATCGCGGTCGGGGTGGTCTTGTCGCTCGTCCTGTCGTGGATCTTCTGAGGGCGCGCGCGCCGTCTACTCGACCGCGATCGTCGCCTTCTCGATCCTGAGCGCCTTCTTGGGCCGGCCGCTCCGGCTGCCGAACGTCTCCAGGGTCTTCACCGTCTCCATGCCCTCGACGACTTCGCCGAAGATGGTGTGCTTCATGTCGAGGTGCGGTGTCGGGACGAACGTGAGGAAGAACTGACTCCCGTCCGTGCCGGGGCCGGCGTTCGCCATCGACAGGAGACCGGGGCGATCGTGCTTGGTGTAGCGATCGAATTCGCCGGAGTACTGATACCCCGGGCTCCCCGTCCCGGTGCCCGTCGGGCAACCGCCCTGCGCCATGAAGTCCTCGATGACGCGGTGGAAGGCGAGCCCGTCGTAGTACCCGAGCTCCGTCAGGTAGATCGTGCTCGAGACGTGCATCGGGGCGATCTTCGGCATCAGCTGGATCCGGATGTCGCCCTCGGTGGTCTTCAGGTCCCAGAAGTACTTCTTGTCTTCCGGGAACTCGAGCATCGGAGGCCTCGGGAGACGCTGACGCCACTGCGTGTTCGTCTTGTTGATCCGCTTCACTTCCGTCTGCGCCTCGATGAACGAAGTGCACGCGAGCATCGGATCGCTCGGAACGACGTCCGCCGCCGGCGGTGCCTTCTCGGCAGGAGCCTCCTTCGCCGGAGCCTGCTTCTTCGCCGGAGCCTGCCTTGCGGGCGCCTTCGGCTTGTTCTTCTTGGCGGGCGCCGCCTTCTTCGACGAGGCGCTCTGGGCCTTCGCGGGGGCTCCGTCGGCGGAGCAGGACGTGAGGGAAAGGAGCGGGACCAGGCCGAGGAAAAGGAAGGCGATCCGCTTGTGCATGGCTCGGGGGGGCGTAGGGGACGGGGTGATCTCGCGAGAGGGGGGAAGAGGATAGCCCCGATCCCCGCATCAGTTCCACAAGAGACGGGTACGATGGCGCGCGCTCCACCTTCACGCGCCCAGGGACAAGCATGAAGCCCGATTCCACCGTCTCTGCGAGGGGAGCTCTTCTGCGCCCCGTTGCAATCGCCTGTCTCGCGGCTTGCCCCGCGCTCGCCCAGACGCCCGCGAAGGAGGACGGACACGTGCGACACCCTCTGCCCGCTGCCGCCGTGATCGCCGCGCTCCCCGCCGACGGCGGCGCGGAGTTCAACCGGCTCGTCTTCGAACAGAGCCCGTACCTCCTCCAGCACGCTCGCAACCCCGTCGACTGGTTTCCCTGGGGAGACGAGGCCTTCGCGCGCGCCAGGCACGAGAACAAGCCCGTGTTCCTCTCCGTCGGATACTCGACGTGCCACTGGTGCCACGTCATGGAGCACGAGAGCTTCGAGGACGACGAGGTCGCGGCGCTGCTGAACGAACACTTCGTGGCCATCAAGGTCGACCGCGAAGAGCGTCCCGACATCGATCAGGTCTACATGACCGTGACGCAGGCCATGACCGGGCGCGGCGGGTGGCCCATGACCGTGATCATGACCCCGGACGCCCGTCCGTTCTTCGCAGGGACCTACTTCCCGAAGACCGGCCGGGGAGGCAGGCGCGGGATGATGGAGCTCCTGCCGCTCGTCGCCGAGGCCTGGCGAGATCAGGGCGACGAGCTCGCGAAGACCGCGGACGACGTCGTCGAACACCTCGAGCGTGTCACCGGCGGAACGCCGGGCGGTGCGCTGGACGAGAAGACGCTCGACCTCGCCTTCACTCAGCTCGCCGAGCGCTACGACTCGGATCGCGGCGGCTTCCTCCCCGCGCCGAAGTTCCCGCGGCCGCACACGCTCCGCTTCCTCTTGCGGCACGCGCGGCGGACGGGCGATGCACGCGCCCTGGAGATGGTCACGAACACGTTGCGCGCCATGCGACGCGGCGGGATCTGGGACCACGTGGGCCTGGGGTTCCACCGCTACTCGACCGACGCCGAGTGGCTCGTTCCGCACTTCGAGAAGATGCTCTACGACCAGGCGCTGCTGGCGATGACGTACGTCGAGGCCTGGCAGGCGACCGGAGACGACGCATTTCGCCGCACGGCCGAGGAGGTCTTCGACTACGTCCTGCGCGACATGACGTCGCCGGAGGGCGGCTTCTATTCGGCAGAGGATGCCGACAGCGAGGGCGAGGAGGGGCTCTTCTACCTGTGGACGCTCGACGAGCTCGAGGAGGTGCTGGGAGAAGAAGACGCCCGCTTTGCGAGCGAGGTGTGGAACGCGACCGAGGAGGGCAACTTCCTCGAGGAGTCCACGCGCGCGAAGACCGGCCGGAACATCCTCCATCTGGACGCCGATCTGGACCAGATCGCAGCCGCGCGCGAGCTCGAGCTCGGAGACCTGGTCGAGCGTCTGGAGGGAATTCGCGAGCGCCTGTTCGCGGCGCGCGAGGAGCGGATCCACCCGCTCAAGGACGACAAGGTCCTCACGGACTGGAACGGCCTGATGATCGCGGCGCTCGCGATGGCCGGGCGGGCCTTCGACGAGCCGCGCTTCGCGGAGGCCGCGCGCCGGTCCGGCGACTTCCTGCTCTCCGAGCTGCGCGATTCGGACGGGAGGCTCCAGAAGCGCTATCGCAACGGAGACGCGGCGTTGACGGGCATGCTCGAGGACTACGCGTTCACCGTCTGGGGGCTCCTGGAGCTTTACGAGACGGGTTTCGACCTGCGCTACCTGCGCGCGGCGATCGAGCTGAACGAGGTGATGCTCGCGCGCTTCTGGGACGCAAAATCGGGCGGGCTCCACCTGGCTCCCGACGACGGCGAGCTCTTGATCGTGCGCTCCAAGGAGATCTACGACGGCGCCATTCCCTCGGGGAACTCCGTCGCGGCGTCGAACTGCCTCCGGATCGCACGCCTGACGGGCGAGACTTCGCTCGAGGACCGCGCGGAGAAGATCTTCCGAGCCTTCTCACTCGCCGTCGGTCAGACGCCGCAGGGCTACACGCAGCTCTTGCTCGCGCTCGAGTTCGCGGTCGGCCCGTCGTTCGAGATCGTGGTCGCCGGCGATCCGGAGGCCGAGGACACGCGGGCCATGCTCCGGGCGATCGCGCGAGAGTTCGTTCCCAACAAGGTCGTGCTGCTGCGGCCCGCAGGCGATCCAGGCGAGCTCTCGGAGATCTCCGAGTACGCCGCGCTCATGGACTGGCGGAACGGAAAGGCAACGGCCTACGTCTGCCGCGAGTTCACTTGCCGCGCACCGACGAACGATCTGGCTGAGGTGCTCGGCGTGCTGCGCGGCGGCGAGTGAGTCAGATTCGCTCCGCGGCCAGCCAGCGCGCGAGGGTCGACTCGAGCTCCGACGCGTCGATGGGCTTGGCCACGTAGTCGTCCATGCCCGCCTCGAGACAGCGCTCGCGGTCCCCCTGGAGGGCGTGCGCCGTCATCGCGATGATCGGGATCCCCCGGTCGCCCGCGGCTCCTCGACGAATCTCGCGTGCGGCCGTGTACCCGTCCATGTCCGGCATCTGGCAGTCCATGAGGACCGCGTCGCACTCCGAATCGCGCAGGTGTTCGAGCGCCTCGCGACCCGTCTCCACCACGCTGACCTCGTAGCCCATTCGCTGCAGGAGGCGGAGCGCGACCTTCTGGTTGACGGGGTTGTCCTCGGCCAGGAGGAGCGAAGCGGACTTCCCGGACGCGAGCGGCGCGGCCTGCTCGGCGCTCTCGGCGGCTCGAGCAACGGCGGGGTCCGGCTCGTGGCCGAGCGCGCGTCCGACGGAGTCGACGAGGTTCGCCCGGCGCAGGGGTTTGATCAGGCGCCGTTCGCCCCAGCTCGCGGAAGGTGCATTGGGGACCGGCGCTGTCAGGAGCAGCACGGGCACGTCCCGTTCAGCGAGCTCCTCCCAGAGCTCGCGCGCACCCTCGAGGTCGTCGTCCAGGAGCACGATCGCGATCTCGGTCTTCGAGAGGAGCTCCCGGGCCTCGCCGACACTCGACACCGTCTCGGTGGCGGCTCCGATCTCACCGAGGCGGCGCGCCAGGAGCTCGCGCGAGGTCCAGTTGTCGTCGATCACGAGCGCGCGCGTTCCGTCCTCGAGGTGCAGCTCGGACGGTGCGGACGGCTCGATCGTCTCCGAGGGCAGCGTGAACCAGAAGGTGCTGCCGACGCCCGCCTCGCTCTCCACGCCGATCTCGCCGTCCATGAGCTCGACCAGGTGCTTGGAGATCGACAGTCCCAACCCGGTTCCGC
>JAJDET010000245.1 GCA_029259655.1 Planctomycetota bacterium
GGGCGATCAGTCGCTCTTCGCAGCTCCGAAACGCTTCGCGACGAGGCCTTTGAAGCCTTGGAGCGCGGTGCGCTGGAGATAGAACTCGAGACCGCGCAGGCCTCCGAGCTCCTCGCCCCCGCCGGCTCGGCCGGGGCCACCGTGGATCATCTGCGGCAGCACCATGCCGGGCGGGAAGGTCTGGCTGGCGACACGATCGCTCGCCACCCACACGCGACCGTGCCAGGGTCCGATCTCGTGCACGAGCTCCTCGGACCACGCGGCGTCGTTCGCGTAGACGCTCGCCACCAGGCCGCCTCCGCCACGGTTCACCAGGCCCGCCGCGTCGGCCGCCGAGCCCGGGTACGGAAGCACGACCGCCGCCGGGCCGAAGACCTCGTCCGCGTGGAAGACGTCCGCCGCGGCGTCCCGAGCGAGGAGCAGCGTCGGCGCGACGAAGAACCCCTTGTCGCGGATGGGATCCGTCCCGCCGCACAGCACCTCGGCCTGGGACATCTGACGCTCGATGCCTGCACGCACGTCCGCCAGCGCGGCGGCCGAGGCGAGCGGCCCCATGCGCGTCTCCCGCTCGCGCGGATCGCCGACGGGAATGCGACCGAGCGCCGCCACGAGCTCCGAGGTGACCTCCTCGACGCGCTCTCTTGGAACGAGGATCCTCCGGACGGCGGTGCACTTCTGCCCCGTCTTCTGCGTCATGTCGAGCACGACGTTCTGCAGGAAGAGGTCGTAGGTCTCCGAGGAGCTGTCGACGTCGGGCGCGAGCACCGCCGCGTTGACCGAGTCGCACTCGAGGTTCACGCGGACGTTTCGCGCGATCAGGTTCGGGTGTCCCTTGAGCTTCGCGCCGGTCACGGACGAACCCGTGAAAGCGAGCGCGTCCTGCGGCCCCAGGTGATCGAGCAGGTCACCCACGCTCCCGCACACGAACTGGAACGCGCCGTCGGGCAAGATCCCGCTCTCGGCGGTGATCTCGGCCACGCGCCAGGCGACGAGCGCGGTCGGCGTGCCGGGCTTCTCGATCACGGGCACGCCGGCGAGCAGCGCGCAGGCGACCTTCTCCATCTGGCCCCAGGCGGGGAAGTTGAACGCGTTGATGTGGACCGCGACTCCGCGCCGCGGGACGAGCACGTGCTGGCCCCAGAAGCGCGCAGTGCGGCCGAGCTGGATCCCGTCGCCGTCGGCGAGGAAGCCGCGCTCGCCGAGCCGCTTGCCCAGACTCGCGTAGGCCGCGAGCGTCCCCGTCGCACCGTCGATGTCGAACTTCGCGTCGCCGCGCGTGCAGCCGGCGTTCGACTGCGAGAGCTCGATCAGCTCGTCGCGGTGCTCGTGGAGCGCGCCGGAGAGCGCCTTCAGGAGCGCGCCGCGTTCGGCGAACGAGAGCGCGCGCAGCGCGGGCCCGCCCGTGTCGCGCCCAAAGGCGCAGACCGCGCCCATGTCGATTCCCTCGGCGTTGCACTGCCCGAGCGGTTCCTCGGTGGTCGCATCGACCATCACCGCCGGCGTGCCGGTGCCTTTCTTCCACTCGGACAGGACGAAGCTCTTGGCTGTGATCATGGGGCTCGGGGGAGGCTCCTGCGGGTCGTTCGGTCCACCCGGGCGGGCGGAGGGCGGAACAATTTAGCGCACGGCGGGCCCGCCCGGAGCCGTGCGGAGCCTCTCCGTCCGGTTTCTCTCAACCGGGTCCAGGCGGCGGGTCCGATAAGGGGGGAGACTCCAGTGGGAGTCGGAGGCGGGAGCTCGGCTCGGCACTTCTCCGACCGGGCTCCCAGGTTCCCCGATCTCGCCTCTGACTCTCGACTCCCCGCCCCATGGACGTCGTCGACCCGACGCTGATCAGCCTGGGCCTCCTGGGCTTCTTCGCCCTCCTGCTCGTCGGGGGGCTGGTGCTCGTGGGGGCCCTGGGAGTGGTCTCGTACCGCTCCTTCCGCGAGAAGCAGCCCGAGGAGGGCAGCGAGCGCCAGGGTTGCCTGGCCGCGGCGCTCCTGGCCGCCCTGCTCGCGTTCCTCGGAATCCTCGGGCTCTTCGCCATGGGCGTGTTCTTGCTCCTGTCGACCCTGACGGGGGCAGCCGGGGTCGCGAGCAATCTGCGCGATGAGACACCCGAGGTCCGGGTCCTCGTCCCGACTCCGGCGCCCTCCGCGCCGGTCGCGGCCAAGCGCCCGCGCGTGGTGGCCGAGGTCAAGGGCGCGCTCGACGCGGACCTGGTCCAGCGGCTCTCCGACATCGCCACGCGACGTCGCGAGCTCGACCTGCGCGTGAGGAGCCGCCAGCTCGACAGCGGCGAGGTGTGGGTCTACGAGTTCGTGCTGCCGCCGATCGAGCTAGATCCCGAGACGCTCCAGAGACAGATGCTCGAGGAGCTCCAGGGCCACGGCCTCGTGCCGGTGGCCCTCACGACGAAGGACGAGTAGGCGCGGCCGGAGCGCCGTGGCAGACTTGGGCCACGCCGTGGCCGCCACCGACGAGCTCCCCGAACCCGCTCGCTTCTTCGCCCCGGACATGTTCGCCGGCGACGTCGCCGTCGTGACCGGCGGCGGCACGGGGCTCGGGCTCGAGCTCAGCCGCTCGCTCGCCGCGCTCGGAGCGACTGTCGTGATCGCCTCGCGCAGCGCCGAGCACCACGGAGTGTTCCTCGAAGAGGCGGGCCAACGCGGCTGGAACGCCCACGCGCTCGAGCTGGACGTGCGCGAGCCGGATCTCGTGCACGCGGCGGCGCGCGAGGTCCTCGAGCGGCACGGCAAGGTCGACGTGCTGGTGAACAACGCGGCCGGCAACTTCGTGTGCCCCGCCGAGAAGATGTCGCCGCGCGCGTGGCGCGCCGTGCTCGGGATCGTGCTCGACGGCACGTTCTACTGCAGCCGCTCGTTCGGCAAGCCCATGATCGCTGCGGGGAGCGGCAGGATCCTGAACGTCGTCGCGACCTACGCCTGGACCGGCATGCCCGGCGTCGCCCACTCGGCCAGCGCGAAGGCCGGCGTCTGGGCGCTCACGAAGACACTCGCCGCCGAGTGGGCTCCGCACGGCATCCGCGTCAACGCGATCGCCCCGGGCCCCTTCGAGAGCGACGGCGCGCGGGCGAACCTGTGGCCGGACGAGGAGACCGCGGAGAGGATCCGAAAGAAGATCCCGCTCGGGCGTTTCGCGACGCGCGAGGAGGTGGCGCGGCACGCCCTGTACCTGCTCTCTCCCGCGAGCGACTACCTGACGGGTGAAACGCTCGTCGTCGACGGCGGCCTGACGCTCGCGGCGGGCAGGATGTGGGAGCCCGGGGCGGAGCTCGAGCGCCCGCGCAGGAAGCGCTCGTGAGCGATCGTTCGCACCTGGCGACGGAACGCTCGAACGAGCGCACGCGCGACCTCGACAGGATGACGGTCGCGGAGGCGCTCGCCGTTCTCTCGGAGGAGGACGCGCGCGCAGTGGAGGCCGTGGCGGAAGCGCGGGAAGACATCGCGCGTGCCGTCGAGCTCGTTGCGGCGCGGCTCGCGCGCGGCGGCCGGCTCCTGTACGTCGGCGCCGGAACCAGTGGCCGTCTGGGCATGCTCGACGCCGTCGAGTGCCCGCCCACCTTCCATGCCGGGCCCGAGACCGTGCAGGCGATCCTCGCCGGGGGCGATGCCGCACTCCTCTCGAGCTCCGAGGGCGCGGAGGACTCGCGCGAGGAGGCTGTGCGAGCGATCGCGGCGCGCGAGGTCGGCGAGGCCGACGTCGTCTTCGGCATCACCGCGGGCGGTACGACGCCCTTCGTTCACGCGGCGCTGGCCGAAGCGCGCCGGCGCTGCGCCGCGACCGTGTTCCTCGCGTGCGTCCCGCACGCGGAGGCCGCGGACGACGCCGACGTCTCGATCCGCGCCGTCACCGGCCCCGAGGCCGTGACCGGCAGCACGCGCCTCAAGGCCGGCACGGCGACGAAGCTCGTGCTGAACGCCGTCTCGACCCTCGTGATGGTCCGTCTGGGCAAGGTGTTCGGCAACCGCATGGTCGACGTGCGACCGACGAACGCCAAGCTCGCCGATCGCGCCGAACGACTGGTCATGGAGCTCGCCGGCGTCGACCGCGAGCCCGCGCGCGCGCTGCTCGAGGCCTCCGAGGGAAGCGTCAAGGTCGCGGTGGTGGCCGCGCGGCTCGGCCTGGACGCCGACGCCGCTGCGCAGCGCCTCGAAGCCTGCGAGGGCTTCCTCGCGCGGGCACTCGAGTCCTGACGCGGCCTACGGCACCGGCCCGCCGAGGAGCTCCCGCGTCCTGGCCACGAACCGCGACCAGTCGAAGGCCGGTCCCGGGTCCGTCTTCTCGCGCGACAGGTGGTAGTGGCCGAGGACGCCGCGAAAGGCGGTCCACTCCGTGTCACGGAGCGCATCGGTGCGCACTCGTCCCGTCCGGTCGAGGGGAATTGCGAGCGGCATCTCGGGGAACGTGCGGACGAGCGCGGCCGTGAGGTGCGCGAGCGTCTCGTACTGCTCGTGCGTGAAGTCGTACTGCTCGTAGAGGGTGCCGTGCACGTGACCGCGGAGCTTGTACGACCGCGCCGGGCGCCCCGTGAACGCGGGCGTCCGCACGCCGCCCCCCCCCATGGAGCGCGGCAGCGTGATCCGCGTACCCTGCGCGTCGCGCGCGTACCACTTCGCGAGCGTCCCGTCGCCGGGCGGGTACGCGCCGATCTGCGCGATCTCCACACCGACGGACCGTCCGTTCGCGCGGCTCGCGTGCCACGCGGTCTCGGCCAGGTCGAGGGTCTGGTACAGCGTGCCGTCGATGTCGAGCAGGAAGTGGACGGAGAGCCCACGACTCTCGAGCACGTGGAAGCAGCGCCGGCTCGTGCCGCACACGTCGTAGTGCAGGACGAGCTGATCGACAGTGGCTTCGCGTCCGGGGCGGAAACCGCCGCCCGCGTAGCCGTCGTGGCCGCCGGGGTCGCTCCAGAGGACGACGGGGACCCCGATGGGGATGCGCTCGCCGGCGACGACGATCTCCTCGCCGAGCGTGGACCGCGTGGCCGGGAACGGTTCGCGCGAGGGTCCCAGCGAGTCGCCGGGGGTCCAGGGTTGGAGGCCGGTGGTGCCGGACGAGACGCCCAGGCAGCTCGTGAGCAGGAGCGAGAGGAACGCGACGAGGGGGGGAAGATGAATGGCAACGCTCCGGACGTCCGAGCATAGGGACGACGGCGCGCGGTGAAAGGGTCCGCCTCATCCAGGGGGTCGCGGTGCCTCGAGGACGCGATGCGTCCGGGTGTCGGATGTCAGACGTTCGCAGTGCCCCGCGCACCGGCGGATGCCGGTGTGCCCGAGGAAGGCGCTTCAGCGCCGGTCCCTCGTGAGCCGACCGCCCTAGGCGGTGTCGGCGTGTTCCATGTGGTTTCTTCCGCCCGCCGGGAGGCATCGCGCCGGGCACCGGCGCATACATCGGCGGAGTGCCGTGGTGCCCGTAGTCGCGTATCGCACCAATGGTGACGGGCCGCATGCGGTTGGGCCCCAAGTCACGCGATGCTCGTCGGGCGAAGCCCGCGAGCGAGTGCGCATTGCGACGTCCCCCACCTGCGTCCCCCACGGGTCGTCGCCTCCCGACGTCTCGCTTGCGCGGCGCAGCCCGCGCAAGCATCGCGAAGGCATTCCGCC
>JAJDET010000246.1 GCA_029259655.1 Planctomycetota bacterium
CACGCTCACGATCGGGACGTGGAAGTACATCCACCGTCCTGTCACGGGCGATCACGAGCTGTACGAGCTCACGGCCGATCCGTACGAGGAGCGGAACGTCTTCGCCGCCGACCACCCCCGAGCTCTGGCCCTGCGCCGGGAGCTCGAGCGGATGAGCTCGATCTCGGGTCTCCGGCTCTCGACCGACGACGTCGATCCGAGTCAGCGCGACGAGCTCGAGGCGCTCGGCTACCTGGGGCCGGAAGAAGACGAAGGCGACTAGGAGCCCCGGGTGAAACGTCGGGCAGCCCCGCTGCCACGACGGCGAGGGCGGGGTAGAATTGACTCGCACGGTCCGTTTATCCCCCCCGGAGCCCCCATGCCCAAGTCCCCCCGTCTCGGTGTCGTCACGCTCCTCCTGTGCCTCGCAGCCCCTGCGGCGGCCGACGAGCCGCGCCCCGGCAGCGTCCTCGTCTTCCCGGCACACCACACCGACGCGACCCGGATCACCTGCATCGCGGTCACGAACACGAGCCCGTCCCAGTCCGTGAACGCGCTCTTCCGCTACGTGACGTCCGGCGAGGACCTGTTCACGTCGAACGCCAGCCGCGACTGCAAGGAGCTCTACCGTGCCGAGCTGCTCACGCCGTCGGACACGGTCGCGGTGACCACGAACTGTCACGCGGCCGGAGGCGGCGACGCCCACGGCTACCTGATCGTGTCCGCGAAGAGCACGCTGACGGGCCAGTCGGCCGACCTCGACTACCTGGTCGGGCACGCCCTGATCTTCGACTCGGCGCCGGGCTTCGGCGGCGTGATCACGTACCTGCCGGCCTCCTACGCGGGCCTGTCCGGAGACGGTCAGCCGACCGACGCCGACTTCGACGGCCGGCTCGACTTCGACGGCATCGAGTACGAGCAGCTCCCCGACGACCTCTACATCGACTCGTTCCTGGGACTCGGCGGCTCGCGGCTCTCGCTGATCAACCTCACGGGCGACAACGACGCGACCGTGTCCGTCCAGTTCTATATCTTCAACGACAACGAGCGCGCGTTCTCGGCGACGTTCTCGTTCCAGTGCTGGTTCGAGCAGCCCCTGACCTCCATCTCGGCGGCGTTCTCGGAAGGGTTTCTGCTCGCCAACCTCCCCAACGATCCGGGCGAGATCGACATCGACTGCGACGGGATCCAGGACGTCGAGTCCGGCTGGGCACAGGT
This sequence comes from Planctomycetota bacterium, assembly GCA_029259655.1. Taxonomy (GTDB): domain Bacteria; phylum Planctomycetota; class UBA1135; order UBA1135; genus OFTM220. Next base: position 1,198 of record JAJDET010000246.1, read on the forward strand.
CAGCGGGCTCTCCGCGTTCGGGAACTTCTCGTCGGTCTCGAACCCGCCGCTGCTCGGCTCCCTGACGGGCGTCGCGACGAGTCTCGAGGGCGGCCGGCTCCTGTGGGGATCGAACGCGCGCTCGAGCGGGCAGTTTTGACGAGGTGAGGCGGGGGTGGACTCGGCGCGCATCAGCGCGCGCATGAGGCACGCGTGAATCCGCTTCGTCCCTGCGCGCGCAGGGACTACCGTCTCCAGCCTGATGGTGGGAGGGGATGCAGCGGTCCGCGTGCGCGGGCTCGTCAAGCGCTACGGTGACCTCGTCGCGGTCGACGGGATCGACTTCGAGGCGCGACGCGGTGCGTGCCTCGGGATCCTGGGTCCGAACGGCGCGGGGAAGACCACGACGATCGAGATCCTCGAGGGGCTGAAGCGAGCCGACGCGGGGGAGGTCGAGATCCTCGGGATGCGCTGGGACGCCCACGCGGACGAGATCCGCGAGCGGATCGGGGTCCAGCTCCAGTCGACCGAGCTGACCGAGAAGCTCACCGTCCGTGAGACCCTGCGCCTCTTCCGCAGCTTCTACGAGCGCCGGCGCGAGCTCGACGAGGTGCTCGATCTGGTCGGGCTCGGCGAGAAGCGAGACGCGCGGATCGAGAACCTCTCGGGTGGCCAGAAGCAGCGTCTCGCGCTCGGCTGCGCGCTCGTCAATCTGCCCGACGTGCTCTTCCTCGACGAACCCACGACCGGGCTCGACCCCCAGGCGCGCCGCAAGGTCTGGAACGTCGTCGACGACATCGTCGCGGAGGGCGGGACGGTGCTCTTGACGACCCACTACATGGAGGAGGCGGAGCGCCTGGCCCACGACCTCCTGATCGTCGACCACGGTCGCGTCGTCGCGCGCGGCACGCCGCGCGAGATCCTCGACAGCCTCGGCGCCGAGAGCATCATCGAGCTCGTGCCGGCGGGTGGAGACCGGCTCGACGAGGCGGCTCTCGCCGCGCTCCCCGGCGTGCTCGAGGTCCGCCGCGAGGGCGAGGCGTTCGTGCTCTCGGTGACCGCGACGCAAGCGGCGATCGGAGCCCTCTTCGCGCACCTCGACGAGCTCGAGATCGAGCTCTCCGACCTCCACACGCACAGGCCGACCCTGGAAGACGCCTTCGTCGAGATGACCGGCCACCACCTGCGGGAAGAATGATGCGCTTCCTCGAACAGGTCTTCGAGCTCTCGCGCGTGCGCGTGCTCGTCTTCCTGCGCGAGCCCGAGGTGCTCTTCTGGGTCTTCGCGTTCCCCGTCGTGCTCGCGATCGTCCTCGGGTTCGCGTTCCGCCGGAGCGAGATCGAGCCCAACCCCGTCGCCGTCCTCGCGGGCGAAGGCGCGACCGAGCTCGAGGCGCGGCTCGCGCGCGCCGAGCGCCTGGACGTCACGGTCGCGGACGACCTGGAGGAAGCGCTCCAGGACCTCTTCAAGGGCGTGGTCGACGTGGTCGTGGAGCCCGGCGATCCTCCCGTCCTGCATCTCGACCCGCAGCGGCCCGAAGCCGAGACGGCGCGCTTGCGCGTGCTCCTCGCACTCGAGGGACGAGAACCTCCGGCGGTGCGTATCGAGGCCAGCTCGAAGAGCGGCACGCGGTACCTGGACTTCCTCTTCCCGGGGCTGATCGGGATGAACCTGATGAGCACCGGCATGTGGGTGATCGGCTTCGCCATCGCCGAGATGCGGCAGAAGAAGGTCTTGCGGCGAATGCTCGTGACACCGATGCGTCGGTCGGCTTTTCTCCTGTCGCTCCTGACGGCGCGGACCGCCTTCCTCCTGCTCGAGCTCGTCGCACTCGTGGCGGTCGCCGTCTGGCTCCTCGACGTGCCGTTCCGCTCGAGCGTCCTCGGCTTCCTCGCGCTCGCCGTGCTCGGTGGGACGCTGTTCGCGGGGCTGGGCGGGCTCGTCACGGCGCGGGCCAGGACGATCCAGGGTGCCTCGGGCATGCTGAACCTGGCGATGCTGCCCAGCTGGCTGCTCTCGGGAGTGTTCTTCTCCTACGAGCGCTTTCCGGAGGTCCTGCATCCGCTCTTGCGGCTCCTACCCCTGACGGCGCTGAACGATGCGCTGCGCGGGATGATGCTCGACGGGGACGGTTTCGCCGACCTCGGCTTCGAGCTGGCCGTCATGAGCGTCTGGTGCTTCGTCTCGTTCGCCCTGACACTGCGCATCTTCCGCTGGGAGTGACCTCGCCGGCGCGGCGATCGCCGCGCGGGGGACGTCTTCGCACGCTGTTCGAGCTCGAGCGCTTCGAGGCGACCGACGACGGCCGCTTCTTTCTCGGCCCGCCCGCGACCGTCGTCTTTCTCGACGAGTCGCTCTAACCGTTCCCCTCGTCCGACTCCGCGCACGAGAGCTCGGCTTCCGGGAGGTCGGGGATCTCGGAACCGTAGAGCCAGCCCTCGAAGAGCTCACCCAGGTCCGCGCCCGAGATCTCCTCGGCCAGCGACGTGAAGTCGGCTGTCGTCGCCGTGGCGTTGCGGTAGCGCGCGGCGAAGGTCCGCAGGACCTCGAAGAAGGGCTCGTCGCCGATCCGCAGCCGGAGGGCGTGGAGCGCCATCGGGCCGCGCAGGTAGACGCCCAGCCCGAACAGGCGCTCGGCGCCGGGATCGGCGGGCGCCTGATCGCCACGCCGGCAAAGGAACTCGTACTGGCGCCGGAGGCGCGCGTCGAGCTCCTCGCTGCCGTCCTCGCGCTCTCGCCAGAGCCACCCGGCGTAGGAGGCGAAGGACTCGCTGAGCCACAGGTCTCGCCAGCTGTCGACGCTCACGCTGTTCCCGAACCACTGGTGGGCGAGCTCGTGCACCTGCGTTCCGATACCGGCCTCGCGGCCGCCGTAGACGGGGATCGTCTGGGTCTCGAGCGCGGCGCCGAAACTCTCGTTCATGATCACGCCGCCGCAGGACTCGAACGGGTAGGGCCCGAACCACTCCGTCAGCACCTCGAGCAGCTCCGGGGTGCGGTCGAAGTCGTCGAGCGCTCCCTCGCGTGCATCGATCGGCGCGTAGAACGTGAGCGGGAGGCCGCCCGGCCCCTCCATCTCGCGCACCTCGAACGGGGCGACGTTCATGGTCGCCAGGTAGGACGCCATCGGATCCGATGCGCGGAAGTGGAAGGTGCGCCGCCCGTCCTCGCGCTCCTCGTTCGAGACGAGGATCCCGTTCGCAGCCACGACGTAGGTCTCCGGCACGGTGACGCGGAACTCGTAGGTCGCCTTGTCCCGCGGGTGGTTGTTGACGGGATACCAGGTCATGGAGCCCGACGGTTGCGAGAGCGTGAACACGCGATCCTCGAAGTGCATCCAGCCGACGCCGTCGACCGGGATGCCGGGGACCGGGACGGTCTGCGGCGAACCCGAGTAGCGAACGACGACCTGGAACCGACTGCCCCCGGCGAGCGCACGCTCCGGCTCGATCATGAGCTCGTGCCCGTCGCGCTGGAACGCGGCGGGAGCGCCGTCCACGAGGATCGCCTCGACCTCGAGCCCCGCGAGGTCGAGGTGGAAGGACGCCAGCGAGACCTCGGCCATGGCGTCGATCGTCGCGACGGCATCGAGGTGGTTCGCGACCGGGTCCACCGCGAGCACGAGCTCGTAGTGCAACGTGTCGTACCCGCCGTTCCCGAGGTCGGGGTAGTAGGGATCGCCGATTCCGCGGGCACCGGCGACGGGAGGGTCGTCCGAGAAGGCCGCGGGGACCGCGGAGCACGCCAGGAATCCGAGAGAGGCGACGGAGAGAATGCGCATGGGAGAGCTCGGGGGGGTCAGGAGTCGTCGGCCCAGTCGCGAGGTACGAGGAAGACCTCGTAGAGCTCGGCTTCCGGCGTACCGGGTTCGGGCCGCCAGTCGTAGCGCCAGTGCGCGACCGGGGGCAGCGATGCGAGGATGGATTCGGTTCGCCCGCCGGACTGCAGGCCGAAGCGCGTTCCGCGGTCGTGCACGAGGTTGAACTCCACGTAGCGCCCGCGGCGATAGAGCTGGAACTCGCGCTCGCGTTCGCCGAAGGGGTGGTCGCGCCGCCGGCGAACGATCGGCAGGTAGGCCTCGACGAAGCTGTCGCCGAGGCTCCGCTGCAGGGCGGCGCACTCCTCGAACGGGAGCTCGGCGAAGTCGTCGAAGAACACGCCTCCGATGCCGCGCGGCTCGTCGCGGTGGGGGAGGTGGAAGTAGGTGTCGCAGGCTTCCTTGAAGCGCGCGTGGAGCTCCGCGCCGAAGGGCGCGCACGCCGCTCGCGCCGTTCGGTGCCAGTGAACCGCGTCCTCGCGGAAGCCGTAGTACGGTGTCAGGTCGTACCCGCCGCCGAACCACCAGACCGGCTCCGCGCCGTCTCGCTCGGCCAGGAACGCGCGGAAGTTGGCGTGGGACGTGGGCACGTAGGGGTTGCGCGGGTGGACGATCAGCGAGACCGAGACGGCCTGGTAGCTGCGGCCGGTGAGGTCCGAGCGGCGCGCCGTCGCGGCTTCGGGCAGCGCCTCGCCCGCCGTGTGCGAGAAGTTGACCGCCGCCTTCTCGAAGACGTCGCCGCCCTCCAGGACGCGCGGTCGCGCGAGCCCACCGCGTTCGCCGACGCGCTCCTCGCACGCGAAGCGCGTGCTCCCGTCCTCCTCTTCGAGGGCGCGGGTGATCCGTTCCTGCAGCGCGAGCAGATAGGAGCGGACGGGCGAGAGGTCCACGGTTCCGGACATGGGCGCGGGATCCTACCCGCCTCAGGCGAGGCGCGTGAGGATCTCCTTCTCACCCACAAGCGTCCTGTGGACCGGGCAGCGGTCGGCGATCTCGAGCATGCGCTCCCGCTGCTCGTCCGTCAGGTCGCCCTCGAGCGTCAGCACGCGCTCGATCCGGTCGATCCGGCTCGCTGCGTTCTCGCAGTCCGTGCAGTCCTCGGCGTGCACCTTCGCGTGCGTGAGCTCGCACGAGATGCTCTCGAGCGGCAAGCCCTTGTGGTTGGCGTACATGCGCAGCGTCATCGTCGTGCAGCTCCCGAGCGCTGCGAGCAGGAGGCCGTAGGGCGTAGGACCCGTGTCCGTTCCGCCGAGCCTAACCGGCTCGTCCGCCGCGAGGCGGTGGCGGCCGGCGATGATCTCCTGCGCGAGCCCGCCGTCGCGCTCCGTCACGCGCACGACTCCCTCGCGCGTCGGCTCGTGGGGCTCGTTCGCCGCGGCGGGTGCGTCGAGATAGCGCGAGACGAGCGCAGCGAGCGATTCCGCGACGTACTCGGCGTCGGCCGCGCGTGTCAGGAGGTGATCGGCGCCGTCCAGTGAGATGAAGCTCTTCGGGTGCTTTGCGGCGGAGTAGATCCTGCGCGCGTGGTCGATCGAGACGACGTCGTCGTCGGGCGAGTGGAAGATGAAGAGCGCTCGTGAGAGCTCCCGGAGTCTCGGCTCGAGCTTCTGCTCCGCGATGTCCTCGAGGAACTCGCGCGAGACCTGGAACGGACGCCCCGCGATCGTGACCGAGGCGCGCCCCGTGCGCTCGATCTCCTCCGTGTCCGCATCGAAGAGGTGCTGCAGGTGGCCGGGATCGCTGGGCGCGCCGATCGTCGCCACCGCCCGGACCTCGGGGATCTCGTTCGTCGCGGCGAGGACCGCCGCTCCCCCGAGGCTGTGTCCGACCAGGATCTCCGGAGCGCCGCCGTTCTCGCGCAGCCACGCGGCGGCCGCGACGAGGTCGCGCACGTTGCTGGAGAAGCTCGTCTCGGCGAAGTCGCCCTCGCTCTCGCCGAGCCCCGTGAAGTCGAAGCGCAGGACCGCGATCCCGCGCGCGCACAGCTCGCGCGAGATGCGCACGGCAGCCGCGACGTTCTTCGAGCACGTGAAGCAGTGCGCGAAGAGCGCGTGGGCGCGCGGAGCGGAGGCGGGGACCTCGAGCCGCGCGGAGAGGGTCTCTCCGGCGTCGTTCTCGAACTCGATGGGCTGGGTGCTGGGTCGCATGGGGCCTCGCAGGGGTCGGAGACAATACCCTTACTCTTGTGCTGCTCTGGGGTTGCGTACGCTCGATGCGCCGCTCGGGACGCTCCGTTCGCAACGCCGTGACCCGCAGACTATCAAGGAAGGCGCCCCCTCGACGGATCGGCGGGTTGCGTCCATTCTGGGATCCGCTCGGTCACCTCCGACGAAGGACTCGATGATGCTCACGCTCACCTCCCTCCTCCTGGCGTCCGCGCTCGCAGGTCCGATCGGGGCGAGCGAGAGCGAGCTCCTCGAGGTCGAGGATCGCGCGCGAGAGATCGCGGGGCTCGCGACCCGCGCGACCGTCGGCCTGCAGGTCGGGCCGAACCTCGGCAGCGGCGTGATCGTGAGTGCCGAGGGGCACGTGCTCACGGCCGGCCACGTCATCGAGGGACCGGGGCGGCGCGTAAAGGTCACGCTCTCCGACGGCCGCGTCGTGTCGGGTGTGACGCTCGGGGTCAACCGCTGGATCGACAGCGGGATGGTGCGCATCACGGAGGAAGGGGACTGGCCCTTCCTCGAGATGGGCCGGGCATCCGAGCTCGAGGCCGGCGACTGGGTCCTCGCGCTCGGCCACCCGGGCGGCGTCGAGAAGGACCGCCCGCCGGTCGTCCGGCTCGGCCGCGTCCGGTCGCACGACCCGCGCGTGATCCGCAGCGACTGCACGATCGTCAGCGGGGACTCCGGCGGACCGCTGGTCGACCTGTCGGGACGCGTCGTCGGGATCCACACGAGCCTGCGCCGCTTCCTCATTGCCAACGATCACCTGCCGGTCGACACCTTCCGCCGCACGTGGGACCTGCTCGTCGGGAGCACGGCCTGGGGTGGCGGCGCGATCGGCCGGTCCTTCCTCGGAGTCTCCTGTCGCCCCGACGGTTCGCGTTGTCGGGTGCGCGCCGTGGAGGAGGGACTCGCCGCGGACAAGGCCGGACTCCTGCCCGGCGACATCGTGGTCTCCATCGACGGGACACCGATCGACGACGGGTTCGCAGAGCTCGAGCAGCTCGTGTCCGAGCGGCCGGTGGGCGAGGCCCTGGCCTTCGCGATCGAGCGCGACGGCGAGCGACTGGACCTGGACATCGTTATCGAGCGCCACGGTGGTTCGGATGCTGTCCGGATCGTCGACACGCCGTGGTCGTCGCTCGGGACGACGAAGTTCGAGCGATCGATGCTCTCCGACTTCCGGAACGCCGCGCGCAGAGCCCGCGCCGCGACGGTCGAGGTCCTGTGCGACGGGGAGCGCGTCGCGCTCGGCACCGTCGTCGATGCCGCGGGCCTCGTCGTGACGAAGGCGAGCGAGCTCGTCGGCCCCGTGATCGTCCGCGTGGACGGCGACGACTACGAGGCCCGGCTGCGCGCCACGGACGAGAACTACGACGTCGCCCTGCTCGAGGTCGACGCGACGCTCGTCAGCGCACCCTTCGACGACAGGGCGCTGGACCCCGGCCAGTGGGTGATCACGCCCGGATCGCGGTCGGTTCCGATCTCGGCGGGGATCGTCAGCACGCCGATCCGGCGCATCCCGACTCGCTTCGGCTACCTGGGCGTCGTCCTCGGCGACGGTCGGACGGGGCCGCGGATCCGCGAGGTGATCGCGAACTCCGGTGCCGAGAAGGCCGGGCTCATGGCGGGCGACATGATCCTCGGCATCGACGGGACCGAGGTCGGCGACTCGCGCGCGATCACGGAGGTCGTGCGCGCGATTCGCCCCGACTCGGCCGTGACGATCGCGTACCGCCGCGGCGGCGAGGAGCACAAGGTCGAGGCCACGCTCGGCGTGCACCCCTACGAAGAGGGGGGGCCCGTGGCCGCCCAGGACCGCGACTCGGGGCCGCTCTCACGCGTGCGCTCCGGCTTCCCGCGGGCGATCCAGCACGACTCCGTCCTGCGTCCCAACGAGTGCGGAGGTCCGTTGATCGACGTCTCCGGTTCGGTGGTCGGCGTCAACCTGGCGCGCGCCGGCCGCGCCGCGAGCTATGCCGTTCCGACGGCCGAGCTGCTGGCCGTGGTGGCAGAGCTCCGCGACCTCGAGCTGCGCTAGCGTCCATGTCCTGGGTCACCTGGATCGGGATCGAGGGCGAGGACTCCGAGAACGAAGAGGTGCGCGCGGTCTACGACCAGGCGCGTGACCCCCGAACGAAGGCCGTGCCGGATCTCGTGCGCTTGACGGGACGAACGCCCGAGGTCGCACGACTCCTCCACGAGCTCAGCATCGCCGTCTACCGGCACGCGCGCGGGTTCTCGCTACGGGAGAAGGAGATCGTCGCGCTCCTGGCGTCGTCCTACGTCGGCTGCGTGCACTGAACGGCCAGCCACCTGGAGGCACTCGGTCGAGTGTCCGGGGACGAGGCCTTCGCCGCCCAGGTGCGCGAGGACTACACGCAGGCGGAGCTATCGACCCGCGAACGCGCGATCGCGGACTTCACCGTGAAGGTGACGCGCATGCCCGAAGCCTGCAGCCCGGCCGACCTCGACCGCCTGCGCGCCGAGGGCCTCTCCGACGACGACCTCCTGAGCCTCTCGGAGATCGTGGCCTACCAGAACATGAGCACGCGCCTGTTCGAGTCCCTGGCCACGATCGAGAAGCCGCGCTGAGCGGCTCGCGCTCATCGTCGTGACCGCGCGTGAGCAGGGTCAGGGGCTTCGCAACGGCTACTCGGCGGCCCGCGCCGGCGATCCCGTCGTCTCCGCCTCGCCCTCGAGCGTGATGCGGTAGGGGGACGGCGCCGAGAGCGCGTCGTGCGTCAGCTCGAGCGTCGCGACGTGGCGGCCCGGCGTCGACTCGGGGCGGAAGAAGACGCGGAAGAAGGTCGCCTCGCCCGGTGCGAGCTGCGCCTCGGAGAGACAGCTCTGGTTCACCGCGAGCCGCATCTCGTTCGCGATCTGCGGGTGGAATTCGAGGTCGACGTTCGCCACGCCGCCCGGACAGGCGTGGCAGTAGCTCATGATCGTTCCGCGCCCGCAGAACTGGCCCTGGCAGGAGAGCGCACAGGTGTCGAGCGGCGGACAGTACTGGTGCGTGTGGCGGGCGTTGAACCCATGGCCGATCTCGTGCGCGATCACGTCGAAGTCCCAGTACATCGCGCTCGAGCCGCCGTCCCAGCTCCCCCAGTCGACGCTCCCGCTCAGTCCGGTCGAGACACCGAAGGCGTAGTTCTCGTTGCAGAGCGCGTTCACGAAGGCGATCCCGCCGCCGATCGGCGCGCCCGACATGAAGTGCGCGAGGTCCGCCGAGACCGGCCAGGTCCCGCCGTACATCGGAGCCCAGGCGTTCCTGAACTCGACCAGGAGGTTCTCGACGTCGCTGGTTGCCGGCGTGCTCCACGGGTCGTCCGACGTCGTGTGGATCCCGAGGTACGCGATCTCGAACGAGGTCCCGACGTCCGTGTCGAAGCGGTTGGAGATCGCGCCCACGAGCTCGGTGACGTACGTCGCGAGCGCCGTCGCGTCGCCGAACAGCTCGTAGAACGGATAGTCGGTCTCGAGCGCGAGCCGGCACGTGTAGGGCGTGTGCCTGTCCTCCGGATCGGTCGCGGCGGGGGCGAGTAGCCCCGCGCCCTCCAGCCCGGGAATCTCGAGCACACCGCTGCAGACCTCGCCCGGCGGTTCGATGCCGGCCGCGGCCAGACCCGCGCCCAGGGCGAGGGTCGAGATCCGTGGGTCGCTCGCGTGGGGCACGATGTGGAGCGTGTCCTCCGCGTCCGCGCTCGGCCGGATCCAGCCCCGCGATCCGTGCTCGGAGAACGCGAGGAAGACCTGGGCCCCGAGGTCGCCCACGACGTGTCCGGACCAGAGCGAGAGGTCGCCGACGAGGCGCTCGACGCCGCCCGGATCCTCGACGCCGTCGACGGCGAGCACCGCGCCGGGACGCACGGGCAACGGAATGCGTTCGAGCTCTACGTCGAGCGGCGGCGCGCCCGGGACGGGCACGCCGATCAGGACGGCGCGGTCGCTCGAGGCGAGCTCCTCCAGCAGCTCGTCCGACGGAACGAGCGGGATGGTCGAGCTCGGGTCCGCGCTCGCCGCGGAGCCGATCGCGAAGAGCGGGAAGGGGAGCTCGACCGGATCGGTGGCGTGCGCCGCCGCAGCCGTCGTGTTCTCTCCGAGCTCGAGGTGGAACGACGCGGCGGATCCCGAGAGCACGGGCGCGGAGACCCGCAGGGACGTCGCTCCAATGTTGTCGATCCAGACGTCGATCCCCGTGTCGGTCGGGACTCCGATGGTCTGGTTGCCGAGGTCCAGCGTCGAGCCGTGCGTGAGCAGCGTGCCGCCGCGCGCGGCCTTCGCCACGACGAGCGTCGCGCTCTCGTCGTCGAGGATCGAGAGGCTGCCCGTGCCGATCACGCTCTGGCCTTCGTCGGCGGTGCGCACGAGCTCGAGGTCGACCGTCTCGTTGCCCTCGCTGGTCCCGTCGTCGATCGGGAGCCAGATCACGGTCTCCATGGCTCCGTCGAGCGACCCCTCCGTGAAGGTCACGGTCAGCGTGTCGAGCGCCTGGTAGTCGGTACCGGACGTAGCGCTGCCCGTGCCGCGGTCGATGATCGCGAGCTCCACGTCCTCGGCCAGCTCGCCCCAGGGGACGTGCAGCATGACCTCGAGCGTGACGCCGGCTTCGGTCTCGGGCGAGACGGAGCCGCTCTGGAAAGATGCGGTGACGGATGCTGCACCGCCTCCGCCTCCGCCTCCACCTCCGCCGCAGGCCGTGAGGACGACCGCGAGCAGGGCGGACCCGATTCCTTGTCTCTTCCCCACTTCGGAGACCCCGCGAGCGCTATCGGGTTCCGGACACGTGGGAATTGATGCAACTGCAAGTTCCCGCCGGCATTCCGGTCCGTGCCCGGGCACGGGCACGGGCACGGGCACGAAAGAACGGCACCGAAGGGTTTTCCGTACCCGGAGCCGTCTCTGTCGTCTCGCTACTCAGGCCAGTCCGGCGGCGGCCAGACACCCGTCACCCGCGAGACCGGGATGATGTAGCCGATCTGGTTCGCGCCTCCGGAATCGGGCGTCGCCTGCATCCCCACGACCACACCCAGCACCTGTCCCGAGCCGTCGATCAGCGGGCCTCCGCTCGCACCGGGATGAACGGCGGCGTCCACTTGCAGGTAGTCGTCGACCGAGCGCGACACGATGCCCCGGAAGGTGCTCGCGATCATCGTCTCGCCCTCCTGGAGCGCCCGCTTGCCGAGCGGGAAGCCGATCAGGAAGACCTCCGTCCCGCGCGGCGGCGGTTCGCGCGCGAGGTCGGGGGAGTCGAGGCTCGGCATGCCCTCGAAGGGCTCGACCTTCAGGAGCGCGAGGTCGTCGGAATCGTCCCCGACCCAGCGCACGAGCGACGCGGGGTGGCGGCGCGATTCGCCCGAGAAGACGACGGAGAGCTCGAGCGCGTCCTCGAGCTCCACGCCCTCCACGAACTCGAGCGGCGCGTCTGCGTCCTTCTTGTGCACGACGTGGGCGTTGGTCAGGATCCAGCCCTCGGGAGAGATGCAGAAGCCCGAGCCGCTCCCGTCGCGCTGGTAGACGGTTCCCTGGAAGTCGAAGTTGGCGAGCACCGCGCCGCTGTCGAGCCGATCGAAGTAGAGCGGACGACCCGTCTCCGCCTCCTTGTAGCCGAGCGTCGCCTCGATGAAGACCACGGCGCGCTCGACGCGCGAGACCTCGTCGAGCTTGGTCTGCTCGAGGTTGATCGGGTCCATGCCCGCCAGCGTGGTGCTGGTCTCCGCGAGGCGTTCCCTGAGCTCGGCCAGCTCGCCCCCGGCGCTGCGCTCGCCCTCCTCCAGGATCCGGATCGAGGTCAGGAGCTGCTCCCGCTCGAGGACGAGCTCGGCGCGGTGCGCTTCCCACGCACCTCTGGCGTCGGTGAGCGCGCGCTCCTGCTCCAGCCACGCTTCGCGCTGCCGGGCGACCTCCGTGCGCGCTTCGAAGAGCCGCTGGTCGAGCTCGGCCACGTGCTCCTCCGTCTGGGCCAGTGCCTCGCCGTGGCGCTGCCCGAGGAGCCAGAACGCGCCGGCACCCACGGCGAGGAGGAGCGCGATCGTCACTCCGAAGACTCTCGCCAGCCGCCGCGTCCGCCGACGGACGAGCTGGTCGACGCCTCCCTTGTGCGGGATGCCGAGCTTCTCCTTCACGAGCTCGACGGTCTCCGGGCCGAGGCTGCGCTGCCGTTTCGAGAGATCGGGCCGCGGGAACTCGACGGTCTCCTCGAGCCCCGCGGGACCGAGCACGGAGAAGCGCGGTCCGTCGACGCCGAGCTGGAAGACCTCGCCCGGTTCGAGCCTGCGCTCGACGATCGCGGCGTCCCCGACGAGCGTGCCGTTCTTGGACGACAGGTCGGACACCCACACGCGTCCGTCGCGAAGGAACACGCGCGCGTGCAGGGAGGAGACGCCGTGGAACGAGGCCGAGAGGCGAACGTCGGCGTCCTCGGAGCGACCGAGCGACAGTCCCTCCGGCGGGATCGGGATCGGGCCCAGGAGCTCCGGAACGTGGAGCGGATGGAGCTGGAAGCGTCTCTTCTCCGGGACCGTCATCACCAGGCCCCATTCTAGTGCCCTCGGAGCCCGCCTCCGGCGCCATGGAATCCGTTTCCGGACCGAAAACACAGAATGAAGGCGCGATGAGAAAGTCGATTCGATCCGATAACAATGAACCGGAAGGACCCCTTCTTGTTCGATCGTCTATTGCGCTGGCTTCGTCAGCTCCTGGCCTCACGCGCGCGTGAGGAAGTGACTCCCCCCCCTTCCAGGGGTGGTCGCCGCATGCGCGTGGACCGACGATCGGTGCCCGATCGTCGCGCCGACGGTCCCGATCCTCGTCCCGCAGGCCCGCTGCGTCGATCCGACGACGCCGAGACCGTTCAGTTAGGGGAGGACCTTCCCGAGATGCCCGAGCCCACGCGGGGTGGTGGTCTGGATGCCATACAGAGCATTCGTCAGGACCTCCAGGCGCGACAGCGAGAGATCGTCGAGCAGATCCGGGCGAAGGTGGAGGCGAGCAACTACGAGATGCCGCACCTCCCCTCGACGAGCATGGTCGTCATCAACCTGGCGGCCAACCCCTCCAGCGAGATCGCGGAGATCGTAGAGACGATCTCCACCGACCCGGTTCTCTCGTCGCGCCTGCTCCAGCTCTCGAACTCGGCTCTGTACGCCGCCGCTCAGCCCGTGGAGACGCTGCACGAAGCCGTCATGCGCGTGGGCATGCGTGAGCTGCGCTCGCTCATCTTCGCGCTCTCCATGCGCCAGGTCATCCAGAAGAACCAGCTCGCGAGCTACGCCGACGAGATCTGGCGTCAGTCGTACTCGGTGGGTGTGATCTGCCGCACGATCGGACCGATGTGCGGAATGCCGGCAGACAAGGCCTTTCTGCTCGGCCTCTTGCACGACATCGGGAAGATCCCGCTCATCGCCATGCTCCAGAACGTGGACAACACCGGCGACGTCAACTCGGCGCTGGTCGGACGAGTGTTCATGGACTTCCACGAGCGGACCGGTGCGGAGATGGCGCTTCGCTGGAAGCTGTCGGACGAGATCATCAGCGTCGCCGGCCAGCACCACAAGTACGCGGAGAACGAGGAGTATCCGCGCAGCGCGGCCATCGTCACGCTCGCGCACCGCCTCGACATGCACCTGTCGATGGGGAGCAGCGTGTACTGGTCGCGGGACGAGTACCACGAGCTCGAGTTCCTCGGCGTCCCGCGGGAACGTCACGGTGAGCTCCTGAAGGAGGCCCACGAGGCCTTCACCCAGAACCGGGACCCCGAGGCCGGGGCCGGGGCCGCGGCGTAGCGATACGGAGCCGCGACAACTAGCAGCGGATTCACCCGCCGACGACGCTGCGCACTCGAGATCGCTGCCGGGTGAATCCGCTGCTAGTTGTCGCGGCTCCGTATCGGCGCGAGCTTCGCGTTCGCCGCCGCCAGCCAGTCCTGGTTCTCGAGATACCAGGCGACCGTGTCCTCGAGCGTGCGCGTGAGGTCGTACTCGGGCTTCCAGCCGAGCTCGGCGTGCGCCTTGTCCGCCACCATCCAGTAGCGCAGGTCGTAGGCCTTGCGGTCCTCGACGGGCTGGATCTCGCCGCGGCCCACGATCGCCTGGACGCGCTCGATCACGTCGTGCGTGTAGGCCTCGTTGGCCTCGAGCGGCGCGATGTTGTAGGCCTCGCCCGACTTCCCGGACTCGAGCGCCGCGAGGATGCCCGACGCGTGGTCGTTCACGTGCATCCACATGCGCCGCGCAGGCGTCTTGAAGAGCGGGAAGGCCTTGTCCTCGAGGAAGCAGGTCACCGCCTTGGGCACCGCCTTCTCCGGATACTGACGCGGCCCGATCGTGTTGGCGCCGCGCGTGATCACGACGTCCAGGCCGAGCGTGTGCGCGTAGCTCCCGAGCATGAGCTCGGCCGCGGCCTTCGTGACCGAGTAGGGGTTCTTGGCGCGGATGGGGGAGTCCTCGGTCCAGGCTTGCTCCTCCTCGAGGGCGTCCCCGTAGACCTCGTCGGTCGAGACGTGGACCATACGGATCCCGCGGCGCTGGGCCTCGAGCGCGAGGTTGCGCGCGCCCATCACGTTCGAGCTCCAGAAGGAGGTGTCGTCGTCGATCGACCGGTCGACGTGGCTCTCCGCGGCGAAGTTCACGACCGCCGCGGGGTTGCACTCGTCGAGGGCGCCCGCGAGCGCCCTCGCGTCGGCCAGATCGAGGCGGAGATCGCGCGTCCCGGGGGCGACGTTCTCCTCCATCGAGCCCCAGCCGGCGAAGTCGACGCCGGTGATCTCGAAGCGGTCCTTGTAGTTCCAGCAGAACGCCGAGGCGATGAAGCCCAGGTGCCCGGTGACGAGGATTCTCTCCATGATGGGGGGAGAGGAGACCACGGCCGCCCGGGATCGGCAACCTCCCACGGCGTCGGTCTGGAATCACGGGCTCGCGTGGCGGAGGATCCGGGCGTGACCACGCCGGAGCCCGAGCGCCGGAGGACCTCGTCGAGGGGCGCCATCGCCTGCGTGATGCTCCTGCCGGCGGCGGCACTCCTCCAGCTCGCGCTCTCGGGCCGCGCGGAGCTGGTCGAGCGGGTCTACTCGCGCGGGGTCTTTCCTCCGCTGGCGCGTGCCCTCGCCGCCGTGTCGTCGCTCGTCCCGTTCTCCCTCGCCGAGACCGGCGTCCTGGCGGTCGCGCTCTTCACGCTGCTCGGGATCGTGAAGTGTGTCCGCGTGCGGCGCGAGCTCGGACTCGTGCGTGCGTTCGGGCGCTTCGTCCTGCGAATGACGGCTCTCGCCGGCGTGCTCTACGCGACCTACGTGCTCGTCTGGGGACTGAACCACCAGCGGCGGCCGTTCGGCGAGGAGGCGGGCTACGACCTGGCGGCGCCCGAGCCCGACGAGCTGGCCCGGTTGGCCGAGCACCTGGTCGGAGAGGTCAACGCGGTGCGGCCGGAGCTCGGGGAGGACGCAGACGGTGTCGCGCGCATGCCGCACGACGATGCCGAGCTCCTGCGGCTGGTGAAGCGCGCCTACGAGTCGTGTACCGAACTGCACGGCGGCCTGGGCGCGCCGCCCGGCGTCCCGAAGCGCCCGCTCTCCTCGCCGCTCCTGTCGGCCTGGTGGATCGCCGGCATCTACTCGCCGTTCACGGCCGAGGCTCACGTGAACGCGGAGCTGCCCGAGCCGGAGGTGGCCTTCGCGACCGCGCACGAGCTCGCCCACAGCCTCGGCTTCGCGCGCGAGAACGAGGCCAACTACCTGGCCTGGCTCGCGTGCTCGCGGTCCGCGGATCCCTCGTTGCGCTACTCGGGTCTCCTGCGCGCGACGCGCAGCGTGATCTCCGCCCTGGCCGCGACGGACCCGGAGCGCGCGCTCGAGCTCGCAGAGCTCCTGCACCCCGGCGTGGGGCGCGACGAGACGGCCATCCGCGACTTCTGGACCGGAACCGAGTCGTGGACGACGCGCGTCGCGCAGAACGTCAACGACGCCTATCTCAAATCGCAGGGGCACGCCGCGGGCGTCCTCTCCTACGGCATGTTCGTCGAGCTCCTGGTCGCCGAGCGGCGCACTCGCTGAGCTACTTCCCGAGCGTCCGCTTCACGTAGTCGCCGATGGCGGCCAGGACCTCGTCCGAGCTCCAGGCCTCGAGGACCTCGCGGTCGTGCTCCTCGCCGTGGCGCGCGAGGTTGTCCCGGAGCGGCTGGTGCAGGGCACGCTTCGTGAGCGCGTAGGATCGAGCCGGGACTCGCGCGAGCTCCAGCGCCTGTTCCACGGCGCGCTCGAGGAGCTCCGGCGCGTCCACCAGCTCGTCCGCGAGCCCTCGAGCGAGCGCGTCGTCGGGCGTCCAGGTCCCGCCCCACAGCGCGACCTCGTCCGGCCGCGTCGCGACGCGCCGGACGATCTCGAGCGCGAGCAGGGGGAAGGGGACTCCGACACGCAGCTCCGGCGCTCCGATGCGCCCCTTCCCGCGCGCCATGAGCCTCCGGTCGGAGGCGCAGGCGATCACGCAGCCGCCGGCGATCGCGTGACCGTTCACGGCGGCGACGACCGGCTTCTCGAACGCGACGAGCGCGCCGAACGCGCGATCGAGGGCCGGCAGGAACTCCCTCACGTAGGCGGCGCCGCCGTCGCGAAGGCGGACGAGGTCGACGCCGGCGGAGAAGATCGTCCCGCGGCCCGTCAGGACCAGCGCGCGGTCGTCCGAGGCGGCTGCGGCCTCGAGCTCGTCCGCGAGCCCGCCCAGGAACTCGAGGTCCAGGGCGCTCGCCTTCCCATGGGCCATCCGCAGGATGCGGATCCCGTCGCGTTCCTCGCGCTCGAACATGGGCAGGCCAGCGTATCGGTCCGAGGTGGACAGGTCGAGGCGCTCTGCGCTAACGTCCCCGCCGTCATGACAAAGCTCAGCGAGATCGTCGAGGGTGTCGTCGTCGGCATCTACTACACGCTCAAGGACTCCTCCGGCGAGGTGATCGACACCAACCGCAAGGGGGGAGAGCCGATGTTCTTCCTCCAGGGCGCCGGGAACGTGGTCAAGGGGCTCGACCTCGCCGTGGTCGGCAAGAAGAAGAACGACTTCTTCGAGCTCGAGATCGCACCCGAGGACGGCTACGGCGTGCGCAGCGAGGAGGCGATCCGCAAGCTCCCGCGCTCCGTGTTCCCCGAGGACGCTCCGCTCGAGGCGGGGCAGCGCTTCACCGCGCAGGACGACCAGGGTCGCATGGTCCCGGGCATGATCGTGGAGGTCGTGGGTGACGAGGTCACCGTCGATCACAACCATCCGCTCGCCGGCCTGACGCTCTTCTTCGAGATCACGATCACGGGGATCCGCGACGCGACCGAAGAGGAGCGCACCCACGGGCATCCCCACGGGCCCGGGGGACACCACCACTAGCTCATTCGGCCGGGCGCGCCTCGGACGGGAATTCGGGTAGGTGGAACACCACGTTCTCGGGTTCGCCGTCCATCTCGCGGACGGTCTTCACGCCGAGCGCCGAGAGGCGTTCCAGGATCTTGCTCACGAGCGATTCCGGTGCCGACGCTCCCGCGGTGACGCCGATCGAGTTCTTGCCCGCCAGCCATGACGCGTCGACGTCCGCCGGGTCGTCGACGAGGTAGGCCGGAAGTCCCTTGCGGGCACCGAGCTCGGCCAGCCGGTTCGAGTTGGAGCTGTTCTTCGAGCCGACGACGATCAGGAGGTCGATCTCGCCCGTCATCTCCTTCACCGCGTTCTGGCGGTTCTGGGTGGCGTAGCAGATGTCCTTGACGTTCGGGCCGACGATGCTCGGGAAGCGCGTGACGAGCGCGTCGATCACGTTTCGCGTGTCGTCGACCGAGAGCGTCGTCTGCGTCACGTAGGAGAGCCGGTCGGGATCGTCCACCTCGAGGACCTCGACCTCTTCCACCGTTCCAACGACGTGGACCTTGCCCGAGATGCGCCCGCTCGTCCCCTCGACCTCGGGGTGTCCGCGGTGTCCGATCAGCACGACCTCGCGCCCGTCGCGGGCGTAGAGCTGAGCCTGGAGGTGCACCTTGGTGACCAGCGGGCACGTCGCGTCGATCACCAGGAGATCGCGGTCCGCGGCGGTCGCCACGGTCACTTCGGAGACGCCGTGCGCGCTGAAGATCGTCACCGAACCGACCGGGACCTCGTCGAGCGTGTCGACGAAGATCACTCCGCGCGAGGAGAGGTCCTCGAGCACGTGCCGGTTGTGCACGATCTCGTGCAGGACGTAGACCGGCGTGCCGTAGACCTCGCGAGCCTTCTCGACGATCTCGATCGCGCGATCGACGCCGGCGCAGAAACCGCGCGGTTGGGCCAGTACCGCCGTCAGGGGATTCTTCGTGGTCTGGGACTTCATGTAGGCCCGAATAGGATAGACCGTCCCGCCCGGGATTCCACGGCATGAACGGCATCGCTCTCGTCCGGCGCCCTCCGCGCGCGCTCGCCCTCGGGGAGCGGACGTTCGTTCCGGCGCGCCCGGTCGACGCCGAGGTGGCGCTGCTCCAGCACGACGGCTACGTCCGCTCCCTCGTCGAGCTCGGCCTCGAGGTGCGGGCTCTCCCCGAGCTCGAGGAGCACCCCGACGGCGCCTTCGTCGAGGACGCCGCCGTCGTCCTGGACGAGATCGCCGTGATCGCTCGCCAGGGGGCGGAGTCGAGGCGCGGAGAGAC
The DNA here is from genome assembly GCA_029259655.1 of Planctomycetota bacterium. Lineage (GTDB taxonomy): Bacteria > Planctomycetota > UBA1135 > UBA1135 > OFTM220. Next base: position 19,802 of record JAJDET010000246.1, read on the forward strand.
GGCGAGCGTCGCCCAGGCGCTCGAGCCGCTGCGCGAGCTCGTCCACCTCGAGGAGCCGTGCACGCTCGACGGCGGGGACGTCCTGCGCGTCGGCGACACGCTGCTCGTCGGGCAGTCGACGCGCACGAACCACGCCGCGCTCCGGCGGCTCGCGCACGTGGTCCTGGAGCACGGTCTCCTCGTCAAGGCGGTCGAGGTCGAGGGCTGCCTGCACCTCAAGACGGCCGCGACCTGGCTCGGAGACGATTTCCTGCTCGCGAACCCGGCCTGGATGAACATGGCGCGCATGCCGCGGCTCGACGTGATCGAGGTCGATCCTCGCGAGCCCTTCGCGGCGAACGCGCTGGCGATCGACGGGGTCGTCCTCTTCCCGAGCTCCTTCCCGCGCACTGCCGAGCGGATCGCGTCGAGGGGCTTCGAGGTGAAGCCCCTCGACCTGTCGGAGTTCCTGAAGGCGGAGGCCGGACCGACCTGCCTCAGCCTCTTGGTCCGGTGAACGAGGTCACTCGCCGGCCGGGAGCCGCAGCGAGGTGTCGAAGGCCTCGAAGAACACGCCCTCCGACGTGACCTCGGGGAGCTCTTCGTCGTCCGTGGCGGGCAAGACGCTCTCGAGCGCAACCGACGTGGTCCTCCCAGACAGCACGTCCACCGGATAGCCACGCCGGCGGCCGTCCGTGTGGAGCACCTCGAGCACGTACGCTCCGGGCGCGAGCTCGACGGATCCCGCACCGACGAGCGGCCGATCCGAGGCGAGCGACGGAACGGCGCCGCCGGCCTCCAGGATCAGGACGTGCTGGCTCGAAGTGGCCGTGCCGTCCTCCGTGTCCACCGTCCACGCGAGCTCGCCGGGCGGATCGAACCGGATCGTGGGAAGGACCGCGGTCTCCTCCTCGCCGATCCAGATGCGGCCGAGGTCCCGCCACCCGAGCCCGCCGGCGCCGACCATCACGCGGTAGGGGCCGGACGGGATCTCGGCGGCGTGGTACCGCCCCCCCTCCGACGCGAGGGCGATCCCGCGACCGCTGTCCTCGTGGATCGCGCGCACGTGGGCCGCGACGAGCGGTTCGCCTTCGGGAGTCTCGAGCTCGACGGCGAGCTGCGACGTGGGCTTCGTGCAGATGAGCGCGAGCTCGTCCCCTGCTCGCACGTCTCTCATCACCAGGGAGGGGATCGAGGTCCACGTCCCCGGCATGCGCACGAACAGACGCAGCGGCACGTCACGCACGTTCGGGATCGAGAAGCGACCGTGATCGTCGGAGACGGTCACGGCGCTGAACGCGTACTCGCCGCTCTTCTCGACCTCGACGGTCCAGCCCGCGAGCGGCCGGCCGAGCGGGTCCGCGAGCGTGCCCCGCACCTCGAGGCCGCGGTCGAGCACGA
>JAJDET010000247.1 GCA_029259655.1 Planctomycetota bacterium
ACCCTCTCCGTCCTCACGGCGGCGCGTTGCACACCTTCGATGGCCAGACGGCTGCCCCTCTCCTCTTGGGCGCCTAGAATCGGGCGCCTGTCGCGATGAGCGCTTCCAACCCGATCGACGACCGCTACGAGGTGCTGGAGAGGCTCTCCGGCACGGGCGGTCGCGAGGAGTTGCGCGCTCTCGATCGCACCCTCGAGCGCGAAGTGCTGCTCGTGCGGCAACCTCGAGCGGCGGACGCCGCCGAGAGGCGCGACCTGCGGGAAGCGCGGGCGCTGGCCGCGGTCGAGCACCCGGGCGTGCAGCGCCTGCACGAGGTCTTGCAGGACGAGGCGACGACCACCCTGGTGCTCGAGCCGGTCGCCGGTGAGACCCTGGCCGAGCGACTCGCCCGCGAGCCGGAGGGACGGCTCCCCCACGACGAGGTGCGCCGACTCGGCTCCGAGCTCGCCGAAGCCCTCGCCGCCGTGCACGCGGCCGGCGCGGTGCACCGCGACGTGAGTCCGGAGACGATCCGGCTCGCCGCGGACGGGCGCGCGTGCTTGACGGGGTTCCGGCTCTCGAAGCCGTTCCGACCCGGGGAGATCACGTCCATCGATTACGTGCGGGCGGCGAAGGCCAAGGGCGAGCCGGTCGTCCTGCCCACCCACCCCGCGCCCGAGCAACTCGGCGGCGAGGCGGCGAGCGAGCGCTCGGACCTCTTCGCGCTCGGCTGCGTGCTCTACCGGGCCCTGACGGGACGCGAGGCCATGCCCGGGTTCCTCGAGCACGGCTGGCGAGCGCCCGAGGATCCGGCCCGCGCCGGCGCGCCACGCAACCTCGCAGCCCCCGTGATGGCGTGCCTCGCGCGCTCGCCCATCGCGCGACCGAAGTCGGCGACGGCGTTGCGCGACGCGCTCCTCCCCGAGGGACGAGGCGGAGGGCTGGTGGCGCCGCGCACGCGGATCTTGGCCGGAGCCGCCGCCCTCTTCGCCGCGGCCTTCCTCGTCTGGCAGCTGGCGCCGTGGGAGCGCGGGACCGACGCCCGCGGACTCGGGGTCGTGCCCGGCGAAGCCCCGACGGAGGCCGGCACCTTCGCGCCGGGCTTCGGCCGCTCGCTCGCGCTCCTGATCGGGATCGGCGAGGCCTACCGCCCGAACGGCTTCGCGCCGCTCGAGAACGCGGTGGCCGACGTGGACGCGCTCGACGCCGCGCTGCGCGCGCGGCCGCTAGGTCGCTGGGAGACAACCGTCCTGCGCGACGGGGAGGCGACCGAAAATGAGATCCGAAAAGCCCTGGCGAAGCTCGAGAACGAGCTCCAGCCCGAGGACCGCGCGCTCGTCTACTTCGCCGGGCACGGCGTGCCGCACGAGCGCTCGGAATCGAGCGGCTGGGTCGTCCCCGCCGACGGCCTCTCGCTCGAGCGCGACCCCGAGCGGACGAGCTGGCTCCACTTCGACGCGTTCGAGCGCTTCCTCGTGGACGCGCAAGCCAAGCACGTGATGGTCGCGGTTGACTGCTGCTACGGCGGCCGGCTCGCGTCGACGCGAAGCTCGCTGGTACAGGATTTCGAGGCGCGCTTCCTGACCCGACCGGCGCGCGTGGTGCTCGCTGCCGGACGGGCTGACGAGCCGGTCTTCGACGGGGCTGGGAAAAGACACTCCCCCTTCGGGCAGGCCTTCCTCGACTCTCTCGGCGATGGAATCTCGCTGACGAGCAGCATGCTTCACGCGCGAATGCTGGGCAGCTTCTCCAGGCAGCAGCTAGCCCAGACGCCAGTCCTCGCCCACACCGTGAATGTTCCCCCGGGCGAATTCGTGTTCCTGGCAGAGTAGCCGCACGCGGCGCCGGGGGTCGAAATCGGCACGGGCCATGGCGGTGCCGCGAGATTCTCCTACGCTGAATGGGGTCCGCTCCCCTTGAGGGAGTGGAGAGAAGGTGGACTCGCAAGCACGTAGGATCTTCCCGGTCCTCGTCGCGCTGGCGCTCGTCACCGCGAGCGCCGTCGCGCAGCTCTCGCAGGTTCCGGGCCAGCTGCACCGGTCCCGGCGTTCGCCGGTGCCCGGGACGGTGCGCGACGTCCCGCCGAGCCTCCCGTCGAGTTCGATCACCACGATCCTCGGCAAGGTCGTGGCGGACGATCAGTCTCCGGTGGTCGGCGCCACCGTCACCACCAACCACGGGTTCGTCACGACGACGGACGCCGCGGGCGTCTTCGTCATCGTCGGTCACCCCTCGGCGCCCCCCTTGATCGACGTGGACGTCGACGGGGTCGTGGCCGATACGTTCGGGTTCAGCGACGACCTGACGAGTCTCCTGCCGACCGTGACGGGCGCCGGGACGATCGTGGTGGACGTCGACAGCGACGCGGACGGCTTACCCGACTGGTACGAGACCAATCTCTACTCGACGCTCGTACTCGTCGATGACACCGACGGGGACGGCTATCTCGACGGCGTCGAGGTGCGCGGTCTCGGGACCGACCCCACGTCCTCGGACGGCGACGGCGACGGCTTCCCCGACGCTCTCGAGATCGCGCTCGAGACGAATCCGAACTCCCCCGATCCGGCGACCACGATCACGGGCACCCTGGAGCTGCCGAACGGCGCGCCCGCGACGGCTGGGACGCTCACCCTGCAGGGCATCCCGGAGAACCTGTTCAGCACGACGACCGACGTCGACGGCTTCTACCAGTTCCCGCCCTGGCCGGCGCTCGTCACGCCGGTGCAGGTCGTGGGTGAGGAGACAGACTCGGTCTACGGGCCGGCGCAGGGTCTCTCGACCCCCACCCCGACCGTGGTCGGCGGCGTGACAACGATCGCCGGCATCACGATGGTGGCGAGCGTGATCGAGCCGCTCTACCCGGCCGCCGAGTTCACGTGGGCCACGTTCGGTCAGGGGATCTCCGCCGGAACGGGGATGTCCGTCGGCGACGACCCCGTCGCCGTCGCGATCGGCAACCTGAACGCGGACCTCCTGCCCGATCTGGCCGTCGTCGACGAGCTCAACGGCAACGTGATCGTTCTGCCCGGCGTCGGCGGGGGCTACCTGGGCCGCGCGGTTACGGTGCCGACCTCGGGCACCGACCCCGATTCGGTCGTGATCGCCGACTTCGACATGAATGGGTTCGCCGACCTCGCGACGGCGAACACGGGGTCGGACGACGTGTCGGTGATGCTCGGCTCGGCCGGGGGCTTCGGAACGGCCACGACCTTCTCGGCCGGGACGGGTCCCGTGTCGATCGCGACCGGGCTCTTCGACAACGACACGGACCTCGACCTCGTGGTCGCCAACCCGAGCACGAACCAGGTCCACTTCCTGATCGGGGACGGCGCCGGGGGCTTCGGCACGGCGACGCCGGTCTCGGTCGGCACCCAGCCCGAGGCTGTGGCCGCCGGGCTCCTCGACGGGGACGGCCTGAACGACCTGGCGGTGGCCAACACAGGCTCGAACGACGTGACCGTGCTGCTGGCGGACGGGCTGGGCGGTTTCACGGCGGCCGCGAACTCCCCCTTCGC
>JAJDET010000248.1 GCA_029259655.1 Planctomycetota bacterium
CCTCCGGGTCGACGAGGAGGAGCTCATGGAGCTCGTTCGTCCCTCGGGCACCTACCGCGCCAAGGCCACGGGGCTCCGCGCCGTGTCCGCGTGGTACCGGGACGCGGGCGGACTCGCCGCGCTGTGCGAGCGCTCGCTCGAGCCCCTGCGCGACGAGCTCCTGGCGGTCCGGGGAATCGGCCAGGAGACCGCGGACGCCGTCCTGTGCTTCGCGGCCGGGCGGCGGACGCCGGTCGTGGGGGCGTACGCGCGGCGCGTGCTCGCGAGGCACGGGTTGTTCCCGGCCGAGCGAACCTACGCCGAGGCTCGGGCCTGGCTCCTCGAACGGCTCGTCCCGTCCCGGCTCGTCTTCGAGGAGTTCCACGCGCTCGTCGTGCGCGTCGGGTACGACAACTGCAAGCCGCGACCCGACTGTGAGAGCTGCCCGGCGACGGCACCGCTCGGGTAGACTCCTCGCCCCATGTTCCAGGGCCACCAGGTCGCCGTGATCATCCCGGCGTACAACGAGGAGGGGACGATCGCGGACGTCGTGAGCGACTTCCGCGCGATCGAGTGCGTGGACCGTGTGGTCGTGGTGGACAACAACTGCAAGGACGCGACGGCCGAGCGCGCGCGCGAGGCGGGTGCCGAGGTCGTCGAGGAGCTCTCCCCGGGTTACGGCTGCGCGCTCCGCGCCGGCATGAACCACGCGGTCTCGACGGGTGCGGACGTGCTGATCCTGACCGAGGCCGACGGATCGTTCTGGGGCAAGGACCTGTGGAAGCTCGCCTACTACCTGCTCGACGCCGACATGGTGCTCGGCACGCGGACGACGCGGCAGATGGTCCAGCAGGGCGCCAACATGGACAAGCTCCTGCGCTGGGGGAACGTCTCGATGGCGAAGATCCTCGAGCTCTTCTGGTACCTCCCCCACGAGCCGCGCCTGACCGACGTGGGTTGCACCTACCGCGCGCTGTGGGCGCAGACCTGGAACACGATCGGCGCGGGGACGCGCGAGGCCGGCCCCTCGTTCTCGCCGGAGATGATCTGCGAGGCGTATCGGAAGGCGCTGCGCACGATCGAGGTCCCGGTCAACTACGGCGCGCGCAAGGGCGGCGAGTCGAAGCACTCGGCGAGCTTCATGAAGGTCGCCAAGACCGCTCTCGGCATGTTCAAGACGATCTGCCGCAAGCGGTTCCTGGGCTGACGGCTAGCCGCCCATCTTCACGCCGTGGCCGTCGAGCACCTCGCGTAGCGAGGACGCCTCGGCGGCGCGACCGCTGCGCAGGAGCGCGCGGTGCACTCGGCCCGCGATCGCGGCGGGCGTGTTGCCCAGGCCGTCCGTGAAGGTCGCGCTCCTCGGGTTCTCGGTGATACCCGTGCGGATCGCATCCAGCGCAGCGTCCCAGCGCTCGCGCTCGAGGTGCAGGTTCGCGGTCCCGGCCAGCGCCAGCGAGATGTAGTGCGACGCCGAGCCCTCGAACTCCGGCTCCTCGGCGATCGAGGCCCGGAACCGGTCGACGGAGAGCCCGTAGGCGCCCAGTGCGGCCTCCGTCTCCTTGTTCTGCACGTGACGCTCGGCCGCGACCAAGGTTGCGAGTCCGGCGTACCAGGCGAAGCTCGCGGACTCCTCGGGAGGCGTCTCGAGCGTCTCGTAGGCCTCCTCCAGGAAGCCGGCGCCGTGATCGCGCAGCATCTGGTTGCGGAACGAACGGTGCACCTCGGTCGACGCGGGGAACAGCGCTATGGCGCGCCGCACGACGTCCTCCTGCAGCCTGTGAGCCTCGACGACGTCGAGGAACTTCAGGTAGTCGATGACCTGCTTCTCGCTCACCGAGGGGTGGACCAGCAAGGCTTCGTAGGTGTCGCGGATATCGGCGATCCAGGAGTCCGGCCACTCGCCTCCGGCCATGCCGTCGTAGAGCCCGCGGATCCTGCCCTGTGCGAAGACCTGGAGGACCTGCGCCGCCAGCGGCGATCCGGCCTGCCCGCGCAGGTGCGGGAGCGCGCGCGAGGCGTAGTCCACTGCGCTCTCCGAGTCCGACAGCATGTAGCTCGACCAGGCGAGGTATCCGAGAGCGCGTCCGTCCGGCAGATCGTCGGACGTCGCGAGCGCAGCCGCCGCGCGCACGTCCTCGAACAGGTACGTGGGGTTCTGTCCCTCGAGCATCTGGATCCGGGCCAGACGCATCAACGTGTCCGCGAAGAGCAGGTTGAGCTCGCGGTCGTCCGACGCGCCCTCGAGGCGTGCCTCGAGGTCGGCAATGCGGGCGACGACCGCCTCCTTCTGGTCCGCCGTCGGCGGAAGCTCCTCCGTCCTGGGAGCGAAAGTGAGCGCGAGGCGCCAGCGGTCGACGTCCAGCGCGGTAGAGCGCTCCTGAAGTCCGGTGAACACCCGCTCGAGCCGTTCGGCCCGGCCCTTGCGCGCGTCGTCGCCCGACGAGTAGGCGACACGTCGTACGGCGGAGACCAGCGCGGCCAGCTGCGAGGCGTCCTCGCCCGCGGCACGGAATGCCGGCAGAAGGAGATCGGTCTCGACTCGCTCGGCGTGCTGGACCACCGCCCACACGGCCTGGCGGCGCACGCGGTCGGAACGATCGAGGAGCGCCATCCGCAAGACCTCGGGGTGTTGCGTCGGCCGCGCCGATGAGAGGCACAGGCTCGCCAGGCGGACGCGAGTCCGCTCGTCTCCGCGGAGGAAGAGGTCCTCGAGCCTATCGCGGCAAGCCGCGTCCGGGCTGGCGAGGAGCTGTTGCTCGTCGAGCCGGTCCGGATCGGGGAGCTCGGCACCGAACACGCCGTGCTCGGCGAGCGCGCGGTCGATGACCGACAGGTCGTTGACCAGGTAGATGTCGAAGAGCGTGTTCCCGTCAGCGTCCAGCGCCTTGTGGCGCGTCGCGACTCGCTGTCCGTCGAAGTAGCGCTCGGTGATGGCGTCGTCGTGCTCGATGTGCTCGGACTGGACGACGCGCCCGAACTTCGGATCGGGGATGCGGCGACCGCGATCGTCGTACTCCCGAGGCGAGTGCACGTTCGGAGAGAGGAGCAGCGGGATGAAACCGCGCGTCAGTTCCGCGAAGGCGGGGTCGCGGTAGCGGCCGCGCGCCATGACCTCGCTCGCGGATTCGCCGTCCACGTTGACGCACAGGAGCAGGGGCTTCTTGGTGAGCTCCACGAGCGCCAGAGCGTCCTCGAGGCTGCGCTGCCAGGGGATGACCGGCGCGGGGAGCCCGACCTCGTCCTCCTCCACCACTTCGTCGAGAGAGCTTGCGGAGGGAGGCGCAGGAGGAGCGGTCGAGTCCGTGTCCCGGCGCCTCCGGGGCCTGAGCTCGGAGGCGTCGAGGTTCCCGTCGCCGTCGAGGTCGAGGTCGGCGTGGATCTGCCGGAGATCGTCGAGGGTCACCGAGCCGTCGAAGTCGTTGTCGAGAAGACTCGTGATCGTGAGGAGATAGATCCCGGGCGTGATCGCGTTCGGATCCTCCGGGGGCGGTTCGGCTTCGACCTGGTCCATCCAGCGGCGGACGGATGCGAGCGCGATCCGTCCCTCCTCGCCGCCGGCCGCCTCGAGCACGCTCCACTCCCCTGTCTCGACTTGCCAGTCGTCGCCGGAGTCGGCGGCGTGGAAGAGAACCGTCAGGGCCATGAACTGCGAGAACCCGCCGGGCACCGCGCCGATCTCGGGTGCGACGAGCACGCCGTTCCGGTCGCCGTCCAGATCCTCGAACGCGCGGCGCAGGTCGGACGACGTCAGCGTGCCGTCCCGGTCCCAGTCCCAGTCGTACACGAGGAGTCCGGCCTTGACGCGATCGCTGTCGAGCCGTCCGTCGGCGTCGGCTTCGAGCGAGACGCAGTAAGCCTGCCACTCGGCGGCTTCCACACTACCGCTGCGGTCGTGGTCGGCGGCCTGGACGAGGACCGAGCGCATGTCGAAACCGGCGCTCTGGACCGTGACGGCGGGGGCGAAGGCTAGGGAGAGGGCGCACGCGATCATGATCAGACGTCGTCGCGGAAACTCGCGAGACTCGGGGAGGAGGGAGGGGGGGAGGTGAGGGGCGAGCGGTTCCCCGGGCAATTCGCGTTCCAGGATAAACGGTTCCGTGGCCCGTCCACAGGGTCATCGACCCCGGTTTGGGGTCCGGATCCCGTCCAGGGCTGCTACGGGGGGGTAACGCCGTGGGGACGAGCCCGGTACCGGGCTCGCTCGCGCCCCGTGCCCGAGAAGAGACGGACGACGGCTACGACCCGGTACCGGCTGTGCCCGTCACGATCCCCCACATCCAGCTCCGCCACACGACGTCCAGATCCTCGAACCCCGCTGCGGCCAGGAGCGCCACGTGCTCCCCGATCGAGACGTAGTGATCGTGCTCCGCCGCGTGCTGCGCGAGGCTCGCCTGCTCCGCCGGCGAGAGGTGGCCGGCACGCCTCCAGAACTCGACCATGGTGTTCCAGTTGAGCGCGTGATGCCGATCCGCCTGACCGCGCATCTGGTCCGCGAGCAGAAAGGTTCCATCGGGGACCAAGGTCGCCCGGATGCTGCGAAAGAGCGCGGCCTTGTCCACGACGTGGTGCACGCTCAGACAGGACGTGACGAGGTCGAACGACTCCGGCACGAGCTCGAGCTCCTCGAAGCTCTTGCAGATCGTGTGCACGCCGTCGGGGTCGGCGACGCGCAGGGCACTGAACGCGAGCATTTCCTCGGAAGCGTCGACCAGCGTGAGCCGGCTCTCGGGGTACCGCCGCGCGAGCGCGACCGACAGGTTGCCCGTGCCTGCACCGAGCTCGAGGATCCGATCGGCGCGCTCGGGGAGGTACGCGATCATCCGGTCGATCATCGCGTCGTAGTCGGGTACCGCCCGCCGCACGAGCGAGTCGTACTCCGCGAGCCTGGCCGAGAAGTAGTCCGGTGCGGTGGCTTCCATGGCGATCCTCCCGAGGGTGACCACGAAACTACGCGCCCCCATCACTCCCTCGTGCGCAAACCCTCGGGCTCTCGTCGCGCGGGGTACGCGCCGTATGCGGACATTCGCCTCAGTCGTGCTCGAGGGCGTCCAGGAGCGCCTCGGTGACCTCGTCGGCGGCGAGCGCCGACTCGATCGCGGCGAGTGCGTCGCGATCGACGGTGCCCGCCAGGCACTGCTCCGCCAGGCGAGCCCAGTGATCGCGGGCGCGCTCGAAGAGCTCGCCCTGCCGGGAGAGAGAGCCGTCGAGCGGAGCCTCGGCACGAGCCTCGTTCAGGCGTGGAGCGATGTCGTCGGGCAGCGGCCACGGGCGCGCCAGCCCCTCGCCCAGCTCGTGCACCGAATAGCGGGGAACTCCCAGCATCACGCCGGAGTGCGCGATGACCGGGTGGAAGCCCTGCTCTTCATCTTCGGGGTTCGCGATGTTGAGGACCACGAACGTGAACGGCGCGGGGCGCATCTTCCCGAGCGTCGGCTCGACCCACGTCCAGCCCGCACCCGGATGCCAGTACTCGACGTGCCAGTGCTCGTAGAGCGGCCCCGACCAGGTCGGCAGGTGGGCCGACGTCCGCGCGGGAACCCCGCCGGCGCGCAGGAGTGCGGCCGCCAGGTTCGCGCGGCTCGTGCAGGAACCGCCGCAGTGGATCGCGGAAGCGGCGTCGAGCGTACGGAACTCTGCTCCGTCGCCCTGGTTCGTCGAGGTGAAGGCGATGACCCCCGCGACGAAGTCGCCGACGTCCCCGCCCGCATCGATCAGCTCGTGGGCCTTGGCCACGACGTCGGGGTCCTCGCTCTGAATGCAGGCCGTGGACTCGAGCCAGGGTGCGGCCTCGTCGGGGACCTCCGGGCGCGGGGCCTCGGGCAGCGGCGCGTCGCGGCGCTCGCCCACGAGGACCAGGCTCTCCCAGGCCACCTCGACCGGAAGCGTCGGTGCGACCTCGATCTCGGCGAGCCAGTTCATTCCGTCCTCGCGCGGGACCCACCGGAAGCTCGTGAGCGCTCCTGCCGGTGTGGTGACGACGTCGAACGTGAGCGGCACCTGGTGTTCGGTGAGGAGCGGGATGGGAAAGAGCACGCGGCCGGCCGAGCCGTCCTCCGCCGGACCGACCACGACGTTCGCCGAGGCGCGGATCACGCCGGCTCCGGTGAGGTTCTTCGGCCGACTGCGCTGCGGGTCCCCCGCTTGCAGGCTCGCGTCGGCGACGCGCAGCTCGCCCGAAGCGGCGTGGATCACCCACAGGGTGAAGGTCTCCGTCCCCGCGGGCAGGACGTACTCGGAGCGCACTTCCGTCCAGCCCTCTCCGAGCGGGCGGGTCTCCGTCCAGCTCTCGAGGAGCTCGCTCCGGCCCCGATAGGCGAACGCGTTGACGTCCACCTCCCCGGTCGCCTCCGAGATCACCTGCGCCGAGAAGGAGAGGCGCCGCTCGGTCGGCGGTTCGACCAGTCGGATCCCGACGTGCGTCCAGCTCTCGCCGGTCGCCGCCGTGCCCAGGAGGGCGACGCAGGGTCCGCCGTCGGGCCCGCCCGCCGCCCGGGCCTCGGCACCGCGCAGTGACCAGCCGCCGGCTCCGTCCTCGAAGGTCGGGTTGCCGAGGAGCTCGTCGCCCGCTCCGAGCGCGAGCGCGAGAAACGCAGGTGCGAAACCGAACGCTCTGTTTGCCGGGGACATGGGTCCACCTCCTGAGGCATGGAGCCTATTCGAGAGCGTGTCGGAGGTCCGTGGAAGGCGAGACGCACCCGGTTCGAAAAGAGTAATAGGTCGAGACCGCGGGCGCTTCGGACGCATCTCCGCAACTCAGTCGTTGCCACGAGCTTACCTTTCCCACCGGAGCTACACTTTCATGCTCAGCGAAGCCGATCCCAGGACGTCCGTCCGTTCAGAGACCTCGCCGATGACCCAGAAGATCCTCGTGGTGGAAGACGAGCAAGCGCTCGCCTTCGGCGTCCGAGACGCGCTCCAGCACGCCTCGTACGAGGTCGAGGTCGTCCACGACGGCGACGACGCGCTGAACCTCCTGCGCCGGACCGAGTTCGACCTGGTCGTGCTCGACCTGATGCTGCCCGGGAAGAACGGGCTCGACGTCCTGCGAACGCTGCGCGACGAACGGCGCGACTCGCGCGTGATCATCCTCTCGGCCCTCGCGGACGAGAAGGACGTGCTCAAGGGATTCGAGCTCGGTGCGGACGACTACGTCCCCAAGCCCTTCTCGCCGCGTGAGCTCGTTGCGCGCGTCGAGGCACAGTTCCGGCGCCACGCAATGGACACGTCGCCGCCCGCGCGGCTCGACCTCCCCGGCGGGATCCAGGTGGACCTCGCCCGGTTGGAGGTGCACCGCGACGGCGAGGTCGTCCCCCTCACCCCGCGCGAGGGCGACATCCTCGACTACCTGGTGCGCAACCGCCAGCGGGTCGTCACGCGCGAAGATCTGCTGCTCGACGTGTGGCACTACCGGAGCGCCAACGTCGAGACTCGAACTGTCGACATCCACATTGTCGGACTGCGCCGCAAGATCGAGCCTGACCCGTCGAAGCCCCAGCTGGTCCAGACGGTGCGCGGCAAGGGCTATCGTTGGTACGCCTGAAGGCGAAACGGACAGCGCTCCTCCTCTACTCGGTCCTGCTGGTCCTCCCCACCGTGGTGCTGGGGGGCTTGCACTGGCACCAGCTCTGGCTCGACTACAACGCCGAGCTGGCAGCGGTCCCCGAGAGCGCTCGTGACGCCGCGCGGCGGCTGACGGACGGGATCGCCGAGCGACTCGACCAGCTGCTCGAGCAGGAGGAGTCGCGGCCCTTCGACCACTACGCGGAGGTCTTCGCGCCGGAGGCTCCGATCGGCGACGAGCTCTCGCTGCACCGCTCCCCGCTCCTGCGCGAGGCACGCCCCCAGGGCGTGCTCGCGTGGTTCGGCTACGACCTCTCCGAAGGGTACGGCGCGCAGGTCGACGTCTTCTACGGCCGCAGCACGGCAGGTCACGACCTCCACGCCGAGATGCGCCAGCCCGACCTCTCCGCAGCCGCCAGCGAGCTCCTGCGGAAGAACCTGGCCGACGGCTTCCTGCGCCGGGCGGCGCGGCTCGGCAGCGTGCAGACGAAGGAGCTCCCCGTCGTGCAGGCCGTGGTGCACCGCGGACGGGAGGACTCCTTCGAGTGCGTACGCGCCTGCATGCCGGTCCTCTCGGAAGCGATCGTCCAGGTCAACTATAGCCAGTTCCACCTGCGCTTCTACATCGACGCGGACGGGGAGCCTCGCGCGCTGGCCACGCGGCGCGTGATCCTCGCCGACCTCGATCCAGAGCTGGTCGCGGCCGCCCCGTGCCTGGAGCCGCTCGCGCGCGGCTTCGGACTCGTACAGGGGATCTTCCTCGACCCCTACTGGCTGTTCGAGGAGCTCCCGGTCTGGGTCTCCGACCGCGTGCTGTCAGGATCCGAGCGCTTCCAGGACACACCGCCGCCAGGGCAACCGGACGCACGCTCCGATTTCCGCTTCCCCGTCTCGCTGGTGCGGGCGCTGGGGTTCGAGACACCGCGCGACGAGCCGAGCGAGTACGGAGTCGTGAACGTCGTCATCGACAAGGGCGAGATCGAGAGTCGCTTCGAGGCGCAATCGTGGCGCTTCTTCGGCGTTGCAGCGATGCTCGCGCTCACTCTGACGACGGGCATGGTCCTCTTGCTGCGCAGCGTCTCACGCGAGCTGGAGCAGGCGACGCGAACCGAGAACTTCGTCGCCGCGGTCACGCACGAGCTGCGCACACCCCTCTCGACCATCCGGTTGCACGGGGAGATGCTCGCGGAGGGCTGGGTCCAGGACGAAGACCGGCGAGCGGAGTACTACGACCGGATCGTCCGCGAGACGAGCCGCCTCACCACGCTGGTCGAGCGCGTCCTCGAGAAGGCCCGGCTGTCGGCCCGCGCGGCCGTTCCGGAACCCGGCGACCTGTCGGAGCTCGTGGAGCGGCTCGTGCCGGATGTCGCGGACCGCGCCGGGATCGGGCGCGACGACCTGCGCTTCGGGCTCGCCCCGGACCTGCCGCCCGTGATGCTGGTCCCCGAAGCCGTGTCGGGCATCCTGGACAACCTCGTCGAGAACGCGCGCAAGTACGCGGGGCCCGACGGCCGCCCGATCGATGTGATGACGCTGGAGACGGACGACGAGGTGGTCCTAGAGGTCGCCGACCGTGGGCCGGGCATCCCCCCAGAGGAGGCGGAGCACATCTTCGAGGCCTTCTACCGCGTCGGCAACGAGGGCACGCGCACCTCGACGGGGACCGGGCTCGGGCTCCACCTCGTGGCGCTGCACGCCGATTCCATGGGAGGTCGGGCGAGCGTCCACCCGCGACCCGGCGGGGGCGCCCTCTTCCGAATCGCCTTCCAGCGGGCCTGATCCGGGCGCTCGGGCGCCGGTGCCTGCCGGTCGCGGTGTACGCTAGGGAGGCTCGCACACTCGAGCGAGCGAGATCCATGCACGTCGTCGTCCTGGGAGCCGGTCTGGCCGGTCTATCGACAGCCTACGAGCTCGCCAAGGCGGGTATCCGGGTCACGGTCCTGGAACGCGAGGACTACCCGGGCGGGATGGCCACGAGCTGGCAGGTGGAGGACTACTGGCTCGACCACGGCCCGCACCGTTTCCACAGCCGGGACGAGAAGCTGATCGAGCACCTCTACGAGGTCCTCGACAACGAGGTGGTCATCCGCGAGCGCCTCTCGCGGATCTACATGCAGGGGAAGTTCTTCAACTACCCGTTGAAGCTCCTGAACGTCCTCAAGAGCCTGCCGAAGGGGCTCATGTGCCGCGCGATCTGGGACTACGCCTGGATCCGCTGCGTCCAGGTCTTCAAGAAGATCCCGGACGACAACTTCGAGAACTGGGTCCTCAAGCGGTTCGGCCGGACGCTCTACGAGATGTTCTTCGGGACCTACACGGAGAAGACCTGGAAGCGGCCGTGCACCGAGATCTCCGCGGACTGGGCGAGCCAGCGCATCAGCCAGGCGAACCTCTGGGACGCGATCATCAAGACGCTCAACCCGCCTCGCGAGGGCGAGGTGCGCAGCCTGGTCAGCGAGTTCTGGTACCCGGCGCACGGCGGGATCGGCGAGATCGGGCGCAAGTACGCGGAGAAGACGCGCGCGATGGGTGCGGACGTCTTGCTCTCCTCGCCTGTGACGCGGATCGACATCGAGGACGACGTGGCGAAGCGCGTCTGGTACCGCGGCCCCGACGGCGGTGAGCAAGCGGTGGAGTGCGACGCGATCGTCAACACGATGCCGCTGCCCCGGATGCTCGAGTGCTTCCGACCCGAGGTCGGTCCCGACGTCGTGGAGGCCATCGACAAGCTCGAGTTCATGGGGATCGTCTTCATCTACCTCGAGGTGGACCTGCCGTCGGTGTTCCCCGATCACTGGGTCTACCTCCCGGAGCGGAACCTCACGATTCACAGGATCTGCGAGTTCAAGAACTTCTCGGACTCGTCTGCCCCCGGCGACAAGACGGTCGTCTGCTGCGAGATCACGTGCCTGTGGGACGACGAGCACTGGGAGATCACGCTCGAGGAGGGCGCCAAGATCGCCGAACGCGACCTCGTGACGGTCGGCCTGATCGAACCCGGGATCACTCGCGGCATCGACATGCACAAGCTGCGCTACGCCTATCCCGTCTACGACCTGCACTACAAGGGGCACCTCGACCGCATGCGCAAGGAAGTCAAGCGGGTCGCGAACCTCCAGACGACGGGACGCCAGGGCCTCTTCCGCTACAACAACATGGACCACTCCATCGCGATGGGCCGGCGCGTCGCGAAGACCATCGTGAAGGGTCACGATGCCCGCGCCGAAGAGGTCGCAGCGGGCACGGAGTACTTCGGCTGATGGATGCTCCGGTCTACGAGCAGTTCCGCGACCTCGAGGAATCACACTGGTGGTTCCGCGGTCGCAGGACGGTCTACCTCGGGCTCCTGCAGCGCTACCTCGGCGGAAGACGCGTCGAGCGGGCGCTCGACCTCGGCTGCGGCATGGGCGGCTTCCTCGACGGCCTCTCCGAGGTCGCCGAGCGTGTCTTTCCCGCCGACATGGCGGTGGAGGGCCTGGCCTTCTGCCGCGATCGCGGGTATCCGCTCGGTGTGGCGGTGGACGGCTACGCCCTGCCCTACGCCGACGCGAGCTTCGACCTCGTCTGCCTCTTCGACGCCGTGGAGCACATCGCGGACGACGTGGCCGTCATGGCCGAGGTCTTTCGCATCCTGAAGCCGGGCGGTACGGCCTACCTGACCGTGCCCGCCTACCAGTTCCTCTACGCGAACAACGACCGCGTCTCGGGCCACGAACGCCGCTACACGCGCGGCAGCCTGGGGCGCCTGCTCGAGGGCGCGGGGCTCGAGGTCGTGCGGAACACGCACAGCAACGTGCTGCTCTTCCCCGTGATCCTGCCCGCCGTGCTCGGGATCAAGGTCATCGAGGCCTTCGTGCCGCCCAAGGCCGACCCGAAGCACACGAACCTCTCCTGGCCCATCCCGGCCTTCGTGCACGATCTCCTGCACGCGATCTTCGCCGCGGAGCTCCCGGTCTCCAGCCGGGTGAACATCCCGGTCGGCCACTCGATCGCGGCGCTCGCGCGCAAGCCGGGCTGACCGCCGAGCCCGGCGCGAAGTCGCGCCGTAGCCGCCCGCAGGGCATCCTTGGCGCGCGCCGATGCGCGCCAAGTCACAACGGGGCCGAAGGCCCCGCCGGCGCGAAGTCGCGCCGTGCGCCGCAGGCATCCTTGGCGCGCGCTGATGCGCGCCAAGTCACTAGGGCCCCTCTTCCTCGACCTTGTCCATCCAGATCGAGTACGTCTCGGTCAGGGCCTCGAACCCGAAGTTGGCCTCGACGAAGTCGGAGTAGGCGCGGAACCCGGAGCTCTGGATGCTCTGGTCGTACTCGAGCGGGCTCATCTTCCAGGCCTCGGGATCACGCGTCCCCGCGTGGCGGACCAGGAATGCGCGCTCCTCGTCCGCGGCCAGAGTGGGCTCGGCGATCTCCCCTTCCTCGAGATCCAGCAGGCCCGTCTGGGTGCGGATGTACACGTGGCCCGCGAGGTCCGAGTCGGGGTCCTCGCTGAACGCGGTCGCGCGCTCCATGTGCGGCCGGCGAGCGAGCTCGAGCCCGAGCGCCGCGACGGCCTCGGCGAATTCGCCCTCGCTCGCGTGCGGCAGGGGCTCGCCGTCGTCCTCGTCGGTCTCGTCCTCGAGCGCCTCGAAGCTATCGCGTACGGCGACCAGCTTCTCGACCGCCAGCTCCCGCGCGCGACGCTCTGCCCAGGCCTCGGCCACGTCGTCGCGAACGACCTCGAACTCGGGCAGGTAGGCGTCGACCTTCTCGAGCAGCCGGCCAACCGACATCGCGCCCTTCTCCACCATCAGGACGGGTGAGAACTCCTGCGGCTCGAGACGGCCGAGCCGTGCGCCGAGGGTCGAACCACCCCAGCCCGCGACCTCGCCCCAGTCGGAGGCCGAGAGCGTGTCGACTCCCGCGCGATAGGCGAGACCGAGCTCCTCGGCTTCCGCCTCGAGGTCGATCTCCTCACCGGCCTCGGCGCGCGTGCGCAAGTCGCTCATCCAGCGCTCGAGCGCGCCGTACACGGGCGCCTCGGCGCGCGCGTCCTGCTCGATGTCCGCGAACTCGAAGTAGCGTTCCTGGAAGTCGACGGGGGGATCCTCGCCCTCCGGCACCGGACGCTCGAAGCGCCAGTAGCGGACGCGGTCGAAGTAGGACCGCGCGAGATCTCCCTCGTGGTCGTGCTCGGGTTCGGGTTCGGCCTCGGCGTCCTCGCCCTCTTCGCCCTCGTGATCGTGCTCGTCACCGTGCCCCGGATCGGGGTAGCGCTCGAGCAGCCCGGCGGCGTCCTCGGCACCGTCGAACAGGAAGCCCGCGAGCTCGGCGCGCATGCGCTCGGGCTCCTGGAAGGGCGCCTGGTCGAGCTCGTCCATGCTCTCGAGCCAGGCGCGGAGTCCTTCCTCGCCCTCGTCGTCGGGCACCATGGCGCGCGCCTCGTCCATGAGCGACGCGACCTCGAGCTCGGCGTAGTCGAACGCGTGCTCCTGGTGGTCCTCGCGCCAGGCCGCCTCGATCTCCTCGCCGTCGGGGTTCGCCGCGAAGTACGCGAGGAGCTGAACGTAGCGCTGACCGCGGAGCTGCTGCCGCAGTCGCTCCTGGAAGCCGGGGATTCCCCCCGAGGACCGACGCATGTAGGCCTTCAGGGCCTCGGAGTCCTGGAAGGCCGGGCTCGACGCGAGCTGGCGGAGCTGCTCGGCGAGCTCGGCGTCCGTCACGTTGATTCCTGCAGAGACGGCCAGTCCGTCCAGCACGAGGAAGCGCGCGGTGTCCTCGTCGTCGGGGCGGCCGCCGAAGAGCCTCAAGAAGTGGTCGAGGTCGCGCTTCGCCATCAGGAAGTCCTGACCGCTGACCTCGAGCTTGCCCTCGGTCGGGTGCTCCCAGGTCATGAAGGCGTCGGCGCTACCGGACGCCGCGCGCTGGAACACGCCCGGGTTGATGGCGAAGATCGCCGTGAGGAGGATCACGAGCAGGACCATGAGGAGGAACCGCAGCGGGTTCCGTCCGGTCGGGACGTGAATGACCTCCTCGACCGCGTCGGCGAGCTCGTGCCCGTGCTCGGCCTCGGTCGGCGCGACGGCCGTGCCCGCGGCCTTTCCGGTGCCCTGGGTCGGAGGGGACTTGCGCGTGGGCTTGTTTCTCGACTTGCTCGACATGACTGCGCCGGTGCGGGACCGTGCCCGTGACACCGCCCGCGGGGAGCGGGCGGAAGAGGGGGGAGTGTACGGAGGCCCGACTGCGCGGCGCAAGGAGCCCCACCGCCCCGTGAAGGGCCTCCGAGCGGCTATTCGCGCGCCAGCTCGCCGTCGCGGGGGAGGTCCTCGAGGGCGTCCAGTCCGAAGGTCTCGAGGAACTCCCGGGTCGTCCCGTACAGGAGGGGCGCGCCGGGCTGATCCGCCCGACCGGTGACCTTCACCAGGCGCCTGTCGACCAGGCTGCGCAGCACGGGACCCGACCCGACGCCGCGGATGGCCTCGATCTCGGCCTTGGTCACGGGTTGACGGTAGGCGACGATCGCGAGCGTCTCGAGCGCGGCAGGGCTCACACGGTCGGGGCGGCGGTCGGCGAGACGCCCGACCAGGTCCCCCATCTCGGGCCGGGTGAAGAGCCGCCAGCCGCCGGCGACCGACTTCAGGACCAGGGGCAGGCCCCCCTCCTCGAGGTGGTCGCGAAGCCCGGCGAGGCCCTCCTCCACGACCACGGACTTCTTGCTGCGGATCCCGAGCAGCGTGCCCAGGCGCGCCGTCGTCAGGGGCTCGGGCGAGGCGAACAGGAGCGCGAAGAGCTCACCGACGAGCTCCTCCTCACCGCGCTCGACACCGTCGGCGGCGCCGACGTCCTCTCCCCGCACTTCGGGCTCGTCGCTCTGCACCAAGTCGACCTTCATCCATGCGCCGCTCGAAGAGCGACGAGTGGAGCATTGCGCCTGGAAGGGGTCGGGTCAAGCGGCGAGCGGCTGTGTTCTCGGGCGGTCACGGACCCTCGAGCGGTTCGCCGAAGAGCTCGAGGAACGGACGGTTGTCGATCTCGTGGAACGGGTAGACCGCCTCGCGCCACTGAACGAACTCGATGTCGGTGATCGGGAGCTCGGCCAGGCTCGCCTCGACAGCGGGTGCGATCACCGCCCACGTCCCCGCCACGACCTCGGGAAAGTCCACGACCTTCACCCACAGGACCTGATCGGCGTTCTCCACGGGGCCGATGACGCCGCCCTTCGAGGTCGAGAAAGCGAGCCGCGAGAGGAGCAGGTCCTCGGTCCGCACGACCGACGGCATCCGTCCTCCGTCGTCCCGCGAGGGATCACGGGAGAACTCCCGCGCCACTTCTTCGAAGGGACGGCCGGCGTCGAGAGCGGCCTGGACCTCGTCGGCCGGATCCTCCGCGAGGAGGATGATGAGCCGGATGTCCGCGCGCTCCTGCCCGAGCAACCAGGCCCGCACGACGCGCTCGAGCGTCAGGGAGTGCACCTGACCCTCGCGCTGAACGGCCTTGTAGCGTCCCGGATCGAGGAACAGCCGGCCCCGGACGTAATCGTCGAAAGTGACGTCCCGATCCAGCTCCTCGATCTTGGCCCGCATCCGGGCCCGAAGCTCCTCCACGGCGCGGTCGACCTGTTCGGGGGGAACCCGGACGCCCAGGCGCTGGGCCTCGCCCTCGACCACGCGGCGCTCGACGATCGTCTGCAGGTAGGTGTAGACCTCGCGGCTCTCGCGGTGGATCCAGAGCTCGAGCAACTCCTCGATCGGGACCTGCTTGCCGTCGATCACGGAGAGCGTGGTGCCGCTCGCCGAGCTCGGCGCGGGGGCGGGAGGAACCGGGGCCGTCGGATCCACGGGCGCCGGCTCGGCGGACTCCGCCTCCGCGGTCACCGGGGGTGCGGGACGAGGCGGCTGGTAGACGGGCTTCTCGTGGGTCGGCTCGGAAGCGCAGGCGCTAGCGACGAGGGCGAGCAGGAGAGAGCGGGCGTGGATCATGCGGTCACCGGTACGAGACGCGCCGCACGATACCAACGCGCTGGCACGTCGGGCAGGTGACTCGGCGGGTTCGTCCGCCGCTCGAGCCGGTGACGGCCGCGCCCGAGTAGATCCGCTCGAGGATGCCGCTCCCGGCACACTCGCGGCAGGCGCGGAAGTGGAGGTTCCGGAGCTCCATGTCACCGCCGTGCTCCGCGTAGTGGGCGAGCAGCCACTGGGACCGGCCGGCAACCGACCAGAGCGTCCAGAACTCCGCGGGATCGACCTGGCTCCCGGCACCACTCGACCGCGACCGGGAGGCGACCTGCTGCTGGTCGAGGAAGCGTCGGATGCGGTCCTCGAGATCCTCACGCGCAGCATCGCGCGCGCTCGTCTCGGAGGCGCCGTTCCCACCCTCCTCGACGCCCTCCCGCGCGCGGTCGTCGCCGAGCAGGAACGTCCCCACGCCGTAGCTCGCTCGTCGCGTGCGGCGGCGCGCGCGAGCCGTCCACAGGTCGCGCACGTCCTCGACGGTGAGCTCGGGGTCGAGCTCGAGCGCATCTCCGTGAACGGCCGCGAGCACGTCCTCCCCCATCGCTTCCTCGACCCACGTCACGGCCTGCGCGAAGCCGAGCTCGCGCGCGGCGCGCTGGGTCAGCTTCTCGGCGTGGCCGTGCCACAGGCGCTCGATGCGACCGACGAGCTCTTCCTCGCGCGCGCGTAGAACGCTGCGCCGGAGCTCGTAGAGCTCCTCGAACAGCGGGCTCTCGGGGAACCGGCCGGGGAACGCCGCGACGAGCTCGAGTGCGCGCTCGAACTTGCCGCGCTGGCGTTCCCGCCGGATCTCGCCCAGGGAATCCACCTGTTCCTGCGCGGCCTCCTTGCGCACGGCTCTGGCGAGCGCGCCGGAGAGATCATTCGGCCGGAACGAGGGATCGAGCTCCCCCGCGCGCCGGTAGTGAGCGACCGCGTTCCCGTAGTCCAGGATGCGCTCGCAGAACTGGGCGAGCTCGAAGTGGGCCGGGGCTCCTGCCGCGCCGGGGGCACCGAGCTTCGCCTCGCGTGCGGACCGCTCCCGCCGGTAGAGCTCCGCCTTCGTGAAGACGTCGAGCGCCGGCACGCGGACCAGGGTCGAGGGTCCCGCAATGCGCACCTTGGGCACGGCGACGAGCTTGTTGGCCGTCTTGACGTGGATCGCCTCCTCGGTCCGGTGGACGATCATTCCGACGATCTCGGCGCCGTCGACCGTGCGCAAGAGGTCGGCCTTGACGAACACCTCGTCCTGCGCGAGGTCGAGATAGCCTAGGCGCTCGCGCAGGTTGCGTTCGAAGCGCGGATCCAGGAGCGACCACGGAATCCGGACCCGGCCCCCGTTGTCCAGCCGCAGGAACTCGATCGCGCGCTCGTCGTGATCCGCGATGCTGCCCCACAGGACGCCGCCGTCGCGCAGTCCGAGCATGATCTCGCGTTCCTCGGCCAGCGCCGGGGCCGCGAGGAGGAGGAGAGCCGCGATCCGTGTCCACGTGGCGTTCATTCGGCAGGGGCTCCTTCGTTTGATGGTGGCGCCAGTGCGCTGCGCATGCGTTCGCCGAAGGAGATCTCGCGCAGGAGCAGGACGGAGAACTTCCGACCGCGCCGGCCGGCTCCGCCCCTCCAGCGCATCTCCACTTCGACCTGGTACTCGCGGGAGCGTCCCGGTTCGTGGTCGGGCCGCGGGACCGCGCGCGCCGAGTAGATCAGGTCCGTGTGACCGGGCACGGGGCGGTCGGTGACGACGCGCGGCTCTCCGGCCGACCCGTCGTCCTCGAGCGGGAAGAGCCCCTCCTCCAGGTCGAGCACCACGGCCTCCGCCGCGGTCGCGGAGCGCGCGCGCAGCTCGGCGGTGCGCGAGAGGGCCGCCCCGAACGAGAAGAGGCCGAGGATCACGGTCGCTCCGAGCAGGAGCAGGCCGAGGGCCAGCACGACCTCGATCAACGTGAATCCGTCCCGCGCCCTCACAGGTTCCAGTCCTCCCGGTACACGGGAATCGCGATCTCGCGCACGCTCCGCTTGCCGAAGTGGACGCGCTCCCCGGCCGGGTGCTCGATCGGACGCGTGCCGCGTGCTCCGCGCGCGACCGTGAGCCGCTTCCCGGAGACGTTCGTGACCTCCACCCACTCCTCGCCGATGCGCGCGAACGCGCCCGCCGGCGGAGCGAAGCGCGCGTCGACGACCACGAGCTCGAGATCGCCGGGAGCCGCCGGCGTTGCGAGGCGCGTGCGCCGTTCGAGGTCGGTCGGACGCTCGAGCTCGAGCGCGAGCTGCACGCGGCGCGGGAAGACGGGCAGCTTCTCGGACCGCGGTGTGCCGGCGGGGAGCAGGTTCCGCTGCGTGAGCTCCACGTCCGTCCGTCCCCTCGTCCGCGCGTCCCAGGCGCTGCCGCAGTCGGTGACGCGCGACCCCGTCCGCCAGCCGTCGCCGAGAGTCGTGGCCTGCGAGGCGAAGAGGAGCTCCATCCACAGGACGGAGCGCGAGAGCTCCTCGGTGGCGCCGTCGGGCGGTCTCTGTCTCGCGTCGAAGAAGTCCGCGAACAGGAAGGAATCCGGGCCGCCGGCCGCTCGCTCGCCGCGCAGCAGTCGCCCTTCGGCCGGCACGTGTACCCAGGCCACCTCGACGAGGCGCCCGGCGGCCGCGCCGTCCGGAGTGTCGGAGCGCCTGGCGAGCTCCGCGGCGGAGACGCGCCGCACGAGGCGTACGCGCTGGGCGAGGAGCCCCGCGATCCCGTCGCCGTCGAGGTCGTGCGCGCCCCAGTCGCACAGGAGGTCGCCGTTCGGCCCCGCCTCCAGCGCCACGAGGTCGCCGGCGAGGAGCTCGCTCGTCGTGCGGGCACGCTCGGAGAGGTCGCGGCGCGTCTCGGTCGCGTCCCACACGTCGAGCGAGGTCGCGACGAGCTTCACGAGAGCGACGACGACCAGCGAGAGGAGCCCCGTCGCCACGACGACCTCGATCAGGGTCAGCCCCGCTCTCCGCGTCCGGGCCATCAGCGCTCCTCCCTCGCGAGCACCGTGCGCGGTGCGAAGTACTCCGCGCCGACGTGGTCGAGCCTCGGTGCGGTCTTCCATCCGTGCGCGAAGCCGTCGACGAGATCGAACGCGCCCGGTTCGTAGCGCGCGTAGACGCGGAGCTCGAGGCGGTCGGACTGAAGGCCGGTCGGCAGGCGCACGCCCTCGTCCTCCTCAGCGCCGAAGTCGAAGAGACCGCGGGCGGAGTCGGGCGCCGTATCCCACGCCACGTCCGGATCGCCCTTCACGAGGAGCCCGAGGCGCACGCCCTCGTGCAGGACCTCTTCCTCCTCGTAGAAGACGCTCTTCCACCAGGCGTCCTCCTGAGCGACGTCGAAGCCGAAGTACGCGAGCTCGGGCGCGTCGGCGCGATCGGCCCAGCGATCCCAGTACCGGAACGGGAAGACCACCACGGTCTCGCCCTCTGCGTGCCCCGTCGCCTCGGTGCCGAAGCGGCCGCGGAAGAGCCCCGGGCCCTCGGAGTCACGCGCCCCGGGACGCGTCGACGCACTCGGCATCGAGACCGTCCCGGCCTCGTCGTTCGCCGTGCGCCGCGTGTAGTGCAGGAGCTCCTCCCCCACCAGGAGCGTGCCGGAGGTCGGGAAGCCGCGCAGACCTCCCAGCGAGAGCTCGGCGGCCGAAGCCGAGACCTCGCTCGTCAGAACCGTCGCCGCGAAGGCCGAGAGGAAGTAGAGCGACTCGCCGGCTGCGTGCGGTTGCGGCTCCGTCCCGAGCAGCCCACGTCCGTCTTCCGCGAGCGTGATCTCGCCGAGCTCCTCGTCGAGCTCACGGTAGGCGACGATCTCCTCGCCGATCCGAAGCAGGCCGCCGAGCTCGGGCAGCTCGGTGAGAATGGGCGCGGGCGTGTCGACGATCTGCCGGACCGTCTCCATCCAGTCCGACTCCACGTTCAGCGTCAACTCCTCGTCGCCGACCGGCTCGGCGAGCACGATTCCCGCGCCGGCCCAGAGCTCGTCCATCGGCGCCCCCATCAGGCCGAACTCCGTCGCGCCGAACTCGAGCTCGTCGACCACGGCGGCCGGAACGTTGCCCCCCCTCCGGAACGAGCCGCCGACGGAGGCGCCCTCGACCAGACGCGGGAGCTCGCCCGTCGGGAACTTCGCGAGGCGCGGAAGCGAGCGCATGTCGAGCTCCTGCAGACCCTGCCCGTCCAGTCCGTCCCCCGGCGGCAGGAGCACGGGCGCCTTCTCGCGCAGCGCGTAGAGCGTCTGCCACTCCGGAAGCTCCCCCATGAACTGGGGCATCTCCACGGTGGCCGCGGAGTCGAACCGGGCCACGAGTCCCGCCTCGCCAAAGGAGTACACGCGGTAGCGCGTGTCGGGGACGTGGGCGTTGTGGACGACGACCGGCCAGCCCGGTCCGTCGTGCGTCTCGTCGAGGATCCAGGCGCGATCGCCGCGCGAGGGCGCTCCGGCGGCGTAGCCGTTGCCCGCCGTGCGCAAGACCGGCAGCACCGGCGTCCCGGCCGGGTGAGCGTGCGAGAACGTCCCGAGCACGCCGCGGAACCCGAGCACCGAGCGGACGGCGCGCGAGAGGGGCTCGTCGAGATCCTCGTCCTGGCCGAGATCGCTCTGCCAGAGCCAGGACACCTGGTCGACGGCCGAGGTCCCGTCCTGCGGCGCGGGAGCCGCCGATGC
The DNA here is from genome assembly GCA_029259655.1 of Planctomycetota bacterium. Lineage (GTDB taxonomy): Bacteria > Planctomycetota > UBA1135 > UBA1135 > OFTM220. Next base: position 20,172 of record JAJDET010000248.1, read on the forward strand.
CGCGAGCGCGTTCGTCACGATCGACGCCGGCTGAACCGACGGCACACTGCGCGCGGCGGCGGTCTTGCCCACGCCGCCCTTCGGCACGGTGGGCGGCGGAGCGATGGGCGGCGGTCCGACGGTAGGCGGCAGCCCGCCGGGCGGAGTCGCCAGCACCGTGAGCGTGGTGTCGATGTCCTCGTCGAGCGTGAGCGTCTTCTCGACGGCCAGCACGGCGTTCGGATCGTTGCGTACGAGCTGGCTCTCCATCGTCCCGCGAGGTCCCGCGATCTCGTCGTAGCGAATCCACTCCGTGAGGTGAGCGTCCTCGTCCAGGCGCGTGATCTGCGCGAACTCCGGCGCGAACGGCACCGGGTCGAGGAACTGGCCCTCGCCCGGGAACACGCCCGGAGCCGAGAGCGAGATGGGCACGACGAACACCTGGCGCGAGAGCCTCTGGTTCAGTTCCGCGGCATCGACGACCGCGGGCTCGAAGGTGTGTACGAAGGCCCGCGTCCCGTAGACGTCGCCCTGCGGCTTGACGTTCTCGAGCTCCGTGTCCGCGACGTTGCCGCGCGCGGCGAGGAGCAAGGTGTTGCCCTGCACCCCTCTGTAGCGGATGAGCTCGATCCCGCCGAGCGTGGTCCCCGGTCGCGTCGTCGGAACTCCTCCGATCCAGATCAGCGTCTGGATCACGAGCGCATAGCCGCCGCGCGGATCGAAGGCACCCATGAACGTGGCGTCCCCGGCGTCGGGGTCGTCGGCGCGTGCGAGTACGAGCCCGGTGGAGGTCGAGTCGGTCGCCCCTTCCATTCCGTAGCCGATGAGCCGCGCCTGACCGGTCACGGGGTCGTTCACCTCGATGCGATCACCCGTCGCGGCGCTCCCTCCCTCGACCTCGGTCACGACCGCGACGGCAAAGCGGCCGAGGTTCGCGGAGAGCCGCGCCTCGCCCGGCAGCACGGCTCTCTCGAGCGGCGCGCTGTAGCCGTAGAGCTGGACCGGCGTCCCGGCGTCGTAGATGCGCGACGTGGTGGCGCCCTCGGGGACCGCGCTGGAGCCGTCCTCCGAGTGCACCCAGCGCTCGCGTGCGAGCCGACCGCCGCGTCCCGCCAGGACGCCTACCGTGTGGTGCAGCGCGGAGAGCGTCGTGTCGGACAGGATCTCGGTCTCGATCAGCTCCTCGCCGATACGCACCACACAGGTGTCACCCGGCAGTCCGAAGCCCGCGGTCGACTCCACGCGCAGCGTCGTGTCGATCTCGCCCAGGCCCTGCGTGAGCCGCGTGAGCCCGTCGGTCTCGGCCCGCGCCATGCCGTCCACGAGGAGCGCCACCTGGTCCGGCCGGCTCCCGCGCACGTCGAGCGAGAGGTGCGTCCAGGTGCTCGCCGGCAGGCGCTCGCGCGAGAGCCGCACGCCGGTCTCCTCCAGCATCTCGGTGCCGGGGTGGTCGCCGGCCCCGTCGATCACGCGCAGGTAGAGGTCCTCTTCCAGGACCTCGAGCGTGATCCGGTCGGCGTCCTCGAAGCCGCCGCCCACGTCGAACAGGAGGTCGCCCTCCGCGAGCTCGTCCGGTCGGATCCAGAACCCGAAGCTGAGCGGGCGCAGGAGCCCGTTCGGGCCGTCCGTCCAGGCCACCTCCTCCGCGTCGGGCTCGATCGGGAAGCCTCCGGCCTCGGCCAGGTCTCGGCCCTCGAGGTCTTCCTCGGTGTCGAAGTGCTCGTAGCCGCGCAAGTGCCCGCGCGTGGCGACCTCGTCGATGCGCACGGCTTCGAGCTGGGCCCAGCCCTCGTCTTCGCGCGACGCGAACGTCCGCCGGATCCCGTCCAGCGCGCCGGCGTCGGCGCCCATGTGCGACGAGAACCGCGACGGCGGTGATCCGCCCTCCTCGAAGCGCGAGGTCGGCTCGGGCCCCGTCACCCAGCGCGGCGCCTCGCGCCCGAGCCGCAGCTCGAGGTCGAAGTCCTCCTGCCTCTCCCACATTCCGAAGAGCTCGGTCTGCGGCACGACGACCTCGACCTGCTCGCGCTCGAGGTGCGCGCGCTCGATCCCGCTCTTCGCGTTGACCGCGCTGCGCAGCGACAACCGGAAGCCTCCGCGCGAGGAGAACGAGAACGGTGCGGTCGAGTACTCGAGGGCTCCGTCGTTGGCGTTGAGGGCGTTCCGGTGGAGCGCCTCGGCGTCGTCGGGGTCGAGGAACCCGTCCTCGTTCTTGGCGAGAACGGACGGTCGCACCGGCGCTTCGGGCGGGAGCTTCGCGAGTCCCGCCGCCGGCAAGACGACACGCTCGACGAAGTCGCGGAAGCCCTCGAAGGGCCGCGAGACGACGACGGCCTCGACCAGGAGGTCCGCCTCGCGCTCGGAGATGCGCGAGTTCCGGTGGGCGAGCTTGAGCCCGAGGAACAGTGCGCGCAGGACCTCGGGCCGCGCCGTGTTGATGTTGACCGGTCGCCGTGCGAGCGGGCGGATCTCGGCCTTGAACGCGTCGTAGTCGTTGGCGAGGACGTCGGTGAGCTCGACCAGCGGCCCGCCGGCGCGGCGAACGATGGCGAGCTCCTCGGCCGACCCGTCGGTGATGTGGACCGTGGTGCCGGGGTTGAAGAAGCGCCAGTCGTCGACGAGCAGCGTGCAGTCGAGCCCGCCGCGGACGAAACCCGTCACGCGCGCCGAGCGCTGCCAGGTGGGGCCGGCTCCGGCGTCACCGTACGGGGTCGAGAGCGCGCGGAGGGACGCGGCCTCTTCCTCCTCGAGGGGTCCGGTCGGAGAGGCGGCGAACATCCCGTCGAGCTCGGCGACGCCCGGCGCACGCAGCGCGACCTCGTCGCCGGTAATCCGCCAGAGGGGAATGACCCACGCGGCGTGATCCGTGACCGGCGCCCCGGCGCCGTGCTCGCGCGCGGCGCCCGGCGAGCAGCCGGCCGTGGTCGACGCGCCGACGCCGCGGACGAGCTCGCCGAACGAGGCTCGATCCCGGGACCGGTAGAGGATGCGCTCGCCTTCGATCCACAGGAGCCCTTCCTCGGGGAACCCCGACGCGGTCGCGCAGGCCAGCGCGCCTGCATCGTCGGACGCGGCGCGCACGAGGTGCGTGGAGCGTCCGAGCAGGTTGGCGAGGAGCCCCGGCGACGCGCTCGAGAGGTCGACGAGCCCCGAGACGTCCTCCGCCTCTAGATCCCACATCACCCCGTGCGGATCCGCGAGGCCGCCCCCGACCTGGAGCTCCTCGACCGAGTCCCAGTACGGCGTCTCGTCGACGCCCGGGTGCGTTCCGTCGAGCACGGCGCGCGCGTGGCGCGCGGCGTCGTCCAGGGCGAGTCGCGCGGCGGTTCGGTCGACCATGCCCCCGCTCTCGCGCTCGGCGCGCTCGATGCCCGCGAGGAACGGTGCCAGGAGGACGAGCAGCGCCAGCAGCACGAGGAGCACCGCCACCATTGCGAATCCCGAGCGGGGACCGGTCATTCGATGGTCCCCCATGCACCGAGCGCGACCGCTTCTTCGCGCCCGTCGTCGAAGACGACCGTGATCGCGAACGGCCCCTCGTGGACCCGGCGGTCGATGAATCCCGACGCGTCGAAGGCGATCTCGTCCGGGACGCTCGCGGCGAGCTGCGTCCCCTCCGGGAGCTCCCACGCGTCGCCGGCGACCCAGGCCGAGAGCACGAGACGATCGACGCGCCCCACGAAGGACCGCTTGCCTCCACCGATGACGAGCGGTTCATCGACGGGCCAGACCTTCCTCGACTCCTCGGGCTCGAAGAGCTCCGCGGCGAGCACGCCGTCGAGGAAGAGCGCGAAGCGCCGCCCGTCGTAGGTCGCACGCGCCCGGGTCCATGCCCCGGGGCGCAGCGCACCAGGACGGCTCTCGACCGTGAGCGGATCGCCGGGACGCGGGGACGCGTGGAAGTCGGCGGGGTCGACGACCGGGACGAACCAGGCGCGCACGGCGCCGCTCGCACGCACGTAGAGCCCGAAGGACCCGCCCACGCTCACGACGTGCGCCGAACCGGTCTTGTCGGCGGCGATCGTGCACTCGAGCGAGAAGCCGTCGGCGAAGTCGAAGGCGGGGTCTGTGTGCACCGGGAACGACGCGTGCACGTCGGTCCCCGCAGGGAGCTCGAGCGCGTTTCCGAGATACCCGTGCTCGGTCAGGCGCGCTCCCGCGACGCTGGCGGGGGAACTGCCCGCTCCCGTGAGGTCGGCGGTCTCGAAGTGCCACGTCCCGAGCACGGTGAGCCCGAGGGGGACCAGGGTGCGCCGGTCCTGCCCGATCCGGACTCGCGCGGGGCCCCTGCGGGCGACGGCGCCGCCGCGGGCCGTGCGCAGCGCCCCGCGGACGATGTCGGTCGCCTGCGCGCGTGAGAGGTCGAGCCCCGCGAACGCGCCGAGGCCGGCCCCCATCACGAGCCCGACCAGCACGAGCACGAGCATGAGCTCGAGCAGCGTGAAGGCCGCGGTTCGTGTGGATCGGGTGCGAGAGTTCACGGTCCGAAGCTGGTGATGTCGTCCTCCGTGCCGAAGACACCGTCGCTCCCGGCCGAGATGAGCTGAAAGCGCCGGTGCTCGTAGTAGAGCTTCGTCTTCTTGTTCTTCTTCGCGGTCACGCGGCTCTCGGTCGTCGCACCCGTGACGGGATCGAACGTGGAGTAGAGGTCGGCCCTCCCGTAGTCCGCGTGGTGGAAGTAGGCGATCGGGTTGTTCCAGGGATCGGTCAGCTCGAAGAGGTCCTTCGTGGGCAGGTCGCTCTGCACGGTCGCCGTGCTGTCCCCGTCCGTGTTGTCGAGCTCGTCCGGCGAGAGCCCGCACCCCTCGAGCCCGCCCGACCACAGCGCGAGCACGAGGCGTTCGGCGCCCGTGTTGATCGCGTTCGGAGCTCCTTCGCCGTCGGCGGGTGAGCTGGAGGGGAAGTCGCCCTCTTCGGACTCGTAGTGGGAGATCGCGAGCGAGATCTGCTGGAGCTCCGCGCGCAGGAGCTTCTCCTGGACGACCTCCTCGGCCGAGCCGAGCTGGGTCACGAGGATCGCGGCCAGGATCGAGAGGATGGCGAGGACCGCGATCATCTCGATCAGCGTGAAGCCGCGCGTCGATCGACCGCTCACGGGCCCTCCTCGCGGTACACGACGCGCACGTCGTCCAGACGCAGGAGCGCGCGGCGACCGGTGTCGCCCTCGACGAATGCTCCGACCCGCAGCGCACGGGACGAGCGCCAGAGCTCGGGCAGGAGGACACCGCCGACGAGGAGCACGTCGTCCAGGAACACGTTGACCGTCGGCTCCTCCTCGTCGCCCCCGCGCTCGATCCGGACCGTCACCCAGCGGTCGGTCGGGAACTTCACCTCGTCGGTCTTCAGGACCTCGCCCTCGTCGGAGGAGCTCCGCTGGAGGTGCACCTCCAGGGCGCCGTCCTTGTGGCGCGCGAGGCTGGCCTCGCTGGTGGTCTCGAAGGTGTGCTGTCGGCGGCGTTCCCGTCCGACGAAGAGCCCGGCCCGTACGGCGCTCTCGCTCCCGATCCAGAGGCGCGCCTCGAAGGAGACGAACTGGTCCGAGGCGTACTCGCGGAACAGGCGCGACCGGCCCGAGCGCGTGAACGCGCCCTCGATCCGGACCTCGCCGTCGGCGAGCTCGACGACAGGCCCGGCGCCCTCCTCCACCTGCCACGCGTTGCGCAGGCGCGCGCGCTCGAACCCGTCGTCCCACTCGACCTTCGCCAGGTGATCGGAGAGGCGCGCGACCTGGCGCCGCGCCCAGGCGCGGTGGGGATCGTCCTCGGGGAAGTCGCGGCGCGAATCCTCGAGCTCGGCGAGCTGTACGAGGGCTTCCTCGGGCGCGCCGGTCCGATAGGCGCACCAGGCCAGCCCTCCGCGGGCGACCGGGTCGTCGGGGTCGAGCTCGGCGGTCCTCCGGAAGGCCGCGCGTGCATCGTGGAAGTGCGACCGCGCGAGCGCGTTCGCGCCGCGCAGGGAGAAGACTTCCGGCCGTTCGCGGAGCCGCTCGGCGGCTCGCTCGAGATAGCGTTCGGCCTCGTCGTGCCGGCCGGTCCGGAACGCGACGTCGCCCAGCGCGAGCAGCGCCTCGTCGAAATCGAGCTCGAGCTCGAGCGCCGCCTCGAACGCCTCGCGCGCACCCTCGAGATCGTCGCCCTGCGCCAGCAACCGGCCGCGCTGGAAGAGCGTCCACGGATCGAGCGGGTCGCCCTCGTGCGCCAGCTCGGCGTAGCGCCAGGCCTCTTCGGTCGACCCCGCGACCTCGAACAGGAACGACAGCGCCCGCCAGGCGAGCGGTGCCCGCAAGGGGTCGTCCTCGGCGGCGTCGAGGAGGAAGGCGTGCGCGCCGGTGAGCCGCCCCTCCGCGAGCTCGTGCAGGCCGAGCGCGAGCAGGAGGTCGAACTCGAGCCCGTCCGGCTCCGCGTTCTGGGCGATGTCGCGCCGGATACTCTCCCCGGAGCCGCCTTCGAGCACGGCGCAGGAGAGTTGTGCTGCCATCGCCTCGGTGTTCCCGGGGTCGAGCCGGCGCGCGTCGTCGAGCTCGAGCTGCGCGCTGTCGATTCGGCCCATGCGCACCCAGGCGCGGGCCAGATCGAGACGCATCGCACCACGTACGGCGAGCAGGCCCGGGTCCTCGGGCGCGTGCCGGCTCGCCGTTTTCAGGTGCTCCAGAGCATCCTCGGTCCGGCCTCGGGCGAGCAGCGTGCGACCGAGCGCCCAGTGCGCGTTCCAGGACGTGCGCTCGACACGCACGGCCTCGCGCAGTCTCGCCTCGGCGGAGTCCAGGAGGAGACAGCGCTCCTCGAGGGAGGCGAGTGCCACGTGCACGTCGGCCTTGTGCGGGAAGCGCTCGAGCAGGACCTCGTACTGCGTGAACGCGCTCTCGAAGTCGAACATCGCCTCGAACGTGCGCGCGAGGCCGATCCCCGGCGCGGGGTCCTCGGGATCGAACTCGGCCAGCTCCTCGTAGACATCGAGCGCCAGCTCGAGCGCCCGCGGAACCTCGTGACGTGTGTCGATGCAGCGCTGCGCGAAGGCCAGACGCTCCGGGAACGAGCCCGGCGTCACGTCGCCGTCCATGCCTCGATAGCGGAGCTCGATCTCGTTCGCGCGCGTCCGGGCGAGGCCGAGCTCGGCCACGCGCTCGCGCTCGTACGCGATCGGGGCCTGCCCGGGGAACCTCTCCCGCCCGGTCTCCGGGTCGACCTGGACGAACAGGACGGGGTCCTCCTCGCGGCCGGGATAGAAGAGCCCGTAGCGGTCCTCGTTGACGATCGAGCCGAACAGCGTCACGAGCGAGGTGAGCCGGATCCAGTCGTAGAGGCTCTTGTTCGACAGGAGCTCCGCCGTGCGATCCGTTGCGTCGCCGGGCTCGGAAGCGGCGAGCCCCGCCGGCTCGCCCGGGCCCGCGTCGAGCCGTAGCTCGTCCGTCGGTTCGATGCGGCGCCGCAGGAAGCGCCCCCACAGCGCCGGCGCGAGTCCGGGCACCGTGGGCGGTGCCAATGCGTCGAGCGGTGGCCGCGGCGGCTCCTCGAACGCCAGCGGCGCGAGCGGTCGCGTGTCGGAAGGCGGCAGGAAGAGATCGCGCGGGAGCGATTCGGATCCGTTGGAACCCGTCGCCCTCGGCGCCGGGAGGACGCGGCGCGGGTCGGGAGCGGGATAGCGGACGAGCTCCGGACTCGCGGAGCGCCGCGTACCGCGCAGCGCGGGCGGCTCGTCCGCGAGACTCGAGAAGGAGAGAGCGAGGATGCCGATCGTCGCGACGAGGACCAGGATCTCGCGCGAGAGGAGCCGCTTCATGCGTCCCCTCCCGTGAAGTCGTCCGTGTGGTGGAGCTGCACGACGGAGAGAGAGACCGACAGGCGCGCCTTCCCGTTCTTCGCTCGTGCGGGGAGGAGCTCTGCCTCCTCGACGACGAGCGGACCGTCGCCGGTGCGCTGAGTGCGCACGAGGAAGCTCGTGAGCGCGAGCCCGCTGCCGCCGAGCTCTAGCTCGACGCGCGTCCGCTCGACGTGGCGCGGGCGGTCGGACGTCCCCGGCGCGGGACGGATGCGAATCTCGTCGATTCGCTCGATCCCGGTCGCGAGCGCGATCTCGACGACGCGCTCGACGACGTCGAGGCCGTGGAGATAGCGCTCGACGTCCTCCTCGCGCGCCGGCGAGAGGTCGGGCAGCCCGAGATCGCGGTCGACGAAGAGGTTGCTGCGCCCGGCCATGAGGAGCAGGCGGTCGCGAACGTCGGCGATCGTCCTGTGGTAGTGGTTGACGTGCGAAGTCTCCGCGAGCGCGACCTCGAACCCGCTCCGCGCCTCGAAGACGACGGCCTCGGAGAGGCGCTCGAGGACGGCCAGGAGCTCGCGGTTCTCGGCACGTGCGGTCTCGCGGTCGGCGGCTCCGTAGCGCGACTCCGCGAGCTGCCGCTCGAGCCGGGTGCGCTCCGCGCGCGCCGCGGAGAGCTCGTCACCGTAGACCGATTGGATCGCGAGCCACCCGATCAGGAACACGGCCGCACCGGCGGCCACCGTCGAGAGGAAGCGCTTGTTCTCCTGCCAGAAGTCGGAGAAGTCCACGGTCAGCCCTCTCCCCCCACGTCGTCTCCGGCACGGGGCTCCGCGACGAGGAGCGACATGTCGATGGTGAATCGGTCGCCCGCGGGGGACAGTCCCGGAACGATGTGCGCGTTGCCGAGCTCTGCCGCCAGACGCGCCAGGAAGGCCTCGAACAACGCGGAAGGAGACTCCGTACCCTCGCGGACGAGCCCCTCGATGTGCAGCACGGGGCGCCTGTCGCTCCGATCGCGTTGCTCGGTGGACGCGTACCGGCTCGAGACCTCGGACAACCAGAAGTCGCGCGGCAGCTCGCGCTCGAAGACCTCGAGCGTTCGCGCGATCTGCTCGCCCGACCCCGCGGCCAGCCAGAGCTCGGAGACGAGCTCCGCGAGCTTCCCGTTCTCCTCGAGGAGCGCGCGCGCCTCGAGGTCGGCCGTGCGTGCGCGGTCGAACGTCGAGGAGAGCCTGGTGACCTCGCCGCGAGTCGTCTCCAGGTCGCCGGCGAGCTTCCACGCGCTGTACCCGAGGTAGGCGAGGCACAGTACGGCCGCAGCGACGAGTAGCGCGGTCTTGCCCCAGAACTCGCGCATGCGCGCGACTCGCCTCGGGAGGATCTCGACCTTGTACGCCTCGTCGCGCGAGGCGCCCGTCGCGAGTCCGAGGGCCGCGACCGACTCGAGGCCGTACTCGTGCAGGAGCTCCGCCTCCGCCGGCGAGAGCGCCGTCTGGTCGACGACGCGAAACGGTTCGAAGACCTCGACGGGCACCTTCAGGGATGCCTCGAGGAATCGATCGAGCCCGTCGAGGGCTGCGCCGCCGCCGCACAGGGCGACGCGCTCGACGGAGAGGCCCGACAGCTTGATCTGCGTCTTGCAGAAGAGGATCGCCGACTGCAGGAGCGCCAGGAGCTGGCCGGCGGGGCCCTGGACGGCACGCGCGGCCTTCTCGCGATTGCCCCCCGCGTGCAGGGCGGAGGGATCCAGGCTCGCGAGCTCGGCCTTCGCGGCCTCGGCTCGCTCGGAGGAGATTCCGAAGCGCTCCGCGATCGCCTCGTCGAAGAGCCGCGAGCCGCCGGAGAGCGTCCGCGCGAACAAGAGGTCGGTGCCGCGCGCGATGGCGACGTCGACGTTCTCGTGCCCGATGTTGGCGACGAGCACCGTGTCTTCCTCGACGACGCCGTAGTGCAGCCAGGCGTTGTAGAGCGCGACGGCGTTCGGCGTGAACGCGAGGAGCCGCCCCCCCGCCGCGGCGAGCCCGTCGGCGTGCTCCGCGAGGAGCTCTTCGCGCGCCATCGCGAGCAACACGACGTCCTCGCCCTCGACCTCGGGCAGCTCGGGGAGCACGTTGAAGTCCGAGGCCATCTCCGACCCGGACTGGCCGCCGATCTCCCCCACCTCGAAGCGCATCAAGTTCTCGAGCTGCCAGTCCTTGAGCCGCGGGACCTGCGTGTAGCGCACGTTGAGCCCGCGGCCGGAGAGTCCGACGCAAGCCCCTCCGAGCCGGAACGCGGGACGGACGGCCGACCAGCACTCGCGCACCGACCCCGTCGAGGTCGGTCCCGCCCAGAAAGACGTGACGGCGAAGGTGTTGCCCTTCGGGTGTCCGCGCAGGACGATCGCGGTGCGCGACCCGACGTCGATGCCCGTGGCTGTGCGGCCCATCAGTCGCCGCCTCCTTCTTCGCCCTCGCCGCTCTTGCGGACGTGGTCGGCGAAGCCGGACGCCCCCTCTCGCTCGAGGATGTCCGCCACGCGCCTCGATCGTTCGACGTGGCGGGCGTTCTCGACGTCGACGTGCTCGACGAGCGCGGCGTCGATCGCGGCCAGCAGCGTCAGGACCTCGGGCTCCACCTCGCTCCCGGCGTACTGTGCGAGCAGGGCGTCGGCGCGCACGCGGTCGCGACGGTAGATGTCCGCCAGGTCGAAGAAGCGCGCGCGCTCGAAGCTCTTCTTCACTTCCGCGACGGCGGCGAGCCCGTCGGCCACGAGCCGTGAGCGCGCGCTCTGGGCCTCGACCACCAGCTCGCGATCGAACGGGACGGATCCCAGGAGCTCGAACCAGAGCCCGAGGGACTCGCCCGACTGCCCGTCGGCTTCCGCACGTCGTGCGCGAACGGCGAGATCGGCGGCACGTGCTCGCTCGTCGCTGAAGGACAGCACGAGCGCGACGTTCTGGACCGGGCTCGCGCTGACCTCGACCTCGCCCGAGGGGAGCCTCTCCGTGCGCACGGTGACGCTCGCTTCCGCTCCGAAGTCGAGCGCGACGAGCCGCGGGCTCGTGCCGACGAGGAGCTTCTCGACGCCCTCGGCCTCGAACTCCTCGCCGTGCGCGGCGTAGCCGCCCGTGCCGATGACCGCGACGCCCTCGCCGGCGATCGAAGGGTCGAACACGACGGAGAGCTCGCCCGGTATCGCGTACGCGAGACGGAGCCCGGTGTCGTGCAGCCGTACTTCGAAGAGCGCGGCCATCTCGGGGCTGATGGACGAGCTCAGGAGATAGTGTTCGGGTCGGTAGGAGCCGTGCGTCCGCGTCACCTCGAACCCGCGCGCGATCGGACGATCGATGTGCAGCAGCACGGCCGAGGTCGCCAGCGGTACGAGCTCGAACTCGTCGTGCCGGATTCCGGGCGCGACTTCGACTTCCGGGGCTGCGGGGATGAGGGACGCGTCGTCGAGAGCGACCGTCCCTCCCACGTGCGCGATCGCGTCGATCACGAGCCGCACGCGGTCGAATCCGGGAAGGACGCGCGTGTGTCCGATGAGCTCGCCGAAGCCGAGACCGCCTTGCGCTGTGGCGCAGGGGAGGGCCAGGGGAGCGCGGTCCTCGCTCGAGCTCGAGAGCTCGAACGAGAGGTTCATCCGGGCGCCGTCCGCGCCCTCTGCCATCACTCGCGCCTCGAGGACCTGGCTCGGACGAACGCGGCAGAGCGGCGAGACGAGGCGAGCAGCCTGGCCGGGAGGAAGATCCGCGCCGACCCCGACCTCGCCGGTGTAGCGGAACGACGGCCCGACGCGGAACGATTGCGACTCGTCTTGCTCCCAGCCGTCGAGCACGCCGGCCGCCTCGAACGATCCCGCTCCGAGGAGATCGCCGGGAACGGGCTCGGGTGCCGGCGCCAGGGCGTTCTCGTGCGGGTCGCCCACGGTCTCGGAACGCGTGAGCCACCAGGCGGCGAGGGCCGCGACCAGCGCGAAGGATGCGGCGACGACGAGGCCGCGCCCGCGGCTGCGCGTCGGCACGTCGCCGACGTCGATCCGGTGCACGGCTTCGTCCCCCTCGTCCATGTCCGGCGCCGCCCCCGTGAACGCGGTGTCGATGAACGTCAGCCGCACGTGCCCGAGACGCAGCCGATCGCCGTGGGCGAGCAGGCGCTCCTCCACGCGCTCGCCCGCCACGCGCGTTCCGTTCTTGCTTCCGAGGTCGTGGACGCGGACGCCGTCGGGTCCCACCCGGAGCTCGGCGTGGCGCGAGGAGACCGAGGCGTCGGCCAGCACCGTGTCGGCGCCCTCGCCGCGCCCCAGCGAGAGGCCCGTCGGGGGGATCGCCACGCGCTCGCCTCGGCGATCGCCGGTGTCGAAGCGCAACCAGTAGCTCGATTCCATGGAAGAGAGGGACGCGGGAGGGCGCTGACGTCGGAGCGCATTCTCGCGGGGGGAAGGGCCGGGCGGAACGCTCCCCCCGCGTTCCGCGACGCTTGGCCCGCGGGCCCCGAGAGCGCGCTCGAAGGCCGCGTCGAACGCCCGCCGGGGCGGTGAGGCTACCGTACCTAGTCCTGGGTCGCCCCAGCGCTACAAATGCCCCTCGCGGGGGCCTCCCAGGCCCCCTGGCCACCCTGGGCGCGCCGGGTCGCCCTCCCCGAGCCGTTCGCGGAGGGAGACGAAGCGGGCCCCGCCGACGACCACGTGATCGAGGAGCGGGATGCCGAGCAGCCGCCCCGCCCGCTCCAGGCGGCGCGTGACCTCGAGGTCCTCACCGGAGGGCTCGGGGTCCCCGCTGGGGTGGTTGTGCACGGCGACCACCGCGGCCGCCGCCTCCCGGATCGCGGCCCGGAAGACCTCCCGGGGATGGACGAGCGAGGTCGTCAGGGTCCCCTCGCTCACGCGCTCCACGCGTTTTAGCCTGTGCTTGCCGTCGAGCAGGAGCGCGAGGAAGCGCTCGCGCTGCAGACCGGCCAGCTCGTCGGCCACGATCTCGTGGACCGCCGCCGCGGAGTGGCACGGTGCTGCGAGCGGGACGGCGGCGCGCGCGCGCCGCGCGAGCTCGAACGCACAGGAGAGCCGGATCGCCTGGGCCCGCCCCATCCCGTACACCACGGACAGCTCGACCGGAGTCGCACGGGTCAGGCCCGCGAGCTCCGAGGGCGAGGGCAGGGATCGCCCCCGGGCGCCGCCCGCGACGTGGTGCAGGAGCGCCGACACGTCGAGCGCCCGCGGGTCGGGAAAGCCTCGACTCGAGCCGTCCCGTCCATTTGCTACTTCCAAGCCGGCGTCTCCGTCCGGGTGATCGCCCAGGTTCACTCCAGGGAGACGCCGGACGGCCGTCCTGGTTGCCTGTTTCCCCTCAGGGGGAAACGGCTCGATGTGGACGAGGAAATGCAGCACGTCGCGGGGCAGTTTTTCGAAAGATGACCGAAGGAACGGTTAAGCCACCTGTGAGGAACACTCCGTGATGACCGTGGTGATCAAAGGGGGGTTCGTTCTCCTCACAATCTGGGTGGTCGTGACCGTCTTGTTCCTCCTGAGTTACAGGTCGAGTGTCCCGGCCGAAGACACGCACGCGGAGGATCTCTCCGGGTAGAGACCTGTAGAAGAGTGTCGGCGGGTCCTTCATGCCGCCGAGCTCGTCAAACGACCGCGCCCCTGACGCGGTCGTTTGCTATTGGGGCGGGTGCTCTGGGTTCGGCGCGGATATGCACGACCCGCGCGCAGAGAACACCCTGCTCGAGAGCTTCTCTCCTAGAGACGCGGCCGACAAGTCGGCCGCTTGTGACTTGGCGCGCATCAGCGCGCGCCAAGGATGCCCTGCGGGCAGCTACGGCGCGACTCCGCGCCGGGCTCGGCCTTCGGCCTCGGCGAGGTCCTGCCTTTCGGCCG
>JAJDET010000249.1 GCA_029259655.1 Planctomycetota bacterium
ATCGACCGGGGGCGGCGGTCTCGACGCCGGACGACGCCATCTCCTCGAGCATCTCGGACTCGGGGATCGGGCGCGGGCGCGACACCTCGACCAGCGTGGCGAAGATGTCCTCGATCCACGCCTTGCGCGTTCGCACGTCGGTGGTCTCCGCGTGACCCACGGCCTGGACGACGTCGGCGAAGGAGATCAGGCCCACGAGCCGGTCCTCCTCGGCCACGACTGGGACCCTGCGGAAGGGACCCTCGGCCATGGTGCGCAAGACCTCCTCGATGGAGTCACCGGTGCTGCAGGACAGGGCGCCCTTCGACATCGCCTGTTCCACTTGCATCGATCCCAGAGGAGCCCCCATCAGACACGCCGCCATCGCGAGGTCGCGGTCCGTGACCACGCCCAGCACGCGTCCGACCTCGTCGATCACGGGGAGGATTCCACAATCCCGCTCCCACATCAGCCAGGCCGCGTGCTGCATCGTGTCGGCGGGGCGGCACGTACGGACGTCGGTCGACATCAACTCGGCGACCTTCGGCAAGGTCTTCTTCTTCGTCATCGCAATAACCTCCACCTCGACTATCCCGAGGAACGCGGTTGCGTCCAAGCGGTGACGGTGCGTAGAGGTGCGCCTAGATGTGCGCAGGCGTCACTGCGAAGCCCACGGCTCGAAGGCGAAGCTCGTTCCGAAGGTGAGGCCCCAGTAGTCCTCTTCGTCCTGTCCCACGTAGAGCACGCCGACGCTCATGCCATTCCCGAGCCCGACGGACAGGAGGTGGTGGGTGTTGTCCCCGTCGTACAGGTGCGTCGTCGAGAAACCGTCGAAGCGCACCACGAGCCCGCCGATCGGGTCGAACGCGTGGTCGAAGCCCGAGTAGGTGATCCCGGCATAGGGCGCGACCGGGAGACCCGTCCAGCGCTCGAGGTCCTTGCTCGCCGTGGCGTAGACCGCCCTGCCGGACGGTGTTCCGATGCGATCGGAGCTCGTGCCGAGCACGATCGCGGGCAGCTCTGCGGTCTCGTCCAGCACGCGCCAGTTGAGGAGCGGACCCACGTCGTCGTCGCGCGGGTTGACCTCGATGCCGGCGCGCAACGTCGGCGTGAGCTGATAGGTCAGCGTGGTGCGCAGCTTCGCGCGGTCGACGGGGATCTCCTCGACGACGCGGAACCCGAAGTGCCATCGCCGCTCGCCTGAATCGCCGGTCCCACGGACCGGAGCACCCTCACCGGGTCAGAGCGGTCAGCTCGGGACGGCGGAGACCGCCGCAGGCTCCTCGTCCTGGACCGGGCCGAGGTTGGCGCATGCGGCCGGGAACAGGGCGACGGTCGCGAGCAGGAAGGAGAGTGAGCGCAGCACGGGCCGACAGTCTACGCCCTCCAGGAGCCCGTTGAACAAGTCATCCGGCGCCAGGACATCGTCCTCCACTCCGTCGCGGCACCTGAAATCCTCGCCGAAGCTACGGCTTCGCCTGCGGTTCCAGGCACCACGACGAAGCGGATGCCACCGTCCTGGCATCCGAAGCACTTCTTCAACGGACTCCTAGGCGGCCTGGCGCGAGCCCTGCTCGGACACGACCTGAGCCCAGCGCAGGGCCTCGAGATAGAGCTCCTGGATCTGATCCACGGGGAGGTCGAAGCAGCTCACGTTGTCCCAGTCCGCGTGCTCGTACGCGATCACCGCACGCAGGGCTTCGGCCATCGGGCCGTCGCCGTCGTTGAGGGCTTCCTTCTGCTCCTTCGTGAGCGGGAGCTTGGTGAGGATCTCCTCCATCGGCGCTTCCATCAAGGCGTCGATCGTCGAGAAGAGCCCGACTACGAAGTACTGCGAGTACCGCGTGTCGTGGATGGCCCGGCCCAGGCTCTCGCACATCCGGGCGCGCATCATCGCCGTGACGATCATCTCGCGCGGTGTCTCGTCGTCGGCCGCGAGCAGGAACAGCGAGGTCAGGTTCTGGACGTTCTGGACGCCGAGGTAGACGAGGGTCTCCCGGATCGAGCTGATCTGGCGCGGCATTCCGAACAAGGCCGAGTTGATGTGGCGCAGGAGCCGGTAGCACAGCCCCACGTCCTGCTTCACGATCTCCTCGGCGTTCTGGAAGTTGAAGCTCGGGCTGTAGAGCTCGTTCAAGAGCGTGAGGAGCGTGAGCTTCTGGGGGTCGATCGACCGCTTGCGAACGATCGACGGGCGCTCCAGGAAGAAGCCCTGGAAGTACCGGAAGCCCATCTCGCGACACCAGGCGTACTGCTCGCGCGTCTCGATCTTCTCCGCGAGGAGGTCGACGCCGTAGGGCCGCAGAGCCTCGACGTTCGCGCGCGTCTCCTGCTCGCTCTCGTCCAGGACGTCGAGCTTGACGAGGTCCGCGAGCTCGAGAAAGCGCTCCGAATCGTCATCGAGCACGAAGTCGTCCAGGGCGATCGTGAACCCGCGCGCCTTGAGTCGCGCGATCCCTTCCAGCACCTCCGGCTCGGCCGAGATGCCCTCGAGGATCTCGAGCACGACGTCCTTCGGGTTCACCAGGAGAGCGTGCTCTCCGACGATGAAGCTCCGGGTGAGGTTGATATAGGCCTTCTTGTTGGAGACCAGCGTCTTCAGCCCGATCTCCGTGAGCATGTTGACGATCACCTGGGACGTCGCGCGATCTCCCGATCGCGGGTCCTCGGGATCGATCGTGCCTCCACGGAAGAGGAGCTCATAGGCGTGAACGCCGAGCTCGCGGTCGAAGATGGCCTGTCGTCCTACGAGTGCTTCCGACATGATTGGGGGTGAGGGGGGCGGACGCGGCCCTCATCGGCCCCCGGGGAGCGCGGGATGGAGGGATATGAATCCACCCCTCGGCAGGTCGGAAGACTGTTCCGTCCCCGGTCCCGGGAGTGGGTCTCGTACCTCAGTCGTAGCGGTGCGCGAAGGCGTCCAGGCGCCCGGCGACGGTCTCGCAGAGGGCTTCGAAGGCCGCCTCGTCGATCCCGGTGGCCTCGACCATCTCCGGGCCGAAGAGGTCGAGCTCGACCGATGCCCCGCCGTGCGGCATCCCGATCCTCGTGGCGACGCCATCCCCGAGAGCGATGCATGCCGCGACCCTGCGCACCTCCTCGTCGGGACCGGAGACGGGGTCGTGGTGATGGCGGATCGCCCCGCAAAGGACCGGGGACAGGTTCCATTGCTCTGCGGCCAGGGCACCGACCTCGGCGTGCATCGAGTCGATCGTCTCCGACTCGACCGCTCCCTCCGGCGGATGGTCGCGCAGGTATCGTGCGACGAGATACATGCCGATGTCGTGGAGAATGGCGGCTGAGTAGGCCTCGGTCGGCGGCTGCCGGCCCCCCGCGCTCGGCATGCTCTCGACCGTCAGTGCTGTCGCGACGGAGTGACGCCAGAGCCGAGCTTCGTCGAAGCCGCTGCTCGACCGCGTCATCTCTCGACGCACACTCGACCCGATCACGAGGGCCAGGATCGCACCGACGCCCAGCCGGAGGACTCCCACGGAGAGGTCGGAGATCTCCGCCCGAGCTACGAGCCCTGCGGCGTTGGCGACCTGCAGGACCCGGGCGGCGAGCACCGGGTCCCGGCGCACGACCAGGACGACGTCGTCGAGGTCCCAGTCCTCGTTCGAGAGGATCGAGGAGATGCGTGTGGCGCTCTCGGGCAGAGTGGCGAGATCGCTGGTGATCGAGAGAACGGTTCGTGGGTCGAGCACGGCCATCGGGCCAACGCTTCCGAACCGGGTTGTCTCGCGAGTCGTCACCTCGCGGGGCCGGAAGCGTCACCGTGGGATGACACGTCGCGGCTTCGCCCCGTGCAAGCACCATGGCGTCGATTCCGTCGTTCGCGCGGTGTATTCCGTAGGAGTCGGTAGTGCCTTGTCGCGGACTACACGCGTTCCACGCGTACTGACGGAGAGACGGTATTGCACTTGCTGTGGCACCACGCGCTCGGTCGGTTCACCGCGCGTGCCTGCGCTCGCCAGGCGGCAGGAGGACCTTCTCCATGTCCTCGGCGCGCTCGACAACGTCCATCCGGATCAGCACGACGAGCTCGCGATCCGGACTCACGTCCGTGGTGAAGATCGCGGCGCCTCCCTCGGCCAGGTGGAGCGTCGACTCCAGGTGGGCGCGCGTCACCTCCGGCACCGAGATCTCGACCGACCTCCCGCCGACGCGGACGCGCTCGGTCGGGATCGGGCGCGCGACGTCGCAGTAGGAGATGTCGACGCTCATCGCGTAGAGCCCCGAGGGGAGCGGCGTGACGCGCGACACCACGCTCACGCCCTCCTCGAGAATGTCGACCTGTGGATCGAGGACGAGCTGTCCGTTCGGTTCCACGCGATGCTCGGACCACGAACTGACGTAGGAGATGCTGTTGAAGACGCTGACGCTCCCCTTCTGGCGCGGATGGACGACGAGCTGCGGGGCGGTCAGAACGGTCGCATCCCCGTCGTCCGAGCGCGCGACGAGGTCCCGGAACGCGGACTCGGCGATGAGGTGGGCGCTCTCGGGTTCCGAACCAAAGGTCAGCTCTCCCGGCCTGGCGACCACGAAGCGGGTCTGGACGTGGATGAGGCCTCGGAAGCGGCGCTGCATCAGGAGGAAGGACTCCACCCAGCCCTGCTGTTCGGGCGTCGCGCGCACGATCAGCGTGCCGTCTTCGAGCGGATGAATGCTGCTCACGCCGGACTCGAAACCGGGCTCGCAGTGGTGCTCGATGAGGTCGGCGAGCGCTCGTGTCGTGTGGGTGACATGGCGCGCGATGCGCTCCTCGTCCGGCTCTTCCCCCTCGGCGACCGCATCCTCGAAACCGGGCGGGGCGAGCTCGATCGCGAGATCGCGAACCTCGAACAGCTGGAGGACGGATTCCTGCGCGCTGGAAGCGCCGGCCAGGGCGATGGGCGCGAAGACGAGAGAGAAGAGCAGGAGCGACTGTTTCACGGTTCTACCTCAGGGGATTGGAAGAGACGGTCAGGATCGCCGCGACCGGAGCCGGGCTACCGTCCGGCTGTGGTTCGGCGTGCGTGCCCACGCTGTGCGTGCGGACGCCGTCGACGACGAGGGTCGAACGGGTCGCGTTGCCACGAGTGACGGTGACCTCGATCCGGCAATCGACGATGCGTGCGCGCGGGTCCACCGGCGCAGCCGACTCGGCGGTGTTCGCATCGGGAGTGCGCCCACCGCGCGGAGCGAGGGCGAAGGCCAGGACCAGGCCGGCCGCGAGCGCCATTGCCAGGACACCGGCAATGCGAGTGCGGACGCGCGGAGGGGGAGCGCTCCGCTCGAGCTTCACGAGCGCGTCGTTCAGCGCGGTCAGCTCCCCGACGAGCTCGGGAGCCTCGACGCAGAGCTCGCGCACCCGCTCGTCCGAGAGCGGATCCCCGCGCTCGTCGAGCACGGCGTTCACGCGTTTCCAGAGCTCGCGTTCCGCGATCACGGTCGAGCCCCCCTCTGCGCGATCTTGCGCCGCGCCCGGTGCAGGTGCGACTTGACGGTGCCCTCGGGGAGTCCGAGCGCGCGCGAGATCTCGTCGACCGACTGCCCGCCTCGATGGAAGCGTTCGAGCACGGTCCGCTCAGGGCCGCTCAGGGCCGAGAGCATGCGCTCCACCTCCTCGCGCAGCTCGAGCCCTTCGTTCGCGTCGTGGCGCGCGGCGACCTCCTCCTCCAGGGCGACGTCCCGCCCGCCACCGGCGCGAAGGTCCAGCCAGACGCGCAACGCGGTGCGCTTGAGCCACGGGCCGAGCGGTCGGCCGGGGTCGAACGAGCCCCCGTACCGCAACGTGCGAACCACGACTTCCTGTACGACGTCTTCCGCATCTCCCGCGCCACTGCGTCCGACGAGCCGAACCGCGAAGCCGCGCAGGCTCTCCAGCTCACCGGGGAGCTGCTCCCGGAGCGCCTCCCCGTACCCCTCGCCGATCGCGTCGGACACGTACCCTCCTGTACCGACTCACCAGTGGCCGGGTTGCGAGAGGGCCGCTTTTTCCTCGCGCCGCGCTAGCCCGGACCATTCATGACCACGCGGACCGAACACCACGAACGGTCGGCTGCGCCGACCTTTCGGCCCCTGCCGGCACTTTCCCCGCACCGGCGTCCTCGACGACCTGTTCAAGGTCGCCTCCGGGGCCGGCACGTGCAAAGCACCAGCAGGAACCGAATCGAGGCGTTCTGCCTCGCGGCTCATGAATAGTCCGGGCTAGAGTTGGCCCCGCATGCCGCTCCAGCGCGCGCGGATCTCCGAGGGCTGGGGCCTGGCCCTGCTCCTCGCCGGCAACTTCGCCGCTCGCTGGCCGTTCCGCGGCGCGTCGCTCGTCCAGGACGAGGGCGAGTACGCGCATCTCGGACAGGCGATCCTCCGGGGCGCCGTCCCCTACGCGGACGTCTACAACCAGAAGCCGCCCTTCGTCTTCTACTGGATGGCCGCCATCCAGGCCTGGCTGGGCGAGAGCCTCGAGGCGCTGCGGATCACGACGACCCTGTACGGGTCGCTGACCATCCTCCTGGTCTTCCTGACGGCGCGGATGGTCTTCGGTGGGGGGGCCGGGCTGTGGGCGGCGCTGGCGTTCAGCGTCATGAGCTTCGACCAGTGCGGCGTCTACCACTCGGCGAGCACCGAGTACGTGATGCTCCTGTGGCTGGCCGCGGGCGTCTTCGCCTGGTACCGAGCACGTGACCGCGGTGGCGTCGGGTGGTGGCTCCTGGCCGGTGCGTGCGCGGGCATGGCGGTCCAGACCAAGCAGACCGGCGTGCTCGTGCTGGCGTTCTTCGTTGCGGAGCGGCTCTTCGGGCGCGTCGGGGCGAGAGGGGGCGACGTCGGGCCGCGTGCCGCACCGCGGGACCTGACCGCCATGGTCGTCGGCTTCCTGGTCGTGGGTGCCGCGTGGGTCGGGTTCCTCGCGACTCGTGGCGCGCTCTCCGCCTACCTCGAGTGCGTCTGGACCAACAACTTCCAGTACGTGGGCGCGAGACACGCGGGGCCGACCGGTGCCTTCGAGCTCATGACCGTCGTCGTGCGCGACGTCGTGCGCTGGGACGTCGGCCTGTGGGTGGTGGGCGCCGTGGGGTTGATCGCGAGCGGTCTCGTGCGGGGACCGGGGCGCGGTCTGTGGATGCTGCTCGTCGTCACGCTCGGGATGGGGCTCGTCGCGAGCCGCACCTACGTCCACTACTGGGAGCCGATGATCCTGCCCCTGTCCCTGGGCGTCGGTGCGGCCGGTGCCTCCGGAGTCGCGCGCTGGAGGTCCGGTGGGCGGATCGCACGCGGAGCCCTCGTCGCAATCTCGCTCGCGGCCTGGCAGGGCCCGCTCCGGCGCTCCGTCGAGGTGCTCTCGGACCCGGCCGGGACGCTCGCCGCGATCGAGCGGGCGCTTCCGTCCCAGGCGCTCGGTCGAAGGGCGGCCCGGTACGTCGCGTCGCGCACCTCGGACGAGGAGCCGATCCTGGTCATCGGGTCCGAGCCGCAGATCTACTTTCACGCCGGTCGGCCCGCGTCGTCGCGGATGGTCATCGCGTACCCCATGACCGGGCCGTACACCTTCGCAGAGCGGTTGCGCGGCGAGCTCCTCGAGCACTTGCGGGATCGCGGACCGCGCTACGTGCTGCTCTCCTCGTTCCCTTCCTCCCTGAGCGAGTTCCCCGAGGGTAGCCTGGAGCTCTTGCGGGAGATCGCGCCGATCCTGCGCGACCGATACGACGTGGAACGAGTCTTCGAGCCGGAAGGGGCGCGCGACGAGGAGGTCGTGGCGCGCATCCCGTTGAACCGGCTGATCGTCCTGCGCCGGCGCCGGGAGGGATCGTGATCGCGCGACCGGTGGCGGTCCTCCTCGCCGCGGCGACCCTCGCCGCCTGCGAGCATTCGGGCGAGCGGCCGGACCTGCTCCTGATCACCGTCGACACGCTCCGCGCCGATTACCTCGAGTGCTACGGCGGACCGCCGGGACTGGGCACGGCGATGGGCTCGTTGGCCGAGGAGGGAGTGCGGTTCGAGTGGGCGTTCTCGACCGCGGCGCACACCCTGCCCTCGATCGCCTCCGTTCTGACGTCGCTCTACCCGAGTCGGCACGGCGTGCACCAGTCGGCCGCGAGCGTGCTGGAGACCGACCTCGTCAGCGTGGCGGAGGTCCTGCGCTCGGCGGGCTACTCGACCGCCGCGGTCGTCTCGAATCCCGCCCTGCGAATCCCGCACATGGACCAGGGGTTCGACACCTTCGACGGCGAGATGACGCGTTCGGAGCGGAACCGCGCGCTCGAGGAACGCGAAGCGCGCGCGACGACCGACGCGGCCCTGGCCGCGATCGAGAACGCCGAGAGTCCCTGGTTCGTCTGGGTCCACTACCAGGATCCCCACGGACCGTACGAGCCGCCGAGGGCGCCCCCCGTCGCCGATACTCCGGGCGCGCGGAAGCTGCGCGTGCGCAGCGATCACTCGGGGTGGCGGGGGATCCCCGCCTATCAGGCCCTGCCCGGACTGCGCACGCTCCCCGCGTACGTCGAGCGCTACCGGAGTGAGATCGCGTACCTCGACCGCCACGTCGGGAGGCTCCTCGCGGGCGTCGACGCACCGGGAGCGCGTCTCGGAATCCTCTTCACCGCCGACCACGGCGAGGCATTCGGCGAGGACGACTACTTCCTCGCGCACGGACACTCGCTCGGTCTGGATCAGATCCGCGTGCCGCTGATCTGGCGCCCGCCGGGAGGGGTGAGCTCCGCGGTGGAGCCGCGCGCGGTGGGGCTCGTGGACGTCGCTCCTACCTTGCTCTCGGTCGCGGGAATCGAGATCCCGGACGCCTTCACGGGTCGGCCGCTGCCCGGAATCGGCTCGGATCGCGGCGACGAGGCGGCGTGGCCGGTCTTCGCCGAGCACCTCCACCGCGCCGCGGTGATCGTCGACGACCTGTACTTCGCGCGCGATCTGGCGGAGCTCGACGAGGCCGTCTTCGATCCGGTCTCGGGCGGGAAAGTCGTTCCGCTCCCCGAGCGCTCGGCCCGGCTGGGCGTGGACGGGACGCCGCCCTCGTACGTGGTCGGTCCTCCGCGCGGCGCCGACCGAGGGCTCGAGGCCCTGCTCACCGAGCACTTGCTGGGTGCATCGGGAACACCCGCGCCGACGCGCACCGACGTGCCGGCGAGCGAGCGCGAGGCACTGCGCGCGCTCGGGTACGCGGACTGAGGGTCTCGGACGGCCTCGGCGCTTCCGTCATTTCCCCCGGACGGCCTACGGACGGCGGGAACGGGAGGCCGAAACAGGACCAACTCCGCCCCCCTTCATCCGCTGCCCCAGGGTCGATCCATGCCCTTCCTCACCATCCCCTTCGTCCTCATCGCGGCCGGCGTCTTCTGCGCCGGCGGGTTCGTCGCCTGGTACTTCACGGACCGGAAGAACGAGACCCAGCGCTCGATGCTCGAGGCCACGATGACCCGTGCCCTCGAGGAGCGCTACAAGGCCTATCAGGAGATCGAGGACGGACTGCACCGCGTCATCTCGCGGCTCGACCAGATCGAGGACCAGGCGCTCGAGGCGCGGATCGAACCGCAAATGCCCGAGCACAGCCTCATGCGCGTCGACGCGCCTGAGCTGTGGGACCTCGAGAAAACCTTCGAGCGACGTCAAGCCGAGCAGCTGACCGAGATCGCCGACAAGAGTCAGCGCCTCGTGGACCTGATGGAGAAAATCGAGGAGCTCGAGCCGCTCGTCGAGGAGCTCGCGGTGCGCGAACGCGATCGCGAGCAGTTCGAGGAGGCGCAGGACGCCCTCGAACAGGCCCACCGCGAGCGCGAGATCGAGCTCGAGCGGCGCGCCGAGACGATGGAGTCACGCGCGTCCGAGGCGGACGAGCTGCGCTCGAGTCTGGAGCGCTCCGAGACGGAGATGAGCGAGTGGCGCGATCGTCACGACGCCCTCGCCCAGGTCAGCGCCGAGGAGGTGGCCGCCCTGGGACAGCGCCTGAGGGAGAGCGAAGAAGCCCGGCTCGAGCGGACGCAGGACACGGAGTCGCTCGAGGAGCAGATCGCGGAGCTCGAGAGCCGCATCGAGGAGATGAGCACGCGTGACGTCGAGCACCAGACCGAGCTCGAGGCCCGGGATGCCGAGGTCAAGGAGCGCGACGAGCGCCTCGAAGAGCGCGCGCAGGAGCTCTCCAAGGTCGAGCAGGAGCTCGAGCACGTGACCGCCGAGCGCGACCGCAAGGTCGAGGAGCTCGAGGCGCACCAGTCCCGACTGCAGGACCTCGAGGACAACTGGAAGTCGGCCAACGGTCAGGTCGAGAAGCAGCGTTCGAAGCTCGCCGAGCACTTCTCGAGCTTCGAGGCGGCCCAGCAGATGCTCTCGCAGCTCAAGCCGCTGCTCGAGGAGCTCGAGACGAACCTCACCAAGGACGAGCTCGACGAGACGCCGGCCGCGCTGCCGACGCGAGTCGAGGAGCCGAAGGCCGAAGAGGTCCTGGCCCAAGAGGTCGACTCCTGGCTGCTCGAGGACGGCGAGCCCGTCCAGGACCTGGAGTCCTAGCGGCGCGGCCGACAAGGCGGCCACGCGTGACTTGGCGCGCATCAGCGCGCGCCAAGGATGCCCTGCGGGCGGCAACGGCGCGACTCCGCGCCGGGCTCGGCCTTCGGCCTCGGGAGGCACGGCCTCTTGGGTCTGCGCCTCTAGCCCGACCGCATGAAGAGTCCGACGGCGTCCAGGATCATGTGGGCGACCATCAACGGGAAGAGCTGCCTCCAGCGGTAGTAAACCAGTCCGAAGAGGACTCCGCCGGTGAGGGACATGATGAACCCGGGCGGTCCCTGGTAGCTGTGGTAGCTCATGCGCAGTGCGACGCTCGCCGCCACGGCGACGAGGGGACCGAAGCGCCGGAGCGTCGTGATCAGATAGCCGGCTGCGAAGAGCTCCTCGAAGAACGGGTTCACGATCACGAGGAGCAGGAGCGGAATGAGGGCGACTTCGCTCTCGAGCGGCACGCCGCGGACGGCGCTCGCGCCGAACAGGCCATGGGTCGCGAAGTAGCCCACTACGAATGCGGCGTAGAACGCGAAGGCGAGCGCGACCCCCGCTGCGAGGAGGCGTCCCGACACGCTGCAGCCGTAGTGACTCGCGAACTTGCCGCGTAGTCGCAGGAGTCCCAGTGCGACGGCCGTTACGGCGACCTCGTAGCCGACCAGACCCAGCGCGGAGCTCGAGGTCATCACGTACCCGTCCCCGCTCCCGCCCAGGGCTTGCATCGTCGAGGTCCAGACGAGCCATCCCATCGTGACGGCGAGGACGACCACGACTTCGAGCCAGTCGGGAGCGGACCGGATCCACCGGATCATGTTCGCGAGCTAGGATACGCCGGACGTGGCCGACGACGTCTACATCCACGGTGCCGACCCCGACGAGCAGGCGCGGCTGGAGCTCATGAACGGGCTCCTGAACGAGGCGTGCCTCGAGGAGCTCGAGCTCGAGGGACACGAACGCGTGCTCGACGGCTCACGCGACGATGCTTGCGAACACGGGCTGGACGCCGGAGCGCTTCGACGCCGCTCTCGCCGCCTACGATCGCTGGAGCCGCCGCCCCGACGCGGCGATCTGGTACGCCCTGCCCTGCGCCGTCGGTCGCCGGCCCTAGGAGCCCGTTGAACAAGTCATCCGGCGCCAGAACGGCGCCCTCCACTCCGTCGCGGCACCTGAAATCCTCGCCGAAGCTACGGCTTCGCCTGCGGTTCCAGGCACCACGACGAAGCGGATGCCACCATCCTGGCATCCGAAGCACTTCTTCAACGGGCTCCTAGGCATGCGCCGCGCCGTTGCGTCGCTCGCGGTCCTCGTGGCGATCGGCTCCGGCTGCTCCCGCTCGAGGAGCCACGAGATCCCGACGTCGTGGATACCGTTCTCGAGCCTCGGGGCGGACGCGTATCCGCGGATCCTCCCGGCGGCCGTCGTCGAGCTGGAGGAGGAGACGGGAGTGCTAGCGGACCTCGCCGGTGACGGGGAGCGTGCTGCGTGGAAGCGGGACGGAGAGGTCGTCCGGCTGACCGAGTCGGCCGGCCCACCGATCGCGGGGTTCGTCGAGCTCTCGTGGGGCCTCTCGCCGCCCTTCGAGCAACGGGCCCATCGGTCGTGGACCCGACCAATGAGCGGATCGCTCGTGACGGGCGTGGACGACGTCGCCTCCGGCCTCCTGCTGGCGATCGCCGGCCGCCACGAGCGCGAGCTCCATCACGACCTGACGAACGAGCACTTCGCGAAGTCAGCCTTCCTGTTCCTCGACCGCTTCCCACAAGCCATCGTGGACCTCGACGGCGACGGAGCGGTGGAGGTCCTGATCGGCGCTCCCGACGATGGCGAGCGCGGGTCGCTGCGCGCGTTCTCGTCGGAGACGGGCTTGTGCCAGTGGAAGATCCGCGGGCCGTGGCGCTCGGCTCGTTTCGGCTACTGCGTGACGCCGATCGACGACGCGTCGGAAGACGGGCGTGTCGACTTGCTCGTTGCGGACCCCGGCTGGTTCCCCGCGGAGAAGTCCCGCGACGACGCTCGTCCCGGCGCGGTCCACCTTCTCTCCGGGAGGTCGCGCGAGATCCTGTACACGACGCGCGGGACGTTCGACGACGACTACTTCGGAGAGGACGTCGCCGCCGTCGGAGACGTGGACGGGGACGGGATCTCCGACTTCGCGGTCGCGGCACCGGGAAACATCAGTGGATCGGTTCCCTCCGTCCGGAGCGTCTCCATCACCCGGTTCGGCTACGTCACCATGATCTCCGGGCGGGACGGGGACGAGCTCTGGACCGTCTACGGCGACGGGGGCCGTCCCTGGATCGCCAAGTGCGTGTTCGGAGTGGGCGACGCCGACGGAGACGGCGTCCCCGACGTGCTCGTCGGCGGCTCCGGTTCCCCCGACTCGGCCTGGATCCTCTCCGGGAGTGACGGCGCGCTCATCGGGGCCCTGGGCTGGCCGGCCGGGCGGCGCGGTGCTGCCCACGACGCCTACTTCCTGGAGGGGTTGTTCGGAACGGGGAAGCGGGCGCTCGTGGTCCGCGTGAGTTCCAGGAAGGAGCCCGTCCTGTTGCTCTACGACCTCGGCACCTTCCCGACCGGGGACTGAGCACGACCGCGCCGGGACGGCGCCTCGCTAGAATCTGGGAGCGAAACCCGCGTTCGTCGCCGGTCTCGCTCCCCATTCCTTGACGGAGGTGTCCCGTGACCCGCGCGACCGCGATCCTGCTCTCAGCCTGTCTCGTCCTCGGAACCGCCAGCGCCGTGGAAGGCGCTCCGCCGGACGCCTTCGAGACGGCCCGCGCGGAGCTCGAGGAGGGGCTCGTCGGCGCGCTCGTCGACGTCGCTCGCTGGTGCCAGAAGAGCCGCGTGTACGGCGAGCGGGACCGGACCTACGAGAGGGTTCTCGAGCTGCGGCCCGACCACGCGGAGGCGCGAAAGTGGCTCCAGTTCCAGCAGAAGAGCGGGGAGTGGGTGCGGATCGGGAAGTACCGGCGCCCCAACGACAAGTCGAAGGAGCTCGCCGCGGAGGGGGGCACGCGGCAGCGCGACGCATACAACGCCTTCGGTGAGGCCGCCCTCGAGCTCATCCTCTCCGAGGAGAGCGCGCTGCCCC
Source organism: Planctomycetota bacterium (assembly GCA_029259655.1). Lineage (GTDB taxonomy): Bacteria > Planctomycetota > UBA1135 > UBA1135 > OFTM220. The sequence continues at coordinate 13,559 of JAJDET010000249.1, forward strand.
TCGCGCGCAGGCGCACCGAGGCCAAGCGCCTGATCGAGGTCGCTCCGGACGTGGCCTCCGTCCGCGAGTTCCTCGGCGAGGCTCCCGCCCCGGAGGGCGAGGGCTGGGTCCTCCTGGAGACGCAGACGAGCGCACGCCAGCGACCCGAGCTCCGCGCGCTCGCCGGCGAGCTGCAGGTCGGCGCACCCGCGCCCACACCGACGGAGGTCGATCCGAAGGACCGCGATCTGGGCGTTCAGTTCACGGCCTCCGTTGCGAACGACGTCGTCCGCGTGTACGCCACGACCACGGCGGCGGAAGCCGGGAGCATCGCGAACGTCGTGCACTCCAGTGGCGCGTTCTTTCGATCGACGCTCGGCGTCGACACCGTCCTGCCGGAGGGCTTCCAGGTCTACGTGTTCGGTGGACGGGACGTGGGGCAGACGTTCGTGTCGAACTACTACCGGCTGGGCAGCTCGGACCGCCAGCGCATGGCCAGCCTCGCCAGTGCCGTCGTCGGCGACGCGCAGCTCGGCGCGTGGTGCGATACGAGCGTCGAGCGCAAGGACGCGATCGCGCGGCTGACCATCTCGACCCTGTCCAGGGAGCGCTGGCCGAACGCGGTCCAGCAGGGTTGGGTCTGGGAGGGCCTCGGGCTCTATCTCAGCTATCGGCTGACCGGAACGCGCATGACCCTGTTCGTCGTGGACGCCGAGGCCAGGGCATCCGACGCCGGGACGACGAAGGAGCTCACGGACGCCGACAACTGGATCGCCGAGGCAGCGGCCCTGCTCAACGGCGAGCGTCCGCCTCGGCTGGCGTTCCTGGTAGGCAAGAAGCTCAGCGCCATGGTGACGCGCGACGTCGTGCACTCCTATGCGCTCGCGGCGTACCTGCTCGAGGGCCATCCCGGCGCGACCGGCAAGATCCTGGATCTCATCGAGGGCGGCACGAGTCCGATACCCGCCTTCGAGGAGGTGCTGGGCTACGACGCCACGTACCTCGACGAGAGGCTCGCGCGCTGGCTCGTCGAGCAGGGGCGCTGAGCGTGCCCGGCCGCGGGCGTGCGCTCCCGGCGCTCCTTGCGCTGGTGGCAGTGGTCCTTGGGATCGCGCTGTGGCTGTCCGGCCGGTTCGTGCCCGCGGCCCAGCTGGGAACGGCACCCGCCTTCGACCCGGGCGACAGGCCGTTCCGGCTGCTCGCGCATCCGCTCTCCACCTCTCCGTCCGAGGAGATCGAGGTCCGCGGCGTCGGTCTCGACGGCCAGTACCGGAGCACCGTCGGAGGACCCCTCCCGCACCGCATCGCTTCCGCGTTCCGCGTCCCGAAGGACGGGCGCCTGTGGTTCGGACTCAACAGGAGCGGCGCGGGCGAGGGTCCGGCCTCGGTCTCGGTGCGCGCCGTCGTGGACGGAGAGGAGCACCTCCTGATCGAGAAGGAGCTCGAGCCCGACCCCGCCGCCTGGGAGGACTACACCCTCGACCTCTCGCCTTTCTCCGGTCGCGAGATCTACCTCGAGCTGGCGGCGTGGGGAGCCGGTGAGGGTGCGCTCGTGCATTGGAGCAACCTCTTCGTCGGTCCGCCCCGCGACGAGCGTCCCGACGTCTTCGTCTTCCTGCTCGACACGCTGCGTCCCGATCACCTGTCGTGCTACGGCTACGAGCGCGAGACCACGCCCCACATCGACGCCTTCGCCGCGGAGGGCGTGCGCTTCGAGAACGCTTTCTCCGCCGCACCGTGGACCGATCCCTCGATCGCGGCGCTCTTCACCGGCCTCCATCCCTCCGATCTCTGGGAGCCCGGGCTGCACGAGGACATCATCAAGAAGGTCCTGCCGGACGGCGTTCGCACCCTGGCCGAGCTCCTCGCGGACGAGGGCTACTTCACGGTCGCGGCCTCGGACCACCCCGGCATCCGCGCGACGCGCTTCGGGCGCGGCTTCGACGTCTTCAACCACATGTACGCCGCTCTGGGTCCGATGGACGGTTGGCGCCAGACTCCGACGGAGACGGTGCTCGAAGAGCTGCGCGGCCTCCTGCACCAGCGCCGGCCCGGCGGCCGGCTCTTCTACGTTCACCTGATCTACCCGCACCGCCCGTACGCGGCGCCCGCGCCCTTCGCCACCGAGTTCGGGCCGCCCGCGGTCGGAGAGACCGAGGCCGAGCGGGAGGGCATGATCAACATGTACGACGGCGAGATCCGGCGGACCGACGAGCTGCTCGGCACGTTCTTCGCCGACCTGCGCGCGGCCGGCGTCGACCGGAGCTCGATCCAGGTGATCCTCTCCGACCACGGCGAAGGGTTCTGGGAGCACGACGGTCTCGAGGAGCACGGGAACTCGCTCTACAACGAGCTCCTGCGCATTCCGCTCATCTTGCGCGCACCGGGGAGGTTGCCGGCCGGCCGGAGCGTCACGGACCTGGTGGGGATCGTCGACGTCCTCCCGACCCTGCTCGACCTCGTGGGCGCCGAGGCGCCCGAGCACTGCCGCGGCACGAGCCTGCTCGACACGCTGGCGGGAGAAGCGCGACCCGGTCGGCTCTTGCTGGGTGAGTTTCCCCACAGCTCCATCGTCCAGGGCCGCGCGCTCCAGTCGCTGGAGGAGAAGCTCATCGACTCGGGGCTCGAGGACGCGGTGCTCGAGTACTTCCGCCTCTCGGGCGACCCGGGAGAGCTCGACAACGTGTACTCCGACTCGGACGAGCGGCCGCGACGCCTGCTCTCGCTGCTCTCCGCGATCGAGCGTCTCACGGACGTCGACTCGAGCACGACCTTCGAGCCGCCGGAGGACATGCTCGAGGCGCTCGAGGCCCTGGGCTACGTGGACTGAGCTCGGGTCACAGGTCCTCGAGATACTCCAGCCAGGCCGCCTGCAGCTCCAAGAGGTCCAGGTCACCGAACGCCGCCTGGTGAGCCTCCGCCCTCGCCGCCTCCATCACCTTCTCGAGCTCCTCGGCGTCGTTGGTGACGGTGCGCCCCTCCAGCTCGGCGAGCCCCTTCTCGTACACGGTCTGCAGCGTGGAGAAGTACTCGGGGATGATCTCCTTCCACTCGCTCCGCTCCTCGACGGACGGGGCGCGCATCAGGAAGTAGATCATCGACCACGCCTGGGCGTAGCACATCGAGACGTCGTCGTCGTCGTAGAACTGCTCGCGATCGTAGGTGAGGAGCTCCTCCCAGGAGATGAGCTCGTCCTCCTCGAGGGCGGACTTGACGATCGGCAGGCGCCAGTCCGCCGTGCGGATCGCAGCCACCTCACCGTTGCGAATCGCGGCACCGGAGAAGTAGTCCCCGAAGCCCTCGTTGAACCACATGTGGGGCTCGAACCCGCCGATGGCGTCGTGCACGTACTGGTGGAAGGCCTCGTGATACACGACTCCGCGCGTGTCGGCCTGGGTCCAGTTCGACAGTCCCTTGCCGGTGGCGAAGAGAACGAGCTCGCGCAGGTCCGAGCTCCAGAACCCCGCGCTCCCCAGGGATCCCCCGTAGGCCAGATACTCCGCCAGGTCGTGGCAGATCCGCACCGTGGAGATGCGGTCCATGTCCTCCTTGGGCGGGAACACGCGCGTGAACTCGGTCCGCAGGATCTCGATGTCGCGGCAGATCTTCTTGATCTGCGCAGCATTACCCGCGTTGTAGACGACGATGAAGTTCTCGGTGTCCTCGTACTTCCATCCTCGCAGCAGGGACTTCCTCACACGCGCCCGGTAGTTCCCCTTCCTCAGACCCTTCTTCTCGTAGGACGCCGCGATCTTCTCGAGGTCGGGCTCGTCGATGCGCAGGAAACGAACCTCCTCCGCGGCCTTGCGCCACCCCTTGTGGGCGTCGCTGTACCTCTCGATCCCGACCCCTCCGATCGCGACCACGCGCTCCTCACCGCGGACGATCCAGGCCGAGCCGACCTGCGCGCCCCCGAATCCCTCCGCGAAGAGCGGATGCTCGCTCACCTCGCTCTCGAAGTCTCCCTCCGACGTCTTCCGAGCGGGCCCCAGTCTCCACTTCACACGGGAATGGTTCGGCAAGTACCTCGCCGTTTGCTCCTGTGCGGCTTCGAGTGTCGACGAGCCGTCGAGGTCGATGATCACGACGCTCGGCATGTACGACACCAGGAACTCGAAGCCCTTTTCCGGCCGCTCGACGTAGCGCAGCAGAACCCTCTCCTGATTCGGAGCGACGGGGATCTGGTCGTAGGTGTTCGGACGGCGAATCCGCAGGCCCACGTTCTTGAAGGTGTCGGTCTTCACTCCTCCGGAAGCGGAGGTGAGTCCGAGGAGAACGAGCGAGAACGCGAGGCACGACATTCGGGAAGGGGCGGACCGCCCACACAGCATCCTACCGGAGAAAACGGCTGTCATGGGGTGCTCGTCGAATCCGCAGACCGTGCATACACGCGGAAGGGTCCGGACGCGGATTCCATTGGCGTGGCGAGGCCGGCGGACGCCTGCTGAGCGGATCTATCTCGATAATGGGAAGTACCTCTCTCGGAGAGGCGAGCGCACTCCACCGAGTTCGCCTGTCCGGTTGCCGCGCCCGCAGTCATACTCCAGGTCGGATGCCATCCAAGGAGGAACGCCCGATGATCCAGAAGAGCCCCCTCGTCCTCACCCTGGTGGCCGCGCTCATGCTCGTGAGCGGTACGGCCTGGTCACAGTTCGCGGCCCCCGCGACCGCTCCCTCCGTCTCGCCCATTCCGGCCCAGAAGAAGGCGACGATCTATCGCCTCGGCGCGGGGTCGGGGCACTCCGAGGGCTGCATTCCGCCCTGCCTGTGTCCCGTGTTCTTCAATCCGAACATCAAGGGGACGTTCACGATGCGGGCGGTCGCCGTCAGCCCGATCGTGCAGCAGTACGCCATCGAGCAGGTCAACTGGACGGTCGACGAGCTGGGCACCCTGACCAAGGTCAAGGGCTCCGGTGTCTACACGCGGACCTCGACCCCGCTGGGCAAGTTCCACGAGATGGAGCTCGAGCTGACGGTGGGCGGCGCCCCGGCCGTGAAGTTCGTGAGCGGCACGCAGCCCGACCCGAACACCTTCCCGAGCATCGACATCTCCGTCGGCGACGGCGACTTCTGCTACGCCCGGTCGTTCATCATCGACTCCGACCCGGCGCCGAAGAAGTTCATCCAGCACTACATGCTCTCGGGAACCACGTTCCAGGAGGGGTGCTATCCGCCTTGCCTGTGCCCGATCACCGTGCCCCGCAAGGTGAAGGGCTCCTTCGACCTCGTGCTGCTCGAGGACCTGGGGACGATCCAGAACTACTCGATCACGAACGTCGACTGGAAGCTGAGCTCCATCGATCGCTTCACGGGAACGGGCGACTACTCGGTCGTTCAGGGCTTCGCGGGCCCGGTCCAGGCGATGGACCTCTGCCTCGCGCGCAACGGCGTCGTGCTGGACCCGTTCTCGAGCGGGGGAGTCCCGGTCACCTCACCGGGGACCTCGATCGAGGTCGTCGTGTCGCAGAGCGGGATGGTCTGCTTCGACCGCGTGTTCGACATCACTGCGGGCACCGCGTCGAGTCTCCGCACGTCGGCCGGCGTGGATCTGGGCGTCGCAACGAAGGGTGGAGGGGCCGGCGACTGACCGCGCTCAAGTCGTGGCGGGCTGCGTGCCGAGTACTCCTGGGGGGTCTCCTACCCCCAGGAGAAATGCCATGATCCTCGACAACGGAGCCAAGGTCCTCATCAGTCACCGACGTCTTTTCGAGCTCGATCACGGCCGCTACTTCGTCGGAGTCATCGAGGACTACGACGCAGGCGTCGCCCGGGTCGGCGGTCACACCTGGATGCGCGACGGATACCGCGGTGAGTTCAAGCGCAAGGACGGCGAGCGCACGAAACTGATCGCGCTGGCCTCGGGGACGGTGATCGTCTACATCCTGCCCACGTCGACCCGACTCGAGTCGCTGGTCATCGAGCAGGACGGTACGAACGTCTTCGTCCGCGACGGCCACGGGTTCGAGATGGACGTCACCGAGGGCGTCCTGCGCGGCGGCGACGCTGCCCGGGCTCGAGCCGCCGGCTGAGGAAGCGGCGCGCGTCTCCGGCCTCAAACGAAGAAGGACCGCAGGCGGGAGCCCACGGTCCTCGTTTCCGAACGGCTCGTGCCTTCACGGGCGCGAGCCTTGCGGCAATCAGCGCTTACCAGCGCCCGCCGCCACCACCGCCACCACCGCCACGGCCGCCGCCGCCACCGCCGCCGCCGCCGCCCCGCTCGGGACGCGGCTGGGCTTCGTTGACCTTGAGGTTGCGGCCGTCGAGGTCCTTGCCGTCCAGCTCCTGGATGGCCGCCTGGGCTTCGGCCTCGCTCCCGAACTCGGCGAAAGCAAACCCGCGGGGCCTGCCGGTGTCGCGGTCGGTCACGAAGTGAAGGTCTTTGACGGTGCGGCCGTTCTCGGAGAGAAGGGCCTGGAGCGTGTCCTGGGTGGTGTCCCAGGAGAGGTTGCCGATGTACAGCCTGTTACCCATTGGTATGAGTTTCCTCTTCGTCGTCTGCGTTCTGCTACCTGTCCAAACAACGGAGAGGCTCGGAAACGCGGATCATGAGAATTCTATTCGGTGAGGTCACCCGGACTCGGGTGACGGGATGCGACGCTCCCCGGTGACGCCGTCGTCGCGCGGAGCGCTGCTCGTCGGGAAAGAGGGTAGCAGCACGGGAGGGAACGGAGTCAGTAGGGGCCGCTGGTGGGCCCCTGCGTCTCACGATCTCTCTCCTGGTTCCTGCTCCCGCCCTCGCTCCTCTCTGCAGAGCACAGAGTACCCGCCGGACCCGGTGCCATGTCCAGCCCCTATCTATCAGGCCGCGTCGGGGCGCTCTCGTTCTTATTAAGGACGGGATCCCGTCCCGCGCGCCGCCGGAGGGCTTCGGGGCCGACCCTATACTCCTCCGATGGCACGGCACCCGGACACGGGACCCGCCGCGAGCGGGGATCGGGCGCCTGCCCGCGTGCGCCGGACCCTGCTCGCTGTCTCCATCGGGGCACTGGCGGGGCTCGTCGCCACCTACCTCGTCGCTCTCGTGATCCGGTCGAACGAGCTCTACGACTCGGCTCGGGAGAGACCGCGGACACCCTACCTGTCCGCGGTTCACCCGGACCTGGGCTTCGCATCGGTGCCACTCACCGGAACGAGCGAGCTGGCCTCGTTCGATCGCCTCGGATTTCGGGTCCCTCTGAATCAGAAGGACCGCGACGAGCCGCTGCCCGAGCCGCGGATGCTCTTCCTCGGAGACTCGTTCACGTACGGGTACCTGCTGACCCCGGGTGAGACGTTCCCCGTTCGCGCGGCGGAGTCCCTGGGGGGGACCGCGCTCAATGCGGGGATGGGCTCCTATGGACTCGCGCAGATGCTGGTGCAGGCTCGCGAGTGGATCCCGGAGCTGAAACCGGACTACGTCGTCGTTCAGTACTCGCCCCTGATCGTCGGCCGAGCCACGATCCGGTTCGCGCAGATGCGCGGTGCGCTCGTCCCCGTGCCCTACATGACCGATGCGGACGGCGCCGTCAGCGTGGCGCCGCCGGTGTTCGAGAGCGTGAACTTCGACTTGCCGATGTGGGAGTACGGGAGGGCCGAGGGAGGCTGGGCATCCTTCTTCGTGCGCGTCGGTCTCCCGCTCCTCGTGCACGACGACTTCAACGTTGCGGCGCTCCGCATCAAGAGCTCCCTGGGCCATGTGCCTCCGCCGCTCGCGGATCGGCAGGAGATCGTGGATTCCGTGTACGGCGAGATCGCCGACCTCTGTCGCCGGTCCGGGGCGCAGTTCGTCCTGTTCGTGATCGACGTCGGGCCCGACCGTTCCGACTTCGAGGATCTCGCCGGCATCGAAGCCGACATCGTCGTCGATGCCCACTCCGCGCTCCTCGACAGCCTGACGCTCGGGAAGAGGAGCGCCATGGACTGGCACCGTGCCTACAGCCACTGGAAGGACGGCGAGCTCGGCGACCAGCACCCGAACGACTTCGCGAACGAGGTCATGGGGAACGTACTGGCGCGGGCGATCCTCGCGCACGAGGTGGCGCGCTCCGGACGCTGAGACGCGACCCCGATCGGCGCCCTCTCGTTCCGGTTAGAGTGGCCTTAGAATGAACCCCGGTGTGAGGGTCATACGCGGAGCGGACCTACACTACTGCCCCAGCATCCCAGGGGGTATCGGTTGAGGATTCTGATCGTCGAGGACAACAAGGTCGTGGCTCAATCCCTGCAAAAGGGTCTGGAGGAGGTCGGCTACGCCGTCCGGGTAGCGAGCGACGGCGTTCAGGGAATGGAGCACGCGGAGGCCGAGGAATACGACCTCATCATCCTGGACCGGATGCTGCCGAAGCTGAGCGGAGACGACATGTGCAGCGGGCTCCGGGAAGCCGGCTCGAACATCCCGATCCTGATGTTGACCGCGCGAGCCGCCGTCGGAGACCGTGTCGAGGGACTGGATCTGGGTGCGGACGACTACCTGACCAAGCCGTTCGCGCTGGCCGAGCTCCTGGCGCGCGTGCGCGCGCTCCTGCGTCGAGGAGAGATCTCGACCCCGCCGACACTCGAGTTCGAGGACCTGACCCTGAACCCGTCGTCGCACGTCGTCACGCGGTCGGGGAACGAGATCTCGCTCAGCGCCAGGGAGTTCACCCTGCTCGAGTTCTTGTTGCGAAATGCTGAGAAAGTCGTCTCGCGCAAGTCGATTGCGACGCACGTCTGGGGCACCGAGCTGACCTCGAACGTGCTCGACGTGTACATGACCTACCTGCGCCGCAAGGTCGACAAGGAGTACGCGACGAAGCTGATCCACAACATCCGGGGCGTGGGGTACGTGTTGCGGAGGGAGGGTTGAGGTCGGAGACGTCGCTCCTCGGGCGACTCGTCCTGTGGCAGTCGGCGGCGCTCACGGTCTCGCTCGGTGTCCTCTCCCTGTCGCTCTTCCTGATCGTCGGTCACCGACTCCGGGGTCATCACGACGAAGACCTGACCGAGGGCTGTCGCCAGGTCGGACAGATGGTGTCCGACTACGACGAGTACGAGACCGCCGGCGAGTCTCACCTCAGAGAGCACATCGACGAGCTCGGGCTCGACGTGACGCTCGTGCCGGCCGAGGAGGTCGAGCCGCGGCCCGCGAGCGTCGAGATGGGAGAGATCTGGCTCACGACGCAATCGAAGGACGAGCTACAGCACGATGCGCACGGCCACGAGGGCACGGGCGCAATGCGGATCGCCAGCGGGGTGTTCCAGGGCCGCAACGGCAGGCACTACCTCGTCCGCGTGAGCGAGAACCTGGGGGACGTGAGCTCGACTCTGCGCAGTCTCCAGGTCGTGATCCTGACGGTGGCGCCGATGGTCCTCCTGATCTCGATCGGTGTCGGCGCGTGGATCATCAGCAACGCGTTGAATCCGCTCCGCAGCATCGTCCGATCGGCGAGCTCCATGGACGTGAACCAGCTCAACGACCAGATCGAGGTGGAGGGGGGGTCACGCGAGATCGTCGTGCTCAGCCACGCCTTCAACCAGATGATCGAACGGCTCGCGCTCTCCTTCGAGCGCGTTCGTGAGTTCAACGCCAACGCCTCCCACGAGCTCCGGACACCCCTGACCTCGCTCACGGCGAGCCTCGAGGTCGCGCTCGAGAAGGAGCGCACCAGCGACGAGTACCGGCGCGTGATGAATCAGGCCCTGCTCGAGGTGCGCCACCTCACTCGCATCGTGGAGAACCTCCTGGTGATGTCGCAGACCGACACGGGCCAGGTCTCTCTCGAGACCCGGCGCGTCGACCTCGGCGCCGTCCTCGTCGACAGCGTCGAGGCCGTTCACTTCCGCGGAAACGACGACGTCGCCGTCGAGGTTGAGGTGGACGACGACCAGGACTGCATGGTGGAGGGTGACCCTCACTGGCTGCGTCAGCTCTTCGACAACCTGCTGGACAACGCCGTGAAGTACACGCCCCCCGGCGGGACCGTGAAGATCTCGACGGCCGAGAAGGGCGATGTGATCGAGGTCTGCATCGCCGACTCGGGGATCGGGATTCCGGAGGAAGAGGTGTCCCAGGTCTTCGAGCGCTACCGCCGGGTCTCGTCGGAGCGGGCGAACGGAGTTCCCGGCGTGGGGCTCGGCCTCTCGATCGCGGACTGGGTCGCTCGCGCCCACCAGGGGAGGATCGAGATCGAGAGCACCGTCGGGCACGGCTCGAAGTTCACGGTCGTCCTGCCGCGCAAGGGCGCCTGACTCGTCACGGGATGTGGACGTACGTCCCGCCGGAGTCGGCGGCCAACCCCTCGGCAGGTCCAGACCTCCGCCGATGGCGATGGCGTGGATCGCCATGTGGCGGTAGCGGTTCCACTCGCGGACCTCGTCGCGAATGCGGTCGGGATCGATTTCGCGACCGCGCATCGGCAAGCCGTCGGAGAGGAGCACGATGGTGTCGACGTCGGGTTCCTGAAACGCGACCTCGAGTGCTCCGTGGACGTTGGTTCCGGTGAAGCTCGGTTCGAACGCCTCGATGAACTCCACGGCCTTGTCGAGCGCACGGGCGTCGAGCTCCACGGCGGCCTTCCGCCAGGGCTGGGGGGATCCCGCGAACGCGATGACATTGACGAGGCTCGATCCTTCGAGCTCGCGCAGGGACGAGATCATCTGTCGTTTCGCGACGTCGAGCCGGGGCTCACCGCCCTCTTCCGCGTAGCGACCCCGCGTGGGCTCCTCCATGGAGCCCGACACGTCGATGACGAAGACCGTGCGCGTGGAGTAGATCTTGACGCCGAAGAACATCGCCTGACTGCTCTCCCGTTCGCGCCGCTCCAGATCGAACTCGGCCAGTCGCTCGGCCTCTTCCGCCGTCAAGACGGGCGCCGGTCCTTCCAGGCCCGCGAACCACTCGAGCCATGCCTCGGGCCGGGCACCGATGCGCTGCCCGGTCAGGTTCTCGAGGACGTGTGCCAGGTCCTGGCGCAATCTGCCCTGGGCCTCGGGGAGCGCATCGATCAGGATCCCCACCGTGTCTGCGGTCCGTCGTTCTCCCAGCGCGCGGAGTGCCACCTGGCGGGTGGACCAGTGCCCCTCGCGAAGTGTGGTCACGAGCACGTCCCGGACATCGGGCACGTCCCGGCCGACGAGCGCGGACAGCGCGGCGTTCCTGACCTGGACCTCGTCGTGATCGAGGAGCTCGCGCAGGTCTTCGATCCACTCGTTCGACGCTCCGAGGAGCCGGTCCAGGCCCGCGACAGCCCCCGCGGCGACGCGTGACTGCGCGGCCTTGTCGACGAGCCGCCTCAGCTCGTCCTCGGCATCCTCGTCCCGGCGCTCGAGGAGGATCTCGACTGCGCGCAGCGCGACTTCCGTGTCGTCGCGCAGGAGCTTCTTGATGCTCCGGTCGACCCCCTTCAGGTCCCGGTCGCCGAGCACCTCGAGCGCGAACATCCGTTGCTCCGGTTTCTTGCTCTTCAGGAGCGTCTGGATCTGCTTCACGATCTTCGGATCGTCGAGCTCGCGAAACACGGGCACCAGGGCGCCGAGGACGTCCGGGCGGGCGCTCTTGCGCGTGGCCTCGTCGAGCACGCGCCGAGCAGCCTCCTGGCCCTGTACGTCGATGAGGATCCGGGCGGCCTCGGCCCGGTTCTCTGCCCACTCGCCCTCCGCCCGCCAGACGTAGGCCGCGGTCTCGGCACCGATCGCCTCGCCGCGGGCCCACAACTCGCGCAGCGCCGCCATCCGGACCTCGCGGTGCGGTTCCCGCGACGCCGCGTCCAGCTCCTCCGTGCCGAGCTCCCCCCGGATCACGGCAAAGGCCTGGGCGCGGATCGGACCCGTCGGACGATAGGTCGTGGCGATGCCCGAGCCCGGGTCACTGCGCCGCGCCAGGAAGAGGGCGCGATACCAGGCGTGGTCCTCGCTGCGTGCAATTTGCGTGTGTAGCTCCATCGCGCGCTCGCGGACGCGATGATCCGCCGCGGACTCGACGATCAGCTCGAGGAACTCACGACCCGAGCGCTCGCAGCCCGCGAGGCTCGTGAGCGCCTCCTCGCGCAGCTCCGTCGAGGGCGACGCCATGGCGACGTCGATGAGCTTCTGGAGTGCGATCCGCTCGACCCCGCGGACGCCGTCGAACACGGCCAGCGACCGCAGGACGGCCTTGCGCATGAACGAGCTCCCGAACTCGTCGTAGAGCTCGACGAGCGAGAACGCCGCTTCGCGAGTCTGGAGGTTCGCGAGGCGACTGACGAGGGAGACCGGGGCGCTGTCGCGACCGCGTCTGAGCTCGTCGACGAGTGTGTCCACCTCGTCTTCGGGGAGGGCCGAAGCGAGGCACGTGGCCAGTGCGACCGCGGCGATGGAAGGCAGCAAGGAAACCTCCGGAGGATGGGGGATCCGGGGGCGGGTGAAGGTACGTGCAGAATAGCACGCCTTTGATTTCCGGCCCGGGCCACGAGCCAGCGCCAGTCACAAGAGTGCCGGGAACGGCGTGGAAAATGCGGCAAGCCTGCGCTTTTCAGGTGCGAGTGCGGGCGCCAGGCGGCGCGACGCTCGCGGGGCCTTACGGATGGAGCGGTTTCGTGTACGGACCGCGGGGTGGAGCTGCACTTTTCAAAGAAGTGCAGAACCCGGTCGCGTCGGTGCTCAGGCGGACATCTTCCGCTCGTCGACGCGATCTCACCACGAAGGAGAACCGTTCGATGAATGCCATTCGCAGATTCGGGAAGACGCTGCTGTTCGGCTCCGTCTCCGCCGCCTTGCTCGTGGGATCCCTGTCCCTGACCGCGCCGCGCGTGGACGCGAAGCCCCCGATCCCGGGACCGCTCTGCGGACCTACGTTCCAGTGGTCCTGCACCAAGATCGGTGGCCCCAGCATCCTGTTCATCGGGACCATTTGCGACAAGATCCGGTTCGAGCGGAAGACCGGTACCACCTGCGTGCCGCTCTAGGACGAAGCAAGCACACGTGGTCTCGACCGATCGTGTGGAGCCCGGCGCCGCCATCCGGCCGGCGCCGGGCCATTCCCTCAGCGCGGACGCGAAGCGCAGGTCGCTCTTCGTCCCGGCGCTCGTCGTCGCGTGTGTCGTGTTGACGGGGTTCGACCTGGCGCTGGTGTTCCAGAACCGCGAGCTCTCCGCGGAGGTCCGCGAGCTCACGCAACGGCTCGTGCGGACGCGGCGACCGACGCTCATCCCGGGAGATCCCTTCCCCTCGATCGGCCTCTTCGAGGCCGATGGCCGGCCCGCGTCGCTCCATGCGGGGGAGAGCGAAGCCGGCGTGCTCCTCTTCGTGTCCTCGACGTCGTGCGGCTACTGCGACGACGTGCGTCCGCTCTGGAACGAGATCGCCCGGACCTTCTCCGGTCCGCACCTGCGGGTCGTCGAGCTCGTGCTGGACGTGGGGTCCGACGTGATCGCCGAGCGCGACGCGCCCTTCCCTGCCCTGACCGGCGGCGACGACGTGTGGTCTCTCGTCGACCGCATGCCCGGCATCCCGGCCGCCATCCTCGTCGACGCGTCCGGAAAGGTGCACCGGACCTTCTACGGCACCGATCACTCGGGCCTCGAGAGTGCCGTGGAGGACTTCCTGCTCGGCTGAGCGTCCACTCGGAACGCTGAAGCCCCGCAGTGACGCCCCCGTGGGCGATCGCGTGCGATGATGGCCGGTCGCCATGGGGAACGACGGCTGGACTCGCCTGCGCGACGTGGTGGAGCGAGCCATGGAGCTCGCCGGAGCCGAGCGCGAGGCCTTTCTCGCCGAGGCCTGCGGGGGCGACGCGGGGCTCGTCGAGGAAGCGCGCTCCCTCCTCTCCGAGGATCGCGACGACGGGTGGCTCGAGGTGCAGGTCGTCGCGCGTCTCGACGAAGACGTTGCCGGCCGGCGCGTCGGCCCCTACGAGCTCTCGCGCCAGATCGGAGCTGGCGGGATGGGGGCCGTTTTCCTCGGACGCCGCGTGGACGGAGAGTTCGACCAGCGTGTCGCCGTCAAGCTCCTCAAGCGCGGCATGGACACCGACGATCTGCTCGCCCGCTTCCGTGGGGAGCGGCAGGTGCTCGCGCGCCTCGAGCACCCCGGGATAGCGCGCCTGATCGACGGCGGGGCGACCGAGGACGGATTGCCGTACCTCGTCATGGAGTACGTGGAGGGCGCACCGATCGACCGCTGGTGCGACGACAGGAAGCTCTCGGTGCGCGAGCGGCTCGAGCTCTTCCTGCGCGTCTGCGAGGCACTCCGCTACGCGCACCGGAACCTCGTCGTCCACCGGGACCTCAAGCCCTCCAACGTGCTGGTCACGGACGAGGGCCGTCCCGTGCTGCTCGACTTCGGCCTCGCCAAGGTGCTCGACCCGGACCTCGGACCGCTCGAGGCGACGCGCCCGACCCAGCGCTTCCTCACGCCCGAGTACGCCAGCCCGGAGCAAGTGCGGGGACTCCCGGTGACGACCGCGACGGACGTCTACTCGGCCGGCGCCCTCCTGTACCGGCTCTTGACCGGACGGCTGCTCCATCGCTTCACGTCGCGCTCCCCGCTGGAGATCGATCGCGTCGTCTGCGAGGAGGAGCCGACCCGACCGAGTGCGGCGGCGGCGCCCGACGAGGTCGCGGCGCAGCGCGGCACGACGCCGCGAGCGCTCGAGCGCGCACTCGCTGGCGACCTCGACACGATCGTCCTGATGGCGCTGCGCAAGGAACCCGAGCGCCGCTACTCCTCCGTCGAGCAGCTCGCCGAGGACGTCCACCGTCACCTCGAGAACATGCCCGTGCTCGCCCGCGGGGAGGGCGCGCTGTACCGCGCCGCGAAGTTCGCCCGGCGCAACAAGCTCGCCCTCGCGGCCGGGTCCGCCGTCGTCCTGGCCCTCGCCCTGGGCCTCGCGACGAGTCTCTCGTTCTGGCGGGAGGAGCAGCGCCAGCGCGCCGTGTCGGAGCGCCGCTTCGACGACGTGCGCGACCTCGCGACGAGCTTCCTGTTCGACGTCCACGACGAGCTCCGGCACCTGCCCGGGACGATCCCCCTGCGCGAGCGGGTCGTGCGCACCGCGAAGGAGCACCTCGAGGCGCTCGCGCTCGAGGAGAGCGGAGAGCCGGAGCTCATGCTCGAGCTCGCGCGCGCCTACGTGCGCCTGGGCGAGGCCGAGGGCAGTCCATTCCAGGCCAGCCTGGGGCGAACGTCGGACGCCGTCCTCAGCTTCGCGCGCGCGAGAGAGATCGCGGACGAGCTCGAGGCGCGGGGTTTCGAGCATCCGCTCCTCGCGACCGTTCGGGCGGGCGCGCGGCGTTCGGAGTCGGAGGCGCGTGCCCAGCTCGGTGAGCGAGAGACGGCGCTCGAGACCGCACGCGACGCAGTGTCGATCGCGGACGGCGCGGCGACGGCGCGCGAACGGACGCTCTCGCGCGTATGGCTCGCGAGCTGCCTTGCGAGCGTGGGGCTGCACGAGGAAGCCATCCTGCGCCTCGAAGAGGCCTGCGAGCTCGCGGAGGGCGGACTCGAACGTCACGCCGGGGATCCGGGCGCCGCGCTGCTCGCGGCGGACGTCTTCGTGATCCTCTCTGCCCGGCTCGTCGATCTCGGGGAGATCGCGGCTGCCGAGGTCCGCGCGCGACGCGCCCTCGAGATGCTCGAGCCCGCGATCGCGGCGTCACCGGACGACCTCGCGCTCGAGCGCTCGGTCGCCGAGGCCGAGCTCCAGCTCGCCACGGTGCTCACCGACGCTCAGGCCGAAGTGGCGGCGCGCGACACCGATGAGGAGGCCCAGGAGCGCCTCGGCCGGGCGCTCGAGCTCTTCGCTGAACAAGTCGACCTCGACCCGCGCAATCTCGCGACGCGCCGCTCGCTGGCGAAGGCCAGCCATCGTTTCGGAGAGCAGCTCTCGTTCGAGGAGCGGTTCGAGGAAGCGCTGCCCTGGTTCCTGCGGGCCGAGGAGGAGCGACTGCGCATCCTCGCGGTCGATCCCGAGCATGCCGACGATCGGCGTGAGCTCGCAGTCACGCGCGACCGCATCGGCTATGCGTACAACCGGTTGCGGCGCAACCGGGAGTCGATCCACTGGCTCCGACTCGCGCGTGAGTTCTGGGAGGAGGAGCTCGCGTCCGATCCGTCGAACGCCCTCGCCCGTCGCGATCTCTCGGTGAACACCTACCGGCTCGCCTTCTCCGTCGGCGATCTTCCCGACGGCGACGCGCCCGCGTCCGAGCGCGCCGCCGCCCTGCGCGAGGCGCTCGACCTGTTCGAGGAGTGCGAGCGGCTCCTCGCAGGCCTCGACCAGGAGGGCCTGCTCGCGCCGTCCGACCTCGCCGAGCTCCGGCACGTGCGCGCGATGCTCGAGGTCGTGAACCGCAAGCTCGCCGAGCTCGAGACGGGGCCTCCGTGACGTCCTAGAAGTCGTAGTTGGCGTGCGGACTGTCGTCCGTGGCGACGTCCGAGGCGCTGAGGATCGGACCCACGGCGTTGCCCCCCGCGATCGAGAACACGCCGCCCTGGACGCTGTTGCCCACGATCAGGTTCGGTGAACCGGTCACGTCCAGGTCGTCGTTGTTCAGGTGGTTCCTCTCGATCCGGTTGCCGTCCGACGTGGCAATGATCCCGGCCCCGGTGTTGTTGTCGCAGCGATTGCCCACGACCAGGTTGTCGCGGAGCATCCGGATACCACCCGCGGTGTTGAAGCGGAGGTAGCAACCTTCGACCAGGGCTTCCTCCCAGACTTGAATCCCGTAGCTCGTATTCGAGGCGGCGTAGCAATCGCGGATCTCGCTCCCGGAGCTGATCGTGGCGGACTCGATTCCGACCAGACCGTTCGAGATGGACCTGCAGCGGAGCACTTCGCAGCCGGTACTGACCTCGATGCCGTCGCCGCCGTTGTCGCGTGCGACGCAGTCGATCACTGACGAGTAGCTGCTCACGTCGAAACCCTCGAGTCCGTTGCCCCGAGCCACGCAGTCGCGGACGATGGAGTTGGCGAGGATGAAGATCCCGTCGGAGCCGTTGTCGTACACGTTGACGTTCTCGATGATGCAGCTGTCACGACCGTAGATCCCGCGATCGTCCCAGTCGCGGATCGTCCCGTTGCGGACGACCAGCCCCTCCTGGGTGCTGAAGCACTGAATCCCGTCGCCCGCTCCGGGAGACCCCACGAGCTCGAAGCCGTTCAGGTCGATCACGACACTATCGACCTCGACGGTGATGCCGTCGAACCCGACCGACCCGGTGAGGCTCTCCGTCAGGTAGTAGGTCCCGGCGGAGTCGATCGTGTAGGGGAGCGCCGTGATCGGCGTCCACGTGGCCGACGCGACCGTGATCCATTCCGCCTGCGAACCGTCGAAGCCCATGATCTGGCCCGACTGGGCTCCCGACGTGTCGAGCTTCCGCGGAGTGATCGCACCGTCGAGGACGTGCGCGGTATCGACGGCGTCCCTGGCGAGCTCGCTCATCCCGACCGCGTCGATACCGATATGAGTCGAGTTCACGGCGTTGACGGCGATGCGCGTGCCGTCGACCGCCGAGGGAGCGATGAGCTGGGTGCCGATCGCGCCACTCGCGATGTGCGAGCCGTCCACCTCACCGAGCCCGATCTTCTGCCCGGTCACGGCGGCGTCGGCGATGTAGACCGTCTCGACGGCGCCCTGGGCGAGCTTCGCGTTCGTGATCGAGCCGTTGGCGAGGTCCCCGCCGAGGATCGTGCCGTCCACGATCTCCGTTCCGTCGATCGACTGCCCGAGCTGCGTGAAGTCGGTCGACTCCAACCCGTCGAGCCGGTCCGCGTTCAGGTTGGGGACCATCGCGCTCGAGAAGACGGCCAGCGGCGGGCCCGAGGTCGCGAGCGACACCAGCATCTCCTCGGCGTAGACGTCGCCGTCGACGTGGAGCTTGGCCGCGGGCGTCGTCGTCCCGATCCCGACGTTGCCCAGGAGATCGACGTTGAGGTCCTGGGACAGCGGCAGGAGCGAGCCGAGCTCGGGGACGGAGCTCACCTCCACGCAGTCTCCCGTGGCCTGGTTTTCGACGGTCTCCGCGCAGATGCCGTCCTTCTGGCGGATGTGCCGCAGGAGCCCCGTGATCTGAGTCTGGAGCCCGATCGGATCCGGCAGCCCGGCGCTCTCGAACACGCCTTCTCCCCTGTTGTGGAACAGGCGGTCGCCGCGCTCCGTGACGACGTGCAGGTCGGGGAGGCGGTCCTTGTCGAAGTCGATCCAGCGCGCGTCGAGCTCCGTGCCGTCGGCGTGGGAGACTCCCGCGAGTAGCGTCACGTCGGCGAAGAGGCCCGTCTCCGAGCCCTTCATGAGCCGGCTCCGACCCTCGCTCGAGCACACGTAGAGGTCGAGCCACCCGTCCCCGTCGAAGTCCTCCCACAGCGCCAGGCGCGAGAGCGTGATGCCGGTCAGGCCGGCCTCCCGCGTGACGTCCGCGAAGCCCCCGTTGCCGAGGTTCCTGAAGAGCGCGTCGGTCGAGGCCGGCTTCACGACGTAGACGTCCTCGAGTCCGTCGCGGTCGTAGTCGCCGAAGCGGAACGTGGGGCCCACCGCACCCTCGGAGAGAGGGCTCTGGGGGGCGAGGGTGGTGAGCAAGAGGGCGATCGAGCGGATCATGGGGCTTCTCCTTGGGGTGGGGCGGATCTCGCCCTCGATCCCAGGGGCGGAATCCGCGCCCGGAGCCGATCATGGAATCCCGAAAACGTCCGGGAGTCCCGGTCAGTCGCTCTCGGGCGCGAGCTCCTTGCGGAGCCACATTCGCGCCAGCCGCCATCCGCGCTGCACGGTGGGCGTGGACACACCCAGGATGGGCGCCACCTCCTCGACCGTGAGGCCCCCGAAGAAGCGCAGCTCGACGATCCGGGCGAGCTTCTCGTCCATCCGGGCCAGCCGCTCGACGGCCTCGTCGAGCTCGAGCAGGTCGATCCGCTCCTCCCGGAAGCCCTCGAGCACCTGGTCGAGACCGTGGCGTTCGAGCTCGCCGCCGCGCTTCTGGGCCTTGCGCGCGCGTGCGTGGTCGACCAGGACGTTGCGCATCGCGCGCGCGGCGACGCGGAAGAAGTGTCGGCGGCTCTCCCAGTCGGCGCTCGGCCCGCTATCGACGAGCCGGACGAAGGCCTCGTGGACGAGCGCCGTGGGCTGCAAGGTGTGCGCCGTACGCTCGTCACCCATCCAGCGCCCGGCGGCCCGCCGAAGGTCCTCATAGAGGACCGCGAAGAGCTCCTCCGCGGCTTCGTCGTCCCCACCGTCGATCCGGCGGAGCAGCCGGCCGGTCGACTCCCCTCCGGGAGTGCCCTCTCCGTCACTCTGCATCGGAGACGCATTCTAGGCGGATGCGAGCAGCACGCGGTTGGCGGACCCTATCCTTGCGGACGGAATTCCGACGTGCAGACGACGAACAGCCATCCGGATCGTGCGGGGGAGTGGGGGAGGGAGGTCGTGCGAGCGCGGCCCTGCCTCGCGCTCGTCGCTGTGTTCGCGGCCTTCCTCGCCGGCTGCGGCGCGGGCCCGGACGGCCGCGGAACGCGCGAGATGGCTGCGCGCCTCTCGCGGATCGCGGACACGACCGATCCAGAGGCCAACACCTACGCCAGCGAGCAGCGTGCGAAGTACCTGCGGTCGATGGTCGCGCGGCAGCGCGCCGGAGCTCCCGAGCGCGCGCAGCTCGAACGGCTCCTGGCCGTGGAGCTCGTCGCCGCCGGCCGGACGGAAGAGGCGGTCGAAATCCTCGAAGGCCTGCGCGGGCGGATACCCGACGACGTGCTCGATCCGGACCTCGCGATCGCCTTCATTCGCCTCGGTGAACAGGAGAACTGCGTCGAGGGGCACACGATCGACTCCTGTCTCTTCCCGATCCGGGACGCGGGGGTCCACCGGCTGCCGCGAGGATCTCGCTCGGCGCTCGGCGTCTACCGCCGGCTCCTGGACGCCGATCCCGAGGATCTGGCGTCGCGCTGGCTCCTGAACGTGGCGGCCATGACGCTCGGGAGCTATCCCGACGGCGTTCCGGACCCGTGGCGGATCCCGCCCACCGTCTTCGAATCGGAGTACGACGTCGGCCGCTTCCCCGACGCGGCCGCCGGCCTGGGACTCGACGTGCTCGGGCTCTCGGGCGGCGCGGCTCTCGAGGACTTCGACGGCGACGGGTACCTGGACGTCCTGTGCTCCTCATGGGGAATGCGCGATCCCGTGCGCTATTTTCGAAACGGAGCCGACGGCACTTTCGCCGATCGCACGGCGGAAGCGGGACTGACCGGAATCACCGGTGGGCTGAACCTGGTCCACGCCGACTACGACAACGACGGCGACGCGGACGTCCTCTTGCTACGCGGAGCGTGGCTCGGCTTCCCGCCCGCCACCGACGGCGGCCGCCACCCGAACTCGCTGCTCGCGAACGGCGGCGACGGGACGTTCGCGGACGTCACCGAGTGGGCGGGGCTCCTGAGCCTGCACCCGACGCAGACCGCGGCCTGGGGAGACCTCGACGGGGACGGCTGGCTCGACCTCTTCGTGGGCAACGAGTCGTTCGGGGAAGCCGTTCACCCGTGCGAGGTCTTCCGGAGCGAGGGCGACGGCACCTTCCGCGACGTGGCGGCCGAGTGGGGCGCTGACCTGGTCGGAATGGTGAAGGGCGTGGCGTGCGGTGACTACGACAACGACGGAGACCTCGATCTCTACGCGTCACGATTGCAGCAGCCGAACATTCTCTTGCGCAACGAGTCCGGCGGAGAATTCACGGACGTCACGCGCGAGGCGCGGGTCGCGGAGCCCTTGCGGAGCTTTCCGACGTGGTTCTTCGACCACGACAACGACGGCTGGCTCGACCTCTTCGTCTCCGGCTACGGAATGGGTAAGGGGGGCGTGGCCGGGAGCGTTCTGGCGGACTACCTCGGGCTACCGCACGGCGCGGAGACGCCGCGGCTCTACAAGAATCGACGGAACGGCCGCTTCGGCGACGTCACGGCGAAGGCGCGTCTGGACAAGGTACTCTTCACGATGGGCTCCAACTTCGGGGACATCGACGGCGACGGCTGGCTGGACCTGTACCTGGGCACGGGCGATCCCGATCTGCGCTCGATCGTGCCCAACCGGATGTTCCGCAACGCGAGCGGCAAGCGCTTCCAGGACGTGACGACGAGCGGCGGCTTCGGCCACCTGCAGAAGGGTCACGGCATCGCCTTCGGAGACATCGACTCCGACGGGGACCAGGACGTCTACGCCGTCATGGGCGGCGCGCTCGAGGGCGACGTCTATCCCAACGCGCTCTTCGAGAACCCGGGCCACGGGAACGCCTGGGTCGTCCTGGAGCTCGAGGGGACGCGTTCCAATCGCTCCGCTATCGGGGCGCGTATCGCGGTCACCTGTGCGACCTCCACCGGAGAGCGCACCGTTCACGTGACGGTCGGGACCGGCGGAAGCTTCGGCTCCTCCAGCCTGCGCCAGGAGATCGGCCTCGGTGCGGCGACGTCGATCCGATCGGTCGAGGTGACCTGGCCCGGCGCAACGGAGCCCGAGTCCGTCTCCGGCGTCGACCTGCGCGGCGCGTTCCGGATCCTCGAGGGCGAGGGTCGTGGCGAGCCCCTCGAGTACCGCGCCGTTGCTCTTGCCGGTGACGCGGAAGGCCACGTCCATCACTAGAGACGCGGCCGACAAGTCGGCCGCTTGTGACTTGGCGCGCATCAGCGCGCGCCAAGGATGCCCTGCGGGCAGCTACGGCGCGCTTGCCGAAGATTGACTTGACGCGCATCAGCGCGCGCCAAGGATGCCCTGCGGGCAGCTACGGCGCGACTCCGCGCCGGGCTCGGCCTTCGGCCTCGGCGAGGTCCCGCTTCTCGGCCGGACCTCTAGCGCGCGCCGCGAGCCTCGCGATCAGTCCAGGCCGAGCGAGTTCAGGCAGTGGTCCACGACGTCGGTCGTCGAGAGGATTCCCACGAGGGCGCCCTCGTCGACCACGGGCAGGCCGCTGATCTTGTGATCGACGAAGATCCGCGCGGCGCGGGCGAGCGGCTCTTTCGGTTCGAGCGTGAGGACCTCGCGCGTCATGAAGTCCCTCACGGCGAGGTCCGGCTCGCTCCCGAGCCCGATCTCGCGACAGAAGTCGCGGTCGGAGACGATCCCGACCAGGGAGCCGCCTTCGAGCACCGGCAGGTGGCGAAACCCGTGCGAGCGCGCGCGGACGTAGGCCTCTCCGAACGTGGTCGTCGGCCCGACCGTGTAGGGGTCGCGCGTCATGTAGTTCGACACCTGACCCAGGCCGCCGCCGTCGAGCCGGCCGGCCTCGGTGGCCAGCGCGAACTCCCGCATGAGGTCCGTCTCCGTGATCATCCCCACGAGCGCGCCGTCGTCGTCGACGACCGGCAGGCAGCCGATCTTCGCCACGCCCATCTCGACCGAGGCCATGACGAGCGTGTCCTCGCGCTGGACCGTGGTGGGTGCCGTTCGCATCACGGCGGACAGCGTGTGCTTCTCGTCCGCCATCTCGCCTCCGGTCGCCTCGAGCAGGTCGCGGTCGGACACGACGCCCACGACCACGCCGTCGTCGACGACAGGCAGGTGGCGCACGTGCTTCTCGGCCATGAGAGTCGAGGCCTCGCGCAGCGTCGCGCTGGACGGCAGGGAAGAGGGACTCGGCGTCATGATGTCGGCGACGTTCATGGGAAACCTCGTGCGTCCGGTGCGGAGAACCGTGCGAACTCCGACGTATCGCAGATCCGCGGCGAGCGGAGAATGGCACGTTCTGCGTAGAGGGGCCGGTCGAGGGGCGTA
This sequence comes from Planctomycetota bacterium, assembly GCA_029259655.1. Taxonomy (GTDB): domain Bacteria; phylum Planctomycetota; class UBA1135; order UBA1135; genus OFTM220. Next base: position 36,217 of record JAJDET010000249.1, read on the forward strand.
GCCCTCGTCCGGCGTGAGCTCAGGCTGGGGCTCCCCTCTGCTTCGCGCCGCCCGCGAAGAGGTTGTAGAGCCAGGCCACGAGCGCACCCGCGATTGCGCCGTCGACCAGTCCGTAGAGCGCCCCGATCAGCGCGTCGCCCCACGCGGGGCTGCCCGAGTAGCCCGGGTAGATCGACGCCATGACGAGCAGGAAGTCCTTGGCGTAGTAGCCCCCTTCCCGGGCACCCTGCGAGGCCGCGATCCCGCCGGCGACGAGCATCGCGCCGCCCCACAGGATCCCGATCGACAGGGCCATCGAACGTGTGCAGAGCTTCATCGTTCCCTCCTTGGGCGTCGGACACCTGCGTCCGTCGCCCTCCGAGGATAACGGTCCCTGCCCGGCGTTCGCAGACCTAAAGAGGCGGCCGACAAGTCGGCCGCTTGTGACTGGGCGCGCATCAGCGCGCGCCAAGGATGCCCTGCGGGCGGCTACGGCGCGCTTGCCGAAGATTGACTTGGCGCGCATCAGCGCGCGCCAAGGACGCCCTGCGGGCGGCTACGGCGCGCTTGCCGAAGATTGACTTGGCGCGCATCAGCGCGCGCCAAGGATGCCCTGCGGGCGGCTACGGCGCGCCTGCCGAAGATTGACTTGGCGCGCATCAGCGCGCGCCAAGGATGCCCTGCGGGCGGCTACGGCGCGACTCCGCGCCGGCTCGGCCTTCGGCCTCGGCGAGGTCCTGCTCTTCGGCCGGACCTCTAGTCCTCGTCGCCCTCTTCTTCGTCGTCGGACTCGGACGAGACGACGTTGAAGTCCTCGTCGAGCTGGACGTCCACCTGGCTGCCGTCTTCCAGGGTGACCTCGACCTCGTAGTAGCTCTCCTCGTCTCCGACTTCGGTCTCCGTGACGCGACCTCCGCCGGTGTAGGCGAGCGCGGCGGCGCTGGCCTTCTCCAGGGCAGTGCCCGTGATCGGGACTTCGGTCTCGTCGTCGTCGTCGAGCTCCGCGTCATCGAAGAGCTCGATCACACCTGCGGGGTCCGCGTCATCGCCGGCTTCCGTGTCCTGTGCGAAGACGAGGCTGGCCGCGGCGGCACCGCAGATCAGGAGTACGCAGACGATCGTGGTCTTGGTGGTCATGGCGATCCTTCCTCTTCAGAGCTCTTCTGCTCTCCGTTCACCCTGAACGGGGCGAGCTTCGATGGCAACGGGGATGGTGCCGTGTTCCGCGCCTCGTAATGTGCCGGAAATGAAGCGCCCACATTACGCTGGTCGACATCGGGGGAATCGGAGAGCTTCCCCCGGGAAGGACCTCGCCATGCCCAAGCTCGTCGCCGCGCTCCTCGGAATCCAGGCCTGGATCTCGATCGTGGGTTGTGTCGGCGAGCCCGTCTCCCCGCCCCGGCCCGCGCCCGCTACGAGCTCCTCGCGCTTCGAGTTCGACCACGGGTCCGGGTTCTATTGCGAGAACGCCGTCGCCGGTACGACCGTACCGGAGCTGGCCTCGCATCGGGTCGCCGACGGGACGGGCCTGGTCCTCGCGACAAGGTGCTACGACGAGGGCGAATGGGGTACGGATGACGACGAGGTCTTCGACAAGCTCACGGTGTTCGTGCCCCGGCCCCCGACCTTGACGGGTGACTGGACCGTGCTCGGCTGGCAGGACTGTCGGATCTTCTACTCCTGGGGCGGAAGCGCCTGGCCGGATGGAGCGGCTCACGGACGAGCGACCGGAGGCGAGGTACGTCTTCGAAGGGAGGGCCAGGCGATCCGAGTCGTGGCCGAGCTCACAATGACGGTGCAGGGGCACATGGAAGACGAGTTCTCGTACGCGCTGAGGATCGAATCGCTTCTGCAGCGCAAGCTCGTTTCTGATCTCCTTGCGTGGGAGGGTCGCGAGGGAGACCACGTCTACGCCGAGACCTACCCGCCCGATGAGTGGAAGGCACGGGCACCACGCGTGCGTTTCGAGGAACTCTCACGCCCATGAACGCGTCGCAACCACTCGTGCTCGCCGTCGTTCTCGCGAGCCTCGCCTGCGGAAGCGCGATGCACTTCGACGAGCAGGAGTGGATCCTGCGCTATCGCGAGACCGAGGACGTGCTGGAAGTCCTCGTCGTGTCGCACGGGGTCCACGCGACCGGGAGCACACCCGAGGCCGTGCGCGCTGCCGTGGAGGAGATCGAGGCTCTGGCCGCGGGGAGCCGCAAGGTGGTCGTGGACGAGGATTGGCTCTTCGGGGTCATCGACCTCGACGACGAGGATGACGTCGACGAGGAGGATCCCCTCGCTCGCGACTGGAACTACTGGATCTCGCACGTGGCCGTCGTGCGCGCGGGCGTGGCTCCCGATTCCGTGGACGGGCCCGCTCTCTTCCAGCTCTTCTCCGTCGGGCAGGTGACGCAGCTCGTGGCGCTCCTCGACCGCTCCATCGACCGGGCGATCCTGGAGGAGGGTCGCGAGAGTCTGTCGCAGACGCTGGGCGCGGAGCTTGCGGAAGCCTGGATCGCGCATGTGTCGGCCGACGAGCCCTGGCTCGATTTCCGCGAAGGCAGGCTCTCCTTCGAGGGGCCGATGACGCCGCGCACCGCAGCGAACGCCCTGCACGAGCTCCTCGACGCCGCCGCCGAATCCACGGAGACGGCGGAGATCCTGCGCGACCTGTCGGCGGCGCTCGCGGAGGTTCGACTGGGCGACGACTCCGTGCGGCTCGAGACCGTCGACCTTCGACACGCCGGCATCTCCCTGCGCTTCCGCGAGCGCGAGAGCGAGGGAGACCGCGGAGGTCATCGAGAGATCCCGACCGACATGCTCGCGAAGGGCGTGCCGATGACCTCCCGCGAGACCCTGCTCGCCCTCGTCGACGCGATCCGGCGTTGATCCGCCCTTCCGCCCATCGAACTTCACCGGGAACGCGAACCGCCCCTAGACTGTGGGCTCGGATCCACGCTCCCGGGTGCCACCCATGACGAACTCACTCGTGCTGCTCCTTCTCCCCCTCCTCGCTCCTGCGGCCCTGCAAGGCGAGCCCGAAGACGAGCCGAAGTGGGGGCACTCCCACCTCGGCGAGGCTTACGACGAGGGGCCGCGTTCACGCCCGTGGCGGATGGAGGGCATCGGTGAGACGCACTTCCCCGTCACGACGTCGCACCCCGAGGTGCAGGAGTGGTTCGACCAGGCGAACACCTTGCTGCACGGCTTCTGGTGGTTCGAGGCCGAGCGCTCCTTCCGGTGGTGCCTGAAGCTCGACCCCGACTGCGCCATGGCGTACTGGGGACTCGCTCGTTGCGCGCGGCTCTACTCCGACCGCGGGCAGAGCTTCCTGGACGAGGCCGTCGCACGGAAGCACCTCGTGACGCAGCGCGAGCGCGACTACATCGAGGTGTGGGAAGCCAAGGGGGAGATGGTGCAGGCCGGTGAGGGCGAGCGGGAGGAGGCGACCGAGACGTTCATCCGCCGCTTCGACCAGCTGCTGATGGACTACCCCGACGACATCGAGGCCAAGGCGCTCTACTGGCTCGAGATGTCCGACCTCGGCGGACGAGGCATGGAGCCGAGCCCCCGGCGCTTCGGAATGGAGGCGGTGTTCCGCGAAGTGCTCGCGGAGGACCCCGACCACGTCGGCGCGCTGCACTACCGCATCCACAACTGGGACGGGAAGGAAGGTCGCTATGCGATCGACAGCTGCCTCTCCCTGTCCGAGATCGCGCCCAGCTGCGGCCACCTGCAGCACATGCCCGGGCACGTGCTCAGCGGCATCGGGTTGTGGCACGAGGCGGCGATCGCGATGGACTCCGCGACACGCGTCGAGAAGGCCTACATGCACGAGCGCATGATCCTGCCCGAGCAGAACTGGGACTTCGTCCACAACCTCGACTACCTCTGCTACATCCAGGAGCAGCTCGGCATGGTCGAGGCGGCTCTGCTCGGCGCGGAGCAGCAACTGCTCGCACCGCCCGCGCAGGACGAGCCCTGGCTCGCGACCGTGCAAAAGCTCCCCATGTACCGCGCGCTCCTGAAGTTCGAGCGCTGGGAGGAGATCCTCGACGGCTCGCGGATCGGCTGGGACGACGAGAATCCGGTGGACGTGCAGATGCGCGCGTTCGCCGAGGGCCGGGCGCACCTCGGGCTCGGCGACCTCGACGCGGTGGAGGAGCGGCTCGAGGCGCTGGTCGAGGAACGCAAGGCGATGAACAACCAGGACGAGGGCGGGGATCCCGACCAGCTGTTCTTCTCACGGCGGCTGGGGAAGATCGTCGAGGTCCACGAACAGCTCCTGCGCGGCCTGCTCCAGCTCGCCCGCGGCGAGTCGCTCGAGGGCATCCAGACCCTGACCGAGTGCGCGCGCCTGCAGGAGGAGAGCTGGTGGAACGACCCGCCGCAGCAGGCCTACTACGCCTACAACGTGCTGGGTGAGGCCTACCTGGAGCTCGGGAGCGAACGGCTGGCGATCGCCGCCTTCGAGCGCACGCTCGAGACCGTCTTCAACGACGGCTTCGCGCTGAGCGGGCTCGTGCAGGCACACGCCGCGCTCGACGAGACGGATGCGGCGCGCGACGCGCTCGCCGCCCTGCAAGTCGTCTGGTCCGACGCGGACCGTCCGAACCGCTGGCTCGATGCCGCGCTCGCGACCGGCCTCGAGGCCGAGCCGTATCTCGACGCGCCGATCGAGCAGCGAAACTACAGACGAGTGCTCGACGAGCTCGGACCGAGCCTGTGGCAAGCGCCACCCTCACCGGAGCTCGCGGTCCTGAGCTCCGCGGGCGAGACCGTCACGCTCTCCGACTACGCCGACAAGAACCTGATCCTGATCTTCTATCTCGGCGACGAGTGCCTGCACTGCATGGAGCAGATCCGCGAGGCGAGCGATCGCGCGGGGACGTTCCGCGGCCTCGACACGGAGATCCTGGCCATGAGCAAGGACTCGATCGAGGAGATCCTCGGCTACGAGGAGTCGGGCGAATTCGACCTGACGCTGCTCTCCGACCCGAACTTCGCGAACGCGCGCCGCTTCCGGGCCTACGACGACTTCGAGGAGGTCGAGCTGCACGCCACGATCCTGCTCGACAAGTCGCACGACGTGCACTGGTTCCAGCTCGGCGGCGATCCGTTCATGGACTTCGACTTCCTGGAGAAGGAGGTCCGGCGCCTCGAGGAAGGCGTTGTGCACGAGATCCTGGCGTCGGTGGAGACGCAGTAGGGGGGGCGTGGCGCGCTTCTGACACGCGTAGTACCCTGGGCGGGCCGCTCGCAACGGCGGAGAGAGGACGCGATGCTCGCCACGTCGCAGAAGAGAAGAGGACGGACGGTTGGAGACTGCCGCGGGACGACGTGCCGACTCGGCGCGCTCCTGCTCGGGCTCTCCGTGGTCGGCTGCGCGATCAACGATCGCGGGCTCGTCCGCGTGCGCCACTGGGAAGCGCCCGGAGGGCGCGTCGTGCAGCTCGACGGCTGGGGCGTCCACCTGACGACGCTCGCAGCGGACCGCGGGATCACCCTGGGCCGGTCGTCGAGGACCTACTTCTGCCCGACGGCGGAGACGCTGCAGAGCGGATCGGTCGACGCGGGCGATCTCCTCTCGCGGATCGCGGATTCGACGGTGAAGCCCGTGGATCCCGGGTCCGCGCCTGCGCTCTCGGAGCTCGAGAGCCCCGTGGCCGTGATCAGCCGTTCGACCGGACTGGTGGTCGACGTCAACTCGTTTCGAACAGGTCTCTCCCTCGGCGTGCGCACGTTCGGGGGTGTGATCCTTCCGCAGGACTTCGAGGGGCTCGTCTGGTTGCACTACCGGAGCGAGCACCCCGAGGAGTCCTCCATCTTCGTTCAGGAGAACACGCGATGAGATTCACCATGCTGGCGGCGGCCGTTGCGCCGCTGGTCCTTTCCGCCTGCACGGGCTCGCGCCTCGTGTACGTACACGAGCAGACCGTCGGGCTCGACCTGTCGATCACGGGCGAAGGCACGAACAAGTTCAACATCGGGTACGACCGGGAGACCTACGCCCTCGTGCCCCGGGTGACGCCCACCGAAGCGGGCGAGGAAGCCGAGGCGATGACGATGACGGCCATCAGTCGCTCCTACATCCAGGGGCTCTCGAACATCGAGATCGCCCACTGCATCGCGACCGGGAAGCCCGCTATCGCGATCGCCAAGGGGGCGTCGGAGCTCCACGAGGTGGCGGAGAAGGTCTTCGGAGGCAGCAACGGGAACGGAGGCGATTGACCATGACCATCACGAGAATGGCTTCGGCTCTCGTGCTGTGCGCCGTGTCCGCCGGGTGCAGCAACATGATCTACTACTACCAGACGGACAAGTTCTCCCTGGGAGTGGAGGGGCGTCCGGACTCGACCGCGCCCATCAGCGGCAACTTCGGCTTCAAGCAGCGCATCGTCACCGTCGTTCCCTCGAAGGACGACAAGGCCCTCTTCGAGGGACAGCCCGAAGAGGACGCCGTGTCGATGGTCAGCTACTTCGACTTCAAGCTGAAGGACGCCGACTGGACCTGGCTGGATCCGTTGACCGTGAACACGGCGCTGATCACGGGTCAGGCTGCAGCTGAGCTCAGCGATGATCAGGCCAAGGGCGCCTTTCGGGCGCTCTCCACGGCGAACCTCGACGTCAGCCGGGAGACCTGGACCGCCTTCGGGCTCATCTACGACAACCGGGGCTCGATGCCCCACACGGAAGAGCTGCGGGAGCTCCTCGACGATCTGAACGAGGCCAGCGCGGCGATCCTCGCGACGGCGGTTCCCTACCCGAGCTATCGCCGGAACGAGGCCGTCGCCCCGGCGCTACCGCTGGTCACCGAACGGCAGTTCGCGATCCCGGCCCCGGAGGCCGACGTCTCCGACTTCGATCGGCTCCTGGTCCTCCACGGCGACCTGCTCCAGTCGGTCGAGAACCTCGAGGCTTGGCGCACCAAGGACGCGTCCTCGAACGGGTACCGGCTGAAGCACGACGGAACCACGTCGGACGGCGACGACGCGCTCACGCGCGATCTGAAGCTGGAGCTCGCCGCGCAGCGTGACCAGCTGACGGACATCGAGAGGGATGCCGACGTCGGCTCGGCGATCCGAGGAGTCATCCGCAAGTACACCGACTTCCTTCACCAGTAAGAGGGGGAGAGCCATGGATCCGGACAACTGCGACGCCTGGGAGCCCGACTCGCTCGTACAGAGGAACGCGAAGCGGAAGCGGTTGGTGCAGCACCTGAACGGAGTGTGGAAGCTGAAGGAGCACGGGACGATCCGCCGCTACAACGACGAGGAAGTCGACACCGTCGTCTACAACGGCTGGGCACTGTGGGAGGTCGACAACCCGGACGCACCTTTCTTTCAGTAGCCGGTAGCGCCGCTCGCAACGGCAGAGGGAGAGAGAGATGAACTTCTCTGGACTCGCAATCGCACTAATCTCCGCGCTCCCGCAGAGCACCGCATCCAATCAGGAAGAGCCCGGCCTGACCGGAGCCGTGAAGATCCTGAACGAGGCTCCCGTCCTGCGGGAGTTCATCGGTCAGCAATGGATGGAAGCGCCTCCGCTCCAGATCGACGGCGCGGCGCGCGACGCGACACTCGAGCAGTACCTCGCCGATCCCACGCCTGCGCGTTCTCGCGCTGCCGTCGAGCAGTACGGCGTGCTGCTCCTGCCCGCTCTCGTCGAGCGCTGGAGGGGACGCGACGACACGGCGCGGAAACTGCTCGACGAGATCGGTGACGAGGCTGTCGCGCCCCTGATCCTCGTGCTCGGCATGGGCTCCGAGGAAGACCGGGCGATCGCGGCCCGCTGGCTCGCCGACAGCGACGACCTGGCGGCGGCCGCCGCGATCAAGGGCGCGCTGGAGCACCACGCGGGCGAGTCCCAGCCGCCCTACCTGCGCGAGGCCTGGGCACGCGTCGTCGAGCGTTCGTCCGAGCTGGCCGGCGTCTCCGCAGAGGACCTCAACATGCGCGTCATCCGCGAGCACGAAGTCCTCGCGCCCCTCCATGTAGCCAACGAAGGGGCGACGCCGGTGCTCTGGTCCTGGGACGAGGGCCTGCATCCACGTCCAGTCCCGAGGCTCGAGTTCCTGCTGGAGCGCCCGATCGCTGCCGCCCGACGCTTCGGTTACGTGGATGCCGGTCCCAGAGCACACGAGGCGATGCTCCGGTACGGCGAGGCCGAGACGGCGCTCTCCGTCCTGTTCCCTGGCGACTCCGGGCCGGTCCGGATGCCGGCAGGCGAGCTGTCGATGGCCGGGGAAGAGGTGCCCGCGGTCTTCGTCAACGACGAGCCGATCACCGACGAGACCCACGCCGTGGACTCCGAGGAGTCTCTTCCGGCGGGCGACGACGAGCGTGTCGAAGAGTCGACCTCGGGCGTACCTCGGGACAAGATCGAGGTCTTCTACGCAACGAACCGCGAGCCGGAGCGCATGCGCGGGTGGTTGCAAGGGCGCGCCCTGCGCCTCGCCCTTTGGATGGCGATCGGGCCGTCCAGCTGGCTGTTCATTACGCTCGTGATGCGGATCCTCAGGGATCGCTTCAGGTTCCACGCACGCCTCGTCCGCGGTGGTGCCCTGATCGCAGCCTCGTTCTTCTTCGTGAACGAGGCTCACGTCTTCGCCCTCGACGCGCAGCGGATGCACCGCCTGGGGTTCGACTATGGGAACCGGCGAGGCGTCTTCGACAGGGGCAAGCGTGAGTACTGTCACATCGGACGTGCGGAGGTATCGATCCCGCTGAACCGGCGCACGGGCACGAGCAAGCAGATCGCGGAGGCAGCAGGCGGCGTCGATGCTCCGTCGCTCGCGGCATGGGAGTGGCGCGAGGATCCGGAGAAACACTTCGTCCTCTTGACCCTGAAACCGAGCGGGGAGAAGGCCTCTTCAAGGCCCGCGACCCCAAGACAGCGCGCGTCGTTCTTCCGTCGGTTGGCCGCCACCGCGCGCGTCGAGGAGACGGGCGAGCAGGAGGTGTTCGTCTACGTGCACGGCTACAACGTGAGCTTCGACGAGGCTGCCCGACGTACCGCACAGATCGCCGTCGACATCGAGTTCGCCGGAGCTCCCGTCTTCTTCAGCTGGCCCTCGCGCGGCGGACTCTCGCAGTACATGCAGGACGAGAGCGCCGTCGAGTGGTCGATCGGGCACCTGAAGCGATTCCTGGCCGAGATGCGGCGGGAGATGCCGAACGCGAGAATCCACCTGCTCGCGCACAGCATGGGGAGCCGGGCCTTGACCGCCGCGCTCCGGCGGCTCGGTTCGCGGATCACCACGCGCATCGAAAAGGACCTCGGCGATTACGGTGAGGAGTCCGGCTCGCCGCTGTCGGACAGCATCGTGCAGAGCCTCTGCGCGATCGGGATGGCTCCCTTCGAGGAGGTCGTCTTGGCCGCTCCGGACATCGATGCGGCAACCTTCGAGCAGGACATCCTGCCCTCGCTCGACAAGACGGCCCGACGCTTCACGCTCTACGCCTCCTCGCGAGACGTCGCGCTCGAGGCGTCCAAGCGCGTGCACGGATACGCGCGGGCCGGAGAGTCCAACCCGCTCGTCCGCCACCACGCCATGGACACGGTGTACGTGACGGCGAAGTACGAGGACCTCCTCGGACACTCCTACTACGGCGAGGTCTTCGCGGTGCTGAAGGACATCCGAGCACTGTTCGAGGAAGGCGGAGAACCGCTGGAGCGGGGGCTGAGTGCGTCCAGGGAGACCTCCGAGGAGGAGCGACCCGTGTGGGAGCTCGCGGGCGACGACCAGCGCAAGCCTTTGAGGCGCGTAGTCGTGTACCGCGCGATCTTCTACGCGCTGCTCGTCGTCACTCTCGTCTGGTGGGGGCGCAGGGAATGGAAAGGGGTGTCCGTGTGAGGCCGTTCAGTGAGCGCCTGCGCTCGACGCTCGCGAGAGTCTTCCTGCAACCCTTCCTTCCCGTCGATCGCTCGCGAGTGCGTCGCCGGCTCATCGCCGGCGCGTGCGTTGCGATCGGCCTCCTCGTCCTCTGGAGCGCGGCACTCGCCTGGGTTCGATTGTTCGCCTCGGAGCCCGACGTGCCGCCGGCGCGCTGGCTCGTGCCTCGTCCCGCGAGACCGGCCGGGCTGGCCGTCTTCGTCCATGGATGGAAGAGCGGGCCCGACGACCTCGAACCGCTCGCCCGGTACGTCCGCGACATCGAGCAGTACGCCGGATACGACACGTACCTGTGGAGCTTCGACGCGAGCATGCTGTCGAACGCGAACCCCAGCGCGCTCGCGGGACAGCTCGCCTTCGATATCGATGAGCTCGTACCGGAAGAGGGGACGCCGCTCCTGCTCGTCGGACACAGCCTCGGCGGGCTCCTCGTCCGCAGGGCCTACCTCGACGGTCTCGAGCGCGGGCACGGCTGGACCGATCGCGTCGACAGGATCCTGCTCATGGCCGCTCCGAACCGCGGCACGCGTGCGGTCTCGCGCTCGCGATTCCTGTGGCTCTTCGACGCGTTCATGAGGTCGCTCGGGGTCGGCGAGCTCATCCAGGCGACGTACCGCGGCGCGCCGTTCATCGTGGACCTGCGGATCGACTGGATCCGCGTCTTCCAGAGCCTCGAGGAACCTCCCATCGTCGCCCAGATCGTCGGGCGCAACGACGCGATCGTCAGTCCCTCGGACAGCGTCGACGTGCTCCAGTTCCCGCGCAGCGTCATGCGCCAGGCGGCCCAATCGACGCATGCCTCCGTGGTGCGACCCGAGGAGAGCGGGCCGTACGTGCGGGAGGTGCTGACGGAGCTTCCCCCGCCGCGGCCCGACGTCGAGGCTCCGGACGTCTTCAAGCTGCTCGTCGTCCACGGCATCCGCGACTACGGAGACCGATTCGACAGGCTCAAGGCCGAGGTCGACTCCCTGGCGACCCTACGCGGCCGCGAGCCGCGTACCGCCGCACCGCGCTACACGTACTTCTCCGCGCTTCAGTTCGTCAACCCGTTCTCGCGCAGGAACAAGGTGTACGACTTCGCGGACCTGTACACGGAGCTCCTCGCGAGGCCGCCCGTGGACGCACCGATCCACTTCGCCGGGCACTCCTTCGGAACCTACCTCATGGGCAGGAGTGTCATGGACTACCGGTCCATACGATTCGATCGGGTCTACCTCGCCGGCAGCGTGCTGCACGAGGGTTTTCTCCTCGAGAACGACAGCCTCGGCAAGCGGATCCTGCCGGGCAAGATCCGTCATGTGCGGAACGACATTGCCGCCGAAGACTGGCCCGTGGGGATTCTCTGCGCCGGCCTGGCCAGGCTCGGCCTGGCGGACGGTCTGATCGGAGCGGGAGGGTTCCACGGCTTCAGCGGTGTAGTCGACGCGGATCGTCTCTCTGAGACCCGCTACTTCGACGGGGGGCACGGCAAGGCGCTCGAAGGTGCGAACTTGCCGACCATCGCCCAGTGGGTACTGGACAGCGGCGGCGAGGAGGATTCTTACGACCACGACATGGTCGAGTCCATGCTGAGAGCGGCCGAGGCCACGGTCGATGACCGGGGCGGTCTCTGGAACTTCCTCTCCAGGATCTCGCCCGCGCTCTTCGTGCTGGCCCTTCTCTTGGCCGGCTACATGCTGGTCGTCGGTCGTCGCCCCGGCGTGGCAGCGGCTGAGATCCTGTTCGTGTTCTGGCTTCTCAACGTGATCTAGCTCGGCGGCGTCAGTGCGGCCCTCGAGGGGGAGATCGGGCGCCCCGACGAAGGCGGCGTGCACGAGATCCTGGCGTCGGTGGAGACGCAGTAGAGGGGGTTCCCCCCCGGGGCTCAGCTCGTCACGCGGGATGACGATGACGTTCCAGTAGACCCGAAGGGTTCGGCTCAGCCGTCGCCGAGGTGCTCACGGAGCCAGCTCATGACCTCCTCCTCGGTCTCGACCTCGGGCTTCTTCCGAGGATCGAACTCACCGTGGCGGAGGAGGTTCACGAGGTACTCCATGGCGTGGTTGCACTCGCCGGGCTCGTTGACGTAGCGGCGGATGACCTCGAGGATCCGTTCGCGGTTCAGCGTGTAGTTGCCCAGGACGAGACGAAGCGTGAGGACGCTGCGCTCGACCCGACACCCCTCGGCCTGGTGCGGGAGCATCCCGTCGAAGAGCAGGACGTCGCCGGCGTGCATGTCGTGCGCCTGCGCCCCGGACTCGAGCTCGGCCCCGAGGAACTTCAGGATGCAGTGGTCGTTCGAGATCGAGTTGCCGGCCGAGAGGACCTGGCGCTGGAGGAGATCGTCCATCTGCGCGATGTAGTCGCCGTTGTAGACCTTGAGACGCCCACCCGTGTTCTCATTGACGTCGTGGAGCGGGATCCACAGCGTCTGGGCGATGTTGCCCTCGATCCCGAAGTACAGGCTGTGGCCCGAGTGCCAGTCGCCCACGGAGTCGCGTTCCGGTTCGGTCGGCGCGCTGCAGAAGAAGTTACTGCCGAGGATGTGGACGTCCTCGAACAGCTCCCGGACCCTTTCGACGAGCCGCGGCATGTGATCCAGATAGCCGTAGATCCGGTTGACCAGACTGCGGCTGTACTCGCTCCCCTCGATGTCCACGAGGGTTTCCTTCACGCGAAGCGCCTCCGCGAGGACCTCCTGGTCCAGCACCTCGCGCAGGAGGTAGTGGTTGTAGGAGGCCGGACCCTGCCCGATCGCCAGAAGTGCCATCCAAGACTTGTAGCACGACCGGCGAGGCGGGGGGCCCCCGATGCGACCCGCCCTACGCCGCCCCGCGGTCACTGCGGCGGCACGAACGTCATGCCGCCTACGAGCTCCTCGACGGCGCCGTCTTTCCGCTTCTGGAGGAGCTCGATCGGTGCCGCTGCGTTTGCCGTGTCGATCACGACTCGCAGCTTCACCTCCGCACCCGCCGCCAGCGTGAACGGCTGGCCCGCCTGGAAACCGGGTAGCGTGCCCACCGGCTCGACGGTCGCCGTCGTCGGGCCCTCGAGCCACGTCTCGATGGCCGTCGGAAAGGGATTCGCGACGCGGAACTCCATCTGCCAGGTCGCGGCGCTCGCGTCCCAGCGGTGGACGTTGTAGATCGTCGCATTGTTGTCGCGCGGGACGCGGATTCCCGGGACGTAGAGGGGACCCGGACCCCAGTCCAGCGGATCCGGATCGGTCTCGACGAGGACGAGGAACGTGAAGGGCTCGGGGTCGTCCGGCGCCACGAGATCGAAGGTGACGATCCGCGCCGCGTCCTCCGCGCCACCGGCCAGTCCCGCGCCCGAGTGCTCGATCGAGTCGATCGTCTGCACGCCGAGCGTGTGCCACGCGCCGGTTCCCGGGTCGGTGTCGAGCTCGCCACGCGTGAGCGCCGGGAGCAGCGACGCCGCTCGAGTCCAGAGCAGTCGGACCGAGACGTCGGTCGCGGCCGCCGTTCCCCGGTTGCGCACGCGGACGTAGACCCTGTTCGTCTCGCCGGCGGCAGGCTCCTCCTGCTTGCGCGCGTCGAACTCCACCGACGTTTGCGGCTCGCCGTCGTACGGAGGGGCGTCGACGAGCACGTCCAGGCTCTGCCAGGCTCCGATGATCCCGCGCTCCTTCTCGAACAGCACGTGGCTCGGCTGCTCGGTGTTGCCCCAGTCGAGACGATTGTCGCGCACGACGACGTCCGTACCTCCGCGCCCGCCGAGCGCGCTGGACGCGACGATACGGACGGCCTCGTACGCATTGACGCGCCCGTGGCCGTGAGTGTTCTTCGCGTCCTCTCCCTCTCCGTGCAGGCTCCGTCCGGTGTGCGGGACGTACGACGCCCTCGAGTCCTCGACGAGATCGGTCGTGTTCTTGAGGAGGTAGTGGACCTCGGAGCTCGTCAGGTCCGGGTTCAACGAGAGCAGGAGACCGGCGACGCCGGCGACGATCGGCGTGGAGGCGGAGTTGCCCCCGAAGCAAACGGTGTAGTCACCCGGGGTCGGAAGATCGGCGCAGGGCGGCCACCCGGGATTGCGGTGGGGCTGGATAGCGTCGTCGTGGTTGTACCCGTCTGCCATCGTCCGCCAGTCGGTGGTGGCGACGTTGAGCGTGCCCTGGGTCTTGTTCGGCGCGTTCGAGAGCCGCGTCGGTCCCAGGAGGTCGATGCAGACGCCGTACCCGCTGTTGCGCATGCGCTCGTCGGTGTTCGTGACGGCGCTCACGGCGAGCACGCCGTCGATCGAGACGATGTCTTCCCAGAAGTTCACGTCGTAGCCGTCGTTGCGCGCCGCGAACAGGACGACCGTGCCCTTGCCCTCGCGACCGTACGTGACCGCCCGGTCGACGGCGTCGCACACGACCTGCGGGATGGGCTGCTTCAGACCGTAGGTCCAGCTGTTCGAGATGATGTCGGCGCCGTTCGCCCAGGCGTAGTCGAGCGCCTTGGCGTCCGCGTAGTAGCTGGTCGGTTCCGGCCGCTTCAGGAGCATCAGGCTGCAGTCCGGGCAGCTCCCTGCGACTCCGATCCCGTTGTTTCCCTTGGCGGCCGCGCAGCCCGCGACCGCGGTCCCGTGAGCGACGGCGCCGCGATCGTCCGGGTCGCCGTCACCGAAGCCCTTGACGAGCGTGGTCGGGGCGTCCGGCGGCGGCCGGACGTTGGGCAGGAGGTCGGGGTGCGTCGCGTCGAAGCCGTTCTCGGTGATCGCGATGACGACGTCGGAACACCCGGTCGTGATCGTCCAGGCCTCGACCGTGTCGATGTCGGCGTCCACCGTGCCGCCGTCGCTCCCGTCGTTGTGATGATGCCACTGGCGATGGAGCAGCGGATCGTCGAGCCCCTGCGACAGGTACTCCACGTGGTGGACGAAGTTGGGCTCGCAGTGATCGACCAGGGGATCGCGGGCGAGCAACCGACACGCCTCGAGCGCGTCGGTGTCCGACACCCTGGGCGTCTCGAGGAGGTAGAGGCCCTGCGCGAACTCGCTCTCCTCGATCACCGTCAGGTCGAGCCGGCCGACGAGACCCCGGATCGCAGCGGAGTCCGCCGCGGGCTGGAACTGCACGACGATCTCGTGCGTGAGCAGGATCGGATGCTTGGCGCCCTCGGGAGTCACGAGCATGCCCGCGTGCTCGACGACGCCCGGGTGCTTCTCGACCAGCTCGCGGGCGAAGGTGTGGAGGTCGTCACGGTCGGGCGTGCCCGCCGGATCCAGGATGTGGAGGCCGCCCAGGAAGTCCGCGGCGAAGCCGTTCCGGTGCGGCGGCGTGTGGTCCGTTCCCGCTTCCAGAACGTCGGTCAGCTCGCTGTGCTCCGCGTCCTCGTCCAGGACGACCCCGATCTGATCGCGACGGAGCTTCAGGCGAACCGTTCGTCCTCCGACGGCGTAGCTCTCGTCCTCGTGCTGAGCGTTGGCGTGGGTCTTCGCGGTGCACGCGATCGACGCGACTGCGAGTACGGTCGCGAACCCGTACCGGGCCCACCGGGCTCGGATGTCCATGTGTCTCCTCCTCCCCCTCATGGTAGGGCCCGGGCCCGTCCTCGAGGGCCCATTGCTCGATCCCGCGGAAGCAGGGGACAATGGCTTCGGATCGAAGGACGCACCTGCTCTGTGGAGCGGGATCCCTCCATGATCGCGGCTCGCCCCCCCTTGCACCTCGTCCTGGCCTCGTGTCTCGCGCTGGCGGCACAGGACGCCTCGCCGTTCCAGGTCGAGGTCGGCGGGTCGGCGGCCGTGAAGATGGAGCCGGGCCGGACCGAGGCGCGGTTCGAGGTCGTCCCCGAGCGGGACGGGCCGCTCACGATCGACGTCGAGTCTGCCGACGGCGACGTGTTCGTGCGCGTGCTCGATGCGTCGGGCAACGTCGTTGCCCAGGACGACGACAGCGGGGTGGAGTCGAACGCGCGACTCTTCGTGGAGGGCGTCCGAGGCTCGACCCTCCATCTCGCCCTGGGTTTCGTCGTCGTCGATGATCACGCGCGCGGATTGCGCGTGAGCGTTCGCGCCGGTTCGATCCGGCTGCCGGAAGGGGAGGAGCTCCAGCAGGCGCGCTCGTCGTTCTTCCGCGAGAGCGCGCGGTCCTGTCTCGCGCGAGGTCGGAGGCTGGACGGCGCCGTCCGACTCCAGGTCTCGGCCGAGATCGACTACGCGCTCGGCGAGCTCGCGCGCTGCCAGCACGCTTACCGCGAGCTCCTCGTACTCGCCGACGAGCTGGCCCACGACCGCCTGCGGGCCTCCGCGCGAACGCGGTTGGGGGAGATTCTGTTCCTCTTCGACGACCCCCGGGGAGCGCGCGATCTCCTCGTGCAGGCTCTCGAAGGTGCCGTCGCCCTTCGTGACAGGGTCATGGAGATGTTCGTCCGAGGATCGCTCGGTGATGCAGAGCAGGTTCTCGGAGATCTGGACGCCGCGCGTCAGTCCCTCGAGGGAGCTCTGTCGATCGCGCGCGAGACCGGCGATCGCGGCCACGAGGTCGTGTTCCTGTCGAGACTCGGCGAGCTCACTTTCGAGGCGGACGGTCGGGAGCCCGCCGAACCCCTGTTTTCTCGAGCACTCCTGCTCGCTCGCGACGACGGATCGCAGCTAGGCCTGGTCCAGGCCCTCCTGCGGTCCGGTTCGTTCTACTTCGCCTGCGCTGACTATCGACGGGCGCGCTCTCATCTCGAAGAGGCGCGCGAGGTCTGCGAGGGCGAGGGGCTGAGCAAGCGTACCCACTCCCACATTCTCGGCATTCTCGGCGACGTCGCGTTGCACACGAACGACGTGCTCCTGGCGCGCGAGATCTTCGGGGACGTCCTCGAGGACGCGCGCGAGCTCGGGGACGTCGGGCTGGAGACCTCCGCGCTGAAGAGCCTGGGCGAGGTCTACGTGTGGCTCGGTGACTTCGACGAGGCGCAGGGTGTGCTCGAGGAGGCCCTGGCACTCCTGGGGTCGGAGGGCGCACCCGAGAAGCGCGCCGGGATTCTGCGCCCGCTGGCACTGGTCCACATCGAGCGCGGAGACTTCGCCGCCGCGGACGAGACGCTCGCCCTCGCCCTGCCTCTCGCCCGTTCCGCCGGCGATGGATTGACCCTGGCGCTGGCCCTCGAGGCGAAGGCGGCCCTTCACTATCGCCAGGGCGACTACGCTCCCGCGCTCGACCTCGCCGCCGAGATCCTCGCCATCGGGTCCGAGCGCGACTACGCGGAGGTCGAGTTCCTGGGGCTCGACCTCGTCGCCGAGCTCCACATTCGCCTCGGAGACCTGGCGCAGGCTCGCGAGCCCGCCCGGCGGTCCGTCTTCCTGGCGCGGGAGCTGGAGGACTCACGCCTGTTGCAGTACGCGCTCCTGACGTCGGTCGAGATCGCCTACTTCGACGGCGACGTGGACGCCATGACGGCAATCGTCGCCGAGGCCGAGACTTGCTTCGAGAACGCGGATCTCGCGAAGCTCGACCCGGGCAGGATTGCGCTCGTGCGCGCACAGGAGGTCTTCGCTCGCTGGGGCGAGTACAGCCAGGACCTCGTGCGGCTCGCGCTGTCTTCGGACGCAACGGATGCGGCGACCGCGAAGGCTGCCGTGCGCGAGGGGTTCCGGCGTGCCGGTCTCTGGAAGGGTCGAGCCCTCTTGCAGGGAATCGCCGAGCATCGACGGGGAGAGCGCTCCGCCGCGATCATCGCCCTCAGACGGGAGCTCCGGGATGCCGTCGCCGAACGAGACGGTCTCCTGGCCGGGATCTCCTCTCTTCGCCGTCGAGGTCTCGAGGAGGGCGCGAAGCTCGCTTCCATGCGCGAACGGCTGGACGCGTTGCGACAGCACGCCGCCGAGCTCGAGGCCCGGCTGCGCGAACGAGCGCCGGCCGACGCCGCGCTCGACCTGCCGCGCGGAGTCGATGCCGAGAGCCTGGAACCGCTCCTCGGGACGGACGAGCTCCTGATCGACTACGTCGAAGGCCTGGAGCGGCTCTACGCCTATGTCCTGCGCGACGGCGAGCTCTCGTTCCACGATCTCGGTCTGCGAGCGGAGCTCGATCGCGACGTGGCCGCATTCCTGGCGGGAATGACACGTCCCGGACGGCTGTCAGGAGTCGATGAGATCGCCACGCGCGGCCGGCGTCTGTACGAGGAGCTCCTGGAGCCGCTCCTCTCCGACGGAGACGCGTCTTCGCGAGGTCTCCTCGTCATCCCGGCCCCGTCGCTCTCGGCGTTGCCGCTCGAAGCGCTCGTCGTCCGGTCCGCGGAGAATCCCGCGAGCTTCGAGGAGGTCGCGTTCGTGCTCGATCGGCACGAGGTCTCCTACGCGACCTCGACACCGGTCCTGACCTTGCTGGCCGCGGTCGGTCCCCGGACCGAGAAGGGACCGGCGCTGATCCTCGGCGATCCGGTGTACGCGACCGAAGGGGCGGTGCCGACGCGCGGCGCGCCGTCGTGGGAGCGAATCCCCGGGACGCGGGCCGAGGCGATCGCGGTCGCTTCCCTCCTGGGATCGACCCAGGGTACGAGCCCCGACGAGGGTGTCTTTCGCGGAATGAGTCGCAGTGGATCCCTCGTGGAGCCCGCCTACAGCCTGCACCTGGGCGCCGAGGCCACCCCCGAGCGGCTGCGCGGAGACCTGCGGCGCTTCGCGATCCTCCACTGCGCCAGCCACGGCTGGGTCGATCCGGCAGATCCGCGCGAGAGCGGTCTCGTCCTCGCGCCCGGTGCCGACGGGGACGGGCTGCTGCGGGTGGCCGACATTCTCGAGCTCGACCTCGACGCCGAGGTCGCCGTCCTTTCCGCCTGCGACACGGGTCGGGGGACGATCCGCCCCGGCGAGGGCGTCCAGTCGATCGCACGTGCCTTCCTCTACGCCGGCGCTCGCTCTGTCGTGTCGAGCCTGTGGCAGGTGGACGACCGGGAGACGATGGAGGTGATGCGTCGCTTCTACGCCGAGTACGTGGGTCGCGGACGGTCACGCGCGTCTGCGCTCCGCTCCGCGCGGCTTGCAGTTCGCCATGGAGAGCAGGAGCCGGGCTCCTACCGCGGACTGGGGCGGGGCATCGCCACCGACGACGAGGCGCCAGTCGAAGAGAACCTCTCGGGCCATCCCTTCTTCTGGGCCTCGTTCGTCTACGTGGGGTTGCCCCGGTGACAGCTAGCCCGCATCCCTCACGGGTTCGCGGCTAGAACACCACGAACGGCCGGCTGCGCCGGCCTCTCGGCTCCTGCCGGCACTTTGCGCGCACCGGCGTCCTCGACGACCTGTTCAAGGTCGACTGCGGGGCCGGCACGCGCAAAGCACCAGCAGGAACCGACTCGAGGCGTT
>JAJDET010000250.1 GCA_029259655.1 Planctomycetota bacterium
GGCCGCGACGGCGGGATCGGTCCCGCACAGCTCGCGCGCCCGCTCGAGGTCGGCCACGTCGAGGAGGAAGATCCCGCGGTCGAGCGGATCGACCCGCGGCGCCGGCAGCGGCCCGGCGACGATGAGGAGCCCTTCCTCCGCGAGACGTCCCATGTTCGCGAAGTGCCCCTGCATGGCCTCGGCCATCGCCGCGTCGTCGAGCTCGGCCGGACCGGTCTTGAGGAAGGCCCAGGCGTAGGCAGTCCCGGGCGCGGAGCTCCCCGTTTCCAGGCTCGAACAGCCCCCCAGGAGGACGACGCAGGCGATCTGGATCCACTTCATGGCATTACCCTATCGGTCTCGTGCGACGTACCGCCCATAGACCCTGAACCCGATGAGCCTTTCTTCGAGCGTCCGGAACCTGTCGCTGTTCGCCCTCCTCTCCGCCGCCTGCACGGCGCGGCCGGACACCGGTGACGACGGCGAGTGGGCGAGCCTCAAGGCGGAGATCCGCGAGCGCTACCCCGAGGTGAGCCAGGTCTCGGTCGAGGAGCTCGAGGCGTGGCTCGCGAGGGACGAGCGGCCGATCTTGCTCGACGTGCGCGCGCCCGAGGAGTTCGGGGTGAGCCGCCTCGCGGGCGCGCGGCTCGCGTCGGACGTCGAGGCGGCCCTCGAGGTCCTGGGCGAGGCCGGTCCCGATCGTCCGGTGGTCCTCTACTGTTCCGTCGGGTACCGCTCGTCCGACCTGGCCGCGAAGCTCGCTGAGCGGGGCATCCCGAACCTCCACAACCTAGAGGGCTCGATCTTCGAGTGGGCGAACTCGGGCCGCCCGGTGGAGCGGGATGGCGAGCGCGAGGGGGCCGCCGCCCCGGGCGTCCATCCTTATGACAAGGAGTGGGGGCGTCTCCTCGACCGCGAGCTCTGGGAGTGGCCGGCGTCGCGATGACCTACTGGATCTGGCTTGCCGTCATCTCGCTCGCGTTCGCGCTGTTCGAGCGCGTGCTCCCCGCGCGTCGCGACCAGCCTGTCCTGCGCCCCCAGCTCGGGAACGACCTCTTCTACCTCGCGTTCAACGGCCACTTCTGGGCGGTGTTGACGGGTGGCGTGATCGCGCCGCTCGCGATGCACACGCGCGATCACCTGGCCGCGGCGTCGCTGCTCCCCGAGACCGCGTTGCTCGACGGCCGCCACGTCGTGATCCAGTTCGCCGTCTACCTCGTCGCGAGCGACTTCCTGCAGTGGTGCGTGCACAACCTGCTGCACCGCGTCCCATTCCTCTGGCAGTTCCACAAGGTGCACCACTCGGTCCACCAGATGGACTGGGCCGCGAACTTCCGTTTTCACTGGGTCGAGCTCGTGGTCTACCGCTCGCTGCTCTACGTGCCGATCGCGCTGGTCCTCGGCGGCGATGCCGGTCCGCTCTTCGCCGTCGCCGTCTTCGCGACCGCCTGGGGTCACTTCAACCACGCGAACGTGAACGTCGACATCGGCCCCCTCGCCCGGATCTTCAACAGCCCGCGCATGCACCTCTGGCACCACGACGCCTCGACCGAGGGCGGCCCCGCGAAGAACTTCGGCATCGTCTTCTCCGCCTGGGACTGGATCTTCCGAACGGCCTACTGGCCCCGCGAACGCCCGCCGGAACGGATCGGCTATGCCGGGGACGCAGAGATGCCGCGTGACGTCGTGCGACAGGTCGTGTTCCCGCTCGCGCGTCGCGCCGCTGCGTCAACCGGCGAGTAGCGGACCCGCTCAGCGCCAGGCCACATCGGCGACGACGGGGAAGTGGTCGGAACCGATCTCGTCCCCGACCCGCCGGTCGAGCGTCGCGAGCTCGTTCCCGATCAGGACGTGGTCGATCGGGAGACGCAGCCAGTGGAGCTTCCACCGCACCCGCGGGACGGTCACGCGCCAGGTGCCGAGGCGTCCGAATCCCTGCCGGGTGTCGCGGAGCCCTCCCGCATCGAGCAGGTCCCCGAACACCGGGGAGCACTCGGAGACGTTCAGGTCCCCGAGGACGACGACGTTCTCTTGCTCACCGGCGAGGCTCCCGAGCTCGGCGAGGGTCCGGTTGCGTATCCCGGTCATCACCGTCTGTCCGGGACGCAGGGCATGTGCGGCGAGCAGGCGCAGCGGGCGCCCCTCGTGCTCGATCCATGCGTCGAGGGTCCGATCGGACAAGCTCGCCTTGGGCTCACGCAGCGGGCGGCGCGAGAAGAGCGCCCAACCCCACGTCCGCTCGTGCCACTCCTCGTTGGGCGGTAGGAGCAGCCGGTGCGCGTAGCCGCGCTGCGTGAGCTCGTCGAACCGCAGGCGGTCCTTCGGGCGCAACTCCATCAGGAACAGGACATCGGGGCGCTCGGCGTCGACCCAGCGCAAGAGCCCGTCGATCGTGTCGCGCGACCAGAGGAGGTTCGCGGCGGCGACGCGCAGAGGAGCTGCGCTCTCAGCGGGCGGCGCGATCGGCAGGTGGAGTCGCAGAGTCGGCCACGCGGCGAACCCGGCCAGTGCGAGAAGCGCGAGCGCGGGCCGAAGAAGGCGCAGCCCAAAGGCGGCGAGGGCGACTCCGCCCAGGAGAACGCCGAGCTCCGGCCGGAGGTGGCAGGCGATCTCCGCGGGCCAGAACTCACGTGCGGCGAGAGAGAACGCCGTTCCCACGCCGGCGACCCCGACAACGCTCCACGCTGCGCGTCCGAGTCGAGTTCGCGCCCGGGGGGGTACGTTGCTGGCGTCGAGAGCGGGCGACATGCGTCACTCGATCCTATCGGTCCGGGGCGATCCTCGCCTTCTCTACCGGCTCGCAAGCTGGCGTTGGAAGAAGAGAGCGCGGCGACGGTGCCGGACGGCTCTGCGTTGGTGATCGGGGGACTCGACCTGCAGACGGAGGCGGACTCCGCATCGCAGATCCCCTGGCTCGGCAGCGTCCCGCTCCTGGGACACATGGTCAAGAGCAATTAGGCGTCGTCGACTCGCGTTCGTTTCTTCGTGTTTCTGCGTTGCGGCGTGTTGCGCCGCGCGATGTTCGAGCGCTTGAGGTACGCGAGCCGCGAAGATCTCGACGTGGCCGACGTCGACTCGGGACCACCGGAGATCCGACCCCAGATCCTCCGATGAGACCGCCCGGGAGCACCGTCGTTCTGCTGATGTCCTTGATCTCCTCCTGGGCCTGCAGGTCATTCGACAGTGCTCCCGGGCCCTATCGGCCCCTCTCGGAGGGGTCGCGCAGCGCGGTCGTAGCCGAAGAGCTCAACCGCGAGGCGGCGGACCTGATCTACGACGATCCGGAGCGGGCGGAGGAGCTCCTCCGGGATGCGCTCACCGCCGATCTCTACTACGGCCCGGCCCACAACAACCTGGGGGGCGTCTTCCTGGAGAAGGGCCGGCTCTACGAGGCCGCCAACGAGTTCGAGTGGGCGAGGAAGCTCATGCCGGGGAAGCCCGACCCGAGGATGAGCCTCGCGCTGACGCTGGAGGTGGCCGGAAGAGTCGAGGACACGACAGCCTGATACAAGTCTATCAGGATCGTCCGTACGCCAGGCACAGGATCAAGACCATGGGTCCGGAATGCGTCGAGGCCTACGTCGCGACGTACGAACCGGAAGTCGAGTAAGCGAACATGCCTTACGAGTCACGGTCTAGCCTTCCCATCGGCAGCCGCCGCGAGGAGTCCTCGCCAGTCCGCGGGATAGGCCAGCTCGAGCGTATTCGCGACTGTCTCGTCGTCCCACGCCTCCGTCCGGATCACTGTGTTGGCCGCTTCGATACGCGATTCCTCGTCGGGAAGGGGCTGACCCCTCACAACCGCGAGCGCGGCTTCCTTGTCTCCAGCATCGGCGAGAGCGGGGGTCAGCGAACGGCGAATCCTCTCGTCGGTCCGCGACTCCGAGTACGACAACGTCCAAAGGGCCAGCGCCACGTCGTTCCTCCTCAGGTCCGTGCGCATGACTACAGCCAGGTTGTGCTGGATGTCCCCATCCCACAGGTCCGTATCGTAGAGTGACCAGAAGAGAGCCGCAGCGGCCTTTCCAATCGCGTCGATCCCCCTGGCGAGCAGGTCACCTGTAGCTCGAATTATGACCCGCTTTTCGTGCGGGTCCGCATCGGAGCTGGTGAATGAAGAGAGAGCCCAAAGGGCGCGTTGAGCATCGTCCTCCCGAAGGCCATCCCTGAAGGTCAACGCGCTGAGCAGGTTGGTCATGACCATCCGGCTATCGGGATCCGCTTCGACCTCTTCGAAGAGACGATCGGCGTTGTCCCCCACCAGGATCGCCTTGCACGTGAGCCACCGCTCGCGGAGTTCGGGATCCGCCATGGCGTCGCTCTCGTCGAAGCGGTTCATGACAGCAGCAGCCCGCTCGGAGTCTCGCTCCGTCGTCAACAGGAAGAGCACGTATTGAGAGGCGTGAAGCCAGTCGTCGAGCTTCCCTTTCTCCTCCATCATCTCGAAGCCCCTGGCTGCCTGTTTGGGAGATGCAGAGCTCAGCCGAACGAGCGCGTTGCCGACAGCAGTCCGCTCGAGATCGTCGAGGCTCGTGGAGATCAGACTCAACATCTGTGATGCGAGCTCGTCGGTAGGCTCGAGCTGGTAACGCAGCGACAACTCGGTGAAACGCATTGCCGCATCGGGAATACTCCCACCGGACTCGTCCTTGAGCGACTCCATCTCGAAGTACGGGTTCTCCAGATCCCTCGCGTCCAGAGGAGCAGTGGGTTCCCTCATGGCCGCCCTGACCCTGTCGACGTCACGCAACAGCGTGCGAACTCGACTGAGCCCGAGGAAGCCGCGAAAAGCGACCCCCTCGCGAATCGCCTGCGCATCGCGGGAGTTTTCGACCGACTCCGCAATCTCAACCAATCGCTTCACGATCAACCGCGTTTCCTCGAGGACGTTCGCGGCCTCGCGAAGCTGGACGATGACGGTGGAAGGGTCCACGAGAATGCGTCTGTGCAGACTCGGCCAGCAATAGCGAAGTCCGAGACAGCACGCGCGGTCGATGGCGGCCTGAGTGACGGCTTCAGCCTGAGGCCCGCTCTCTTCCAGGAGGGTCAGGTCTTGACCGGCGATCACCCGCAGACCGATGGCCCACTCGTTCATGAAACGCTTCATGGACCGGGGTGTTCCCGTGGTTCCACCGGCGAGGGCTAGAATCCTGAAGAATGGCCGAATCTCGGCGGCCAAGCTCGACGGCACGGATATCTCGCGACAGAGGTAGTTCACGAAAGCATCCGTGGCAGAAGGCGACGGACTCGGGATCCGGAAAGTGAGCTGGATCAGCTTGTCCAGGTAACGAGAGCGGGAAGCAACCTCGCGATGATCGAGAGACAGCGTCCCCGCAACGTGGGCTTCGATGACATCGGGCATCACCCCGAGAAGAAACACGAACCCCGGCTCCCCGAAGACGAGCTTGATGCTCTCGAGGAGTCGGACTGAACTCTCTGCAGAGCAGCGATCCAGGTTGTCCACGAGGACGACGATGCGCGGGATCCTCCCGTCGGATTCCTGGCTCAGACTCCGCCCCATCTCTCGGAGTTCGCGGATAGCGGCCACGTGCTCGCGGCTGGCGGTGGCGAGCTCTTCGGCTCGGTCCCAGCTGACACCGGCACCGAAGAGACTCACCCCGCTGATCGGGAGGCTCTTGCACAGCCTCGAAACGATGCCGCGAGCTGCTGCGGCGAATCCCCCGGGCGCGGCTTGGCCCTCGAGTTGATCGGTGATCGAAGTGCAGAGAGCAAGGAGGGGGTTCGCCAGGTGATGCTGCTCCCAGGCATCGAACCAGACCGTGGTTACTCCATCGACGCGAGCCAGCCACGATTCGACCATGCGCATGAGGCTCGTCTTGCCCGATCCCCAGTCACCGTAGACTCCAACCGTGATGTTCGGCTCGTTGCGTGCTACCAGGTCGGCGATCAGCTCCGCCAGTGACCCGAATCCCAGCGGATCAGTCGTGTCCCAGTCCCGATTCCAACGCCCCTGGCCCCACGGCTGGTCGTCAAGCACGGTCTTCAGAGAACCCGACTTCGTTTCAGCGATATCCATCCTCTACTCCCTTTGTGGCTGACAACGCGCTTGCGAGCTGCGCGGCCGGCTTCCCATGCCCGTCAACGAAACGAGGGGGACTCCAGCAGAGTGCCTGCAAATCATCATCTCCCTCATGCCGTTGCGAGCGGCACATTCGACGATGGGGAGTCTAGTCGGCCGAGCCGATTCGTGCCACCGGAGCCGAGCTGCAAGCGGGAGACTCCGTCCCGGGCAATGCTCTGACTCTTCCTGGGAGCCTATCCTTCCTCAGCACTGACGGTTCCATTCAGGCTGACGGCCCCGAGACGAGCGCCAGCTAGCTGTGCCCGAAGTCCCGGTTCTCCGTGATCCGCGTTCCGTCCCTCCCGAAGGCCTCGAAGTACTCGGCGATGCGCGCGCGAGCCTCGTCCAGGTCGTGGTTTTCGAGGTTCAGGTTCAGGAGGTCGATGAGCCAGGGGCCCTTGAGCTCGTTCAGCACGTAGGCCTCCACGATCTCGCGAGAGATCGGGAGCGTCGTGCCCTTCGAGTCGTCGTGCACGTCGCGGTTGCTCGCGGCGAGGAGCTTCCCGTACTCCTCGGACAGGAACTGCGCGAACAGGTCGGAGTCGAACGCCTTGCCCTCGTCCAGCACGGCGCCCTTGTGGAGCCACTCCCACAGGATGCTGAGCCGGATCTCGCCCGTCGCCATGTCCTCCATCAAGTAGAGGACGTCGTCGTCGCCGAAGAAGTCGGCCGGCTTCAGCGCCGCGGCCTGGAAACCGCGCGCGAAGGCGTTGCCGTACTGCAGGCCGACGCTGATCAGGTCGCGGGCTCCGCGATCGTTGCGCGGCGCGGGCTCGAGCAGGACGAGCGCGTCGGCGTCCTCCTGCGTGTAGGTCAAGCGCGGGAACTCGCGGCCGAGCTGGTTCGCGTCGCCGACCTTCTCCCAGACCGGCCGCACGATGTGCACCATCTTCCAGTGCGCGACCCACTTGCCGCTCGCACCCTCGCGCTGCTCGCGCTCGGCGCCCCCGACGGCCTTCGTCATCCCGGCCTCGACGCCGGCGGCCGAGCCCACGGGAATGTTCGGCTCCATCCCGCCCTGCCAGAGCGCGAAGCGCCCGTCCCGGTCCGGCGTGTTCACGGCGCGCCGCACGCGGTCCTCGTAGGTCCGCATGTAGCCGTAGGTCATCGCGATCGCGTCGATGTTCGGGTGCACGAAGCCCGGCTCCCACGCCATCGCGTCGGCGACGCTGTTGATGTAGTCCCAGCGCCCCGTGTTGAAGCCGACGAAGTGCGGCGAGAGCGCGGCGCGGATCTCCATGAGCTGGAACGACGCCTCGACCTGCTCGACGAGCACGTAGACCTTGATCGTCCCCGCCGCGAGCCCGAGGAACCGCTCGAGCTCGAGCAGCATGTCGTTCCAGAGTGCCGCCTCCTCCGCCGTCTGGATCTTCGGCAGGTAGAGCACGATCGAGGACCCGTCCTGCTGCAGCCGCTCGTGGTTGTTGACGACGTAGAGCACCATGTCCGCGATCGACGCCGAGAACCCGGTGCCGTCCTTCTCGCGCACGTGCCGGTCGTCGAGGTGCAGCCCGCGCGCGCGGAAGATCTTCGTCGTGAAGTCGAGCTGCGCGCGCCAGTCGTCGATGATCGGCTTCCCGAAGAAGCCGTCCGCCCAGGCGTTCATCTCGGCCGAGACGCCTTCGGCGGCGCCGAGGTAGAGGTCGCTCTTGTCGACTGCGAGCTTCAGGTTGCGCTGGTTCTCGAGCGACATCGTCTCGACCTGCCCGAGCGCGTCCTCGCCGTCGAACATCCAGCCGTCGGCACCGGAGAGCAGCGCGTAGGCCACGTTCCGGATGCTCTTCTCGACCGACGCCCGAGGTCGCGTGGCCGGTCCCGTCCCCTGGATCCACTGGCGCTCGAGGTCTTTCGGGATCTCGCTCCCGACGAAGTTCCCGTCGCGCGCGTCGCCGACCGTGATCGTCGTGCGCGGAATCGTCGAGCCCGGGTGCAGGAACTCGATACGACGTCCCTCCCGCGCGCGCTCCGACCGGCACCGCGTCCGCGCGTTCATGACCGCCAGGCGGTCCTTGTTGAAGGGCGCGAGGGCGGCGAGCGCGTCCAGGACGCGAGGTGAATACAGCTCGGCGAACTCCTGCGCGGCGGCGCGCCGGAGCTCCACGGCGGCGGGGCGGCTCATCGCGTCAGGGTAGTCGAAGCCCCCCCACCGGGCCCAGCCCTCCGATCGCGGTTGCCGCGCGGCCGGGGACACGCGACAATACCCCCATGTCCGCCCACGACGACGAGAAGATCCACCAGGTCCTCCAGCAGATCCTCGAGTTCGAGCTCGCCGGCGTGATCCGGTTCACGCACTACGCGCTGATGGTGCGCGGGCCGAACCGGATCCCCATCGTCGACTTCTTCCAGAGCCAGGCGAGCGAGTCGCTGACCCACGCACAGCGCGCGGGCGAGATCCTGACCGGGCTCGGCGGACACCCCAACATGGGCATCGCGCCGATCCAGGAGACGAACCAGCACTCGGTCCAGGCGATCCTCGAGGAGAGCTTCGTCCACGAGAAGGCCGCGATCGAGAAGTACCAGGAGCTGTGCCGCCTGACCGCGGGCGGCAGCGTGTTCCTCGAGGAGTACGCGCGCTCCATGGTCGCGGCCGAAGAGGAGCACGTCATGGAGCTCCGCAAGATGATGCGCGACCTCGAGGTCTAGTCTAGCTAGCGACCCGAGTCCCGCCCCGCCTCCGCCAGCTCCGCCTCGAGCCTCGCGATCGCGAGCTCGGCCTCGACACGCAGGAGCTCGAGCTCCAGCTCGCGCACGCGCTGCGCACCGCCGAGCCCCGCGGCGACGCGGCGGCGCGCCTCCTCGACCTCGCCCTGGACGAGGTCGTACGCCGTTCGCGCCGACTCCATCCGGCGCCGCGAGTGGAGGCGCTGCTCGAGCCGCCGCGCTTCCTGTGCGTCGATCTCCCCGTTCACGAACCGCGTCCGCAACGTGAGCCGCTCCTCCAGGATCCGGAGCTCGCCCTCGGCCTCGGCCAGGGCGCGCTCGATCCCGCGCAGCTCGGGCGACGAGACCACGCCGGCATCGAACAGGAGCTCGAGCTCCTCGTGCTCGCGCCGTATCCCCTCGTAGGTGGCCCGGGCCCGCTCGAGCCGCAGATGCCCGCGACGCTTCACGAAGTCCTTCCCGTCCACCAGCGGCGCGTCGACGCTGTCGGCCGCGTGCCCCGCGCGCCCGATCTCGTCCAGGTCGAGCGTCGCCAGCGCGAGCTCGAGCTCCGCGTCGTGCACCGTGCGTTCGGCGCCGTGCGTCTCGGTGCGCGACACGAGGCCGCGTTCGGCGAGGGTGGACACGCGCTCCATGCGCTCGACGTTGATCTCGAGCGAGAAGCGCGCGATCTCGACGCGGTAGCGGGCCTGCGTCAGCTCGAGCTCGCGCTGCAACCCGTCCTGGTAGCGCTCGGCGGCAACGGCGCCGGCCGCACCGCACAGGAGCGAGATCACGACCAGCGACGCCGTGAGCGCGACGCGGCTCGCGCCGCGCGCCACCGGCAGGCTGAAGCGATCGCGGCGTCGGAGCGCCGTCCGGAGCTGCCACTCGAGCTTCTCGACGAACTCGGGTCTCGGATCCTCGCGAAGGGTGTTCTCGTTCATGATGTTGCTCCCGGATCACGGATCCAGGGTGAGAGTCGCGCTCGCAGCGCCTCGCGCGATCGGCGCAGTCGACCTTCGACCGCGCGCTCGGAGACGGAGAGCTCGGCGGCGATCGACGCGGTGTCGCGACCCTCGAGGTGGAACGCCTCGAGCAGCCGCGCCTCGCGCCGGCCCAGCCGGGCGAGTCCCCAGTGGAGCAGCGCGGCCGTCCCCGGGGTCCGGGGCTCGGACGGCGCCTCGAGGTCGAGCTCGACCTCCTCCAGCACCTCGGGGCGCCGGCGTCGGTAGTGGTTGAAGATCAGGTTTCGCGCCACGGTCCGCAGCCACGCCGAGGGGTCGGCGGGTAGCCCGCGCCGCCGCCAGCGGGCCACGGCTCGGAGCCAGGCCTCCTGGACGACGTCCTCGGCCAGCTCGCGGTCGCCGCCCGAACGCCGCGCTACCCATGCATAGAGGGGGCGCACGCTGGCCCGATAGGCATCGATCAGGTCGTCCTCGGCGATTCGCGGCACGGTGGCAGGCTCCGGACACGGGGACACGCGGGCCCCGCTCATCCCACGCAGAACCCCGGGAAAGATGTAAGGAGTGTGCCGCGTCCCGGGGGATGCCGGGGAGGATCCCACTCCTCCGGCGCTCGCCCGGGAATGCCCCCTTGGCTACCGGCGCCGGGTGGCGGAGAATCGCAGGCCATGGCGTCCTCTCGCAAGCGCACCGGCCGCAACGTTCTCGGGGAACCGCTCGGGCCCTGCGGCAGCACGCCGCGGACCGGCTTCTACCGTGACGGCTGCTGCCGCACGGGCTCCGAGGACAAGGGTCTGCACATCGTGTGCGCGGAGATGACCGAGGAGTTCCTGGCCTTCTCACGCCTGCGCGGGAACGACCTCTCGACGCCGGTGCCCGAGCACGGGTTCGCCGGCCTGAAGCCCGGCGATTGCTGGTGTCTGTGCGTCCAGCGCTGGAAGGAAGCGCTCGAGGCGGAGATCGCGCCGCCGGTCGTGCTCGAGGCAACGCACGTCTCGACGCTCGAGTTCGTGGACCTCGAAGACCTCCAACAACACGCGCGGCGTTCATGATCACGCGAGTCCTCCTCATCGGTCTCCTCGGACTGGGCTGCCGCGCCACGTGGACCCCGCCCTTCGCCGACGAAGTCGAGAATCCGTCGAGCCTCGCGATCGAGCTCGACGGGACGAGCTGGCGTCTCGAGCTCCTGCCCGGCCACGAGATCGTGAAGGACTCGCACCCGACGCTCGAGTTCGGTGAAGGCGTCGCGGGCACCACGGGCTGCAACCGCTTCGAGGGCGAGCTCACGATCGACGGCAAGGCAGTGGCGATCGGTCGCCTGGGCATGACGAAGCGCATGTGCGCGCCCGGCCTCGCCGATCAGGAACGCCACTACGTCACGCTGCTTCAGAGCGCGCACACAGCCGAGGTCCGCGACGGGAAGCTCTTGCTCTTCTGCGGGGGCGAGGGCGCGCCGCTCCGGTACACGCGGCAATAAGGGCGAGGGGGCAGCCCTCGGGTCGGTTGCGGGGAGCTGATGTTCGGCACGATCCTCGAGAGCTACCGGTCGGCCTTCCGCGGGCTCTCGCGCGAAGTCTGGATCCTGTCCGTCGTGTCGCTCGTCAACCGCTGCGGCTCGATGGTGATCCCGTTCCTGGCCGTGTACCTGACGACGCGGCACGGCTACGAGCCGTCCGAGGCCGGGACGCTGCTCATGTTCTACGGCGTGGGCGCGATGGTCGGGATCGAGCTGGGCGGACGGCTCACCGATCGCTTCGGCTGGCGCCCCGTGATGATCGGGAGCCTGGTCGGGAACGGGTTCGCGCGCTTCGCGCTCGGGGGCGCGGGGAACGCCGAGACGATCACGGCCGCGGCGGTCGTGCTCGGGATACTGTCGGAAGGGTTCCGACCGGCGAACGCCGTCGCCCTCGCCGCGCACGCGCGGCCGGACGAGCTCGCACGCGCCTTCGGCCTCAACCGCCTCGCGATCAACATCGGCTGGACGATCGGCCCGCTCCTGGGCGGTCTCCTGGCGCAGTTCGACTACGGCTGGCTCTTCGCGGTCGACGGGCTGACCTGCATCGCGGCCGCACTGACGCTGCGCGCGCTGCTCCCGCCCCGCGAGAGGGAGGACCCGGGCGGCTCCGACGGGGGACCGGTCACGTCGCCCTGGAGGGACCGCTTGTTCGTCTGCGCCCTCGTCATGCTCATGCTGCAAGGCGTGGTGTTCTTCCAGGTCCAGAGCACCTTCCCGCTCTACCTGAACAGCGTTCGCGGGCACACCGAGCTGACGATCGGAGCGCTCCTGTCGGTGAACACGCTGGTGATCATCCTGTTCGAGATGGTGCTCGTACACGCGATCTCGAAGCGCAACCCGCTGCGCGTCGTCGGCGTCGCCGGGGCGCTGGTCGGGTTGGGGTTCGGGCTCTTGCCGTACGCGCACACGCACGCGGCCATCGTCGGGACGGTAATCGTGTGGACCGCCGGCGAGATGCTCGCGTTCCCGATGATCCAGGCCTGGGTCGCCAAGCGTTCCTCGTCGAGCACCCGGGGCCGCTACATGTCCGCGTTCGGGCTGACGTATTCGGTCGCGAGCGTGATCGCTCCCGTCGCCGGGACCTTCCTCTTCGAGGAGCTCGGCCCCGACAGCGTGTGGCATGCCTGCCTGGCGATCGGGGCCGTACAGCTCGTCGGCTTCGTGCTCCTGGCGCGGCGCGGAAAGTGACTCCGCGCGGGGCGCGGGTAGAGCCTCCTGGAGAAGCCATGTCCCGCCGCTTCCGATCGCGCAGCCGCTCCGTCCTGCTGGGGCTCGTCTCGGTGGCGTCGTCGCTGGTCCTCTGCGGCTGGGGGGTCTGGGCGGTGGCGGAGACGGAGGAGGTGGCGCCGATCGGAGACCTCGCGCGGGAAAGGCCCCCCTTTCGCACGGTCGATGCGGACCGGGAACCCGAACCCGAGGGTCCGAACCTCTCCGTGCTCGCGGTCGAGACGTACTTCGGGATCCCTGTCGCCTACGACGGTGCCTTGACCGGATCCAGGTCCGCTCGTGTTCCCACCAGGAACGAGCTCGAGCGCGCGGCCCTGCCGATCCTCGAGGAGCTCTCGAAGTACCCCGAGGAGACCCTGAGGTGGCTCAGAGTGGCGAGACTCGTGCTCTGCGCCGATCTCCGTGAAGGGGAGAGACCGCTCCACGGGTACGTGAGCGGCAGCGTCATCATCCTCGACGTCTCCTGTACGAGCGACGTGTGCTTCCGCGAGACGATCCACCACGAGATCTTCCACGTCATCGATCGCTTCGGGATCGACGAGTCGAGGTGGCAGGCACTCAACCTGCAGAGCTTTCGCTACAGCGCGTACGCCGCAGCGATGGTGGGCGAGCTGCCGTACGGCTTCGTTAGCCGGTACTCGATGACGGCACCCGGCGAGGATCGCGCAGAGATCTTCGGGCTCATGATGACCGATCCGCTCTGGTTCCGAGATCTGTGCGAGCTCGACCCCGTCCTGGAGATCAAGGCAGAGGTTATGCGCGAAGAAGCCGTGGCCTACGAGCCGGCCTTCGACGCCCTCTTCGCGCGGCTCTAGATCTCGAAGGCGAGCTTTCCGGTCTCGCCGGCGTCGAGCGTGAGCTCCCGCGCGACCTCGAGGTCCTCGCCGTAGAGGCAGAAGGAGAGCGCGCCCGGCGGGAGGACGACGGCCTCGCGCCGGCCGTCGCGCAGCGTGAAGTCGGCGACGCGGACGCCCGCGTGGAAGACCGCGAGGCGTGCGGTCCGCCGACCCCGCATCTCGACCTCGAGCGTCGCGCCGGGTCGAACGAATAGCTCGACCGTCCGTCCGGGGCGCACGCCCGCGGCCGACGTGACCGCGGCTTCCGGCGTCGACGCCGTGACGACTTAGGGCTGCGCCTGGAGACCCGTGAACCGGAACGACCCGTCGTTGCCAGTCGACATCGACCGCGAGCCGCTGGCGGTGACGACGGCGACGCGCGCGCGGACCGGGTCCCCCGCCTCGTCGACGACGCGGCCGGCGATAGCGTCTCCGACCTCCGGCGCGGTTGCGGTCGGGACGGCCTGGGCAAGAGGCGCGGGGGCCTCGTGAACGTGAACGTGAATCGTGCAGGCGCTGGTGAGGGAGAGCGCGAGCGTCGAGACGAGGAACGTCGGTTTCATGAATGCCTCCGCAGAGTCCTACCCCGATGTGTCGTTCGCGTCACCGGATCTCTGCAGGCGAGTCTGCCACGGGATGGCCGCTCCCACTAGGATGGCGGCGGAGGCTCCCCCCATGCGTTTCGCTCTCGTCCTTGGACTGTTGTGTGTCCCCCTGGCCGCCCAGGAATCCATCTACAAGCACGTCTCCGCGCCGCCCGCGGACTTCGAGCTCCTGCGGCTCCCGACCGTGGAGGAGACGGGCGTTCGATCGCGGGGCGCGCTCGTTCCGGTGTACGTGGTCGACGACGGCGCGGGCGCATTCGCCGCGCGACTGCGGCTCCCGATCGACGGCGGGGACGCGGTCGTCGCGATCCTCCCGCCGCGCCCCGGTACGTGGGAGACGCGCATCGGGACGAAGCGCGGGACGCGGAAGCTCGCGGACGTCGAGCGCCTCGACGGCGCGCGCGTCGTGCGTCGACACGGCTCGCTCTCGCTGGGCGGTCCGGTGCTCGAGGTCGAGGGATTCGTGATCGAGAATGCGCGCGCGGGGATGCTCGATCTCGTGATCGCCGCGACCGAGGACTGGAACCCCGGCGAGCGCGCCGACGGGTTCGTGGCGATCGTGGGTCGCGAGGATCTGGTGCTCGAAACGCGACTCGCGCATCACGAGCTCAGCACGGGACGCGAGCTCGGGTTCACGGCCCGGATGGAGGGTGCGCCGGCGTGGATCGAGACGGCGACCCTGGTGCTCCTCGGCCCGGACGGTGCGGAGAACGCGCTCCCGATGGCCGATGACGGTCAGGGCGCGGTCGAGGTGTCGTTCCACGCCGTTCGTCCCGGGCGTTACGTCGGACGGGTGGACGTCCGCGGCTTCGCGCTCGACGGCGCTCCGTTCCGGCGCACGACGCGGACGCTGTTCGAGGTCGTGGACGTTCGCGCGGGGCTCGTCGGGGCGCGCGCGGAGGTCGACGGCGATCGGCTGCGGCTCCTGGTCGATGCCGAGCTCGAGGGCGAGCGCCGCGTCCAGATCGGCGCCGAGGTGTGGATCGTCGACGGGAGCACGAAGACTCCGGTCGCGTGGATCGGGCGCATCGCCGAAATGGATGCGACCTCGGGACGGGGAGAGCTCCCGATCGAGCTCGACGCGGCGTGGTTCGAGCGCGCTGGGCGCGTAGGAGCGATCGAGCTCCGCAACGTCCGGTTGCAGCACGTGGACACGCACGCGGTGCTCGCACGCGCGGCGCGGATCGAGGTCACAGGTGAAGCGCCTCCGCAGGCGTGGGGCATGGCCGCGACGCCGGTCGACTCGGGTCTCCTGGCGCCGCCCGAGCTCGCGCCGGCGAAGCTCGGCCTCGGCGCCCTGCGCGAGCCGGATCCGCTCGAGCGCGGCTTGATGCTCGTCCACGGCTACTGCTCGGGCGGGGTGTGGCCCACCGCCGACTTCACCGACTACGCGATCTTCGAGGACTTCGACAAGAGCCGCAGCCACGACACCTTCGCGCTCCTGTTGCGACAGCAGGCCTCGACGGTCTTCGATTCGTTCGGCGTCGTCGCGCACAGCCAGGGGGGAGCGGCCGCGCTGCACCTCTTGACCTTCTACAACAGCGGTCTGGACAGGGCCAAGGGCGCTCGTCTGATCCAGTCGGTCGGGACGCCGTACCAGGGGACGCCGATCGCGGACCTGGCCGACCTGGGCAGCGTGCTCGGCGTCGGTTGCGGCGAGAACACGGACCTGACGACGACCGGCTCGCTGATGTGGCTCGCGAACATCCCGAGCGCCGAGCGCAGCCGCGTCCACTACTACACGACGTCCTACTCGTCCCCGACCTTCTTCAACAACTGCAACTTCGCCGCGAGCCTCGTCCTCTCCGCCCCCGAGGACGGCACGACCGAACGGGCCCGCGGCGCACTGCCCGGCGGAAACGGCCAGGGGAACACCCTCGGCTGGTGCCACACGATCGGAATGTCGGAACCGGCGCACTACACGGACCACACGCGCAACGCGACGATGAACTCGACGGCCGCACGCTGAGATTGCGGAGCGGGGCGCGGGCTGCGCCGGGACAGTCGTGGAATGCGCACCCACCAGACGCTCGAAAACGATGTGAGTTGTGCGTGTTCTCTCGTGAGTTTCTGATACGAGTCGCCTTCTCGTTCGTCCTGTGAATAGGTGCGCAATCAAGCGCGCCGAGGAGGACGAATGGCACGCAAGAAGAAGTGTTCGCGACAGGAACTCTTCGAGTTCAAGAGCTGGGGCGGTGCGCGGAAGGGTGCGGGGCGGAAACGGAAGGGAGAACGTGCGCACGTTTCGCACCGGACGCGCGAGAAGCTCGCTTCGCGCTTTCCGCTGCATGTGACTACGCGCTTGCGCGCGGGTTTGCCGAGCCTCAGGCGCGTACGGGAACGCAGGGTGCTGGAGCGCGCCTTCGCCGCCGGTTCCGATCGTTTCGGTTTCCGGCTGACCGAGTACTCGATCCAGAGCAACCACGTCCACTTGCTCGTCGAGGCCAAGGACAGGAACGCGCTGACGCGCGGGATGCAGGGGCTCTCGATCCGGGTCGCGAAGGCGCTGAACAAGCTCTGGGGGAGAAAGGGCAAAGTGTTCGCGGATCGGTATCACGATCGGATCCTGCGGACGCCTCCGCTGGCGACGCCGGGGCCGCATCGCGCTCACCGAGTCCCCGGCACGCTGACGGATCCGTGTGTGCAACCGGTGGTCAGCCGCCTGCGCGTCCGAAGCGCGCGCGCGTTCAGCCGCTAGCAAGCTTCGGTACCCGCAGAGCGCGGCTGCCCACGGGTTGTGCACACCGCCCCGCACCTCCCGCCCGTCCTGCAAGATCCGTACGAGAACCCATGGAGTCGGACACCAATCCGAGTGAGCCCGGTCTTCGATTACAATCTCGCCTCGGAGGAGATCGGCAATGAAGGAGAGATGGATCGCTCTGTGCTTGCTCGCACTCGCCGCCTGCAACACGCACGACCGTGTCTGGCGCGTCAGCCCGCTCTCGGGGGAAGGGGAGAGCTCGCCGGATCGCGTCAACCTGTGGCCGCTCGCCTACCACGGCGACGAGGGGACCTCGGTCCTGTGGCCGATCTTCGACGTGGACGAGAACGGGTTCGCGGTTCGTCCCCTCGTGTCCAGGGACCTCTCGAAGTGGAGCGTCCTCTGGCCCTGGATGAAGTGGGACACGGACACCGGCGAGGGGTGGGCCTTTCCCTACTACGACATCGAGCGCAACCGCGGCGTCTTCCCCATCGCGAACTTCGGGAAGTACAGCTGGGTCACGCTCGCCTGGTGGAAGAAGAACGACGCCGGGAAGGTCGCATCGGGCGGGCTCTTCCCGCTCGCCTACTTCGGGGACTTCTCCTACGTCGGACCCTGGTGGTCCGGCAAGAAGGGGTCCTCGTGGGGGCTCTTTCCCCTCTTCGGCAAGAACTTCGCGGGCGTGAACCACGTCGGTCCCGCGTGGTGGATCAAGGACGAAGACAGCTTCGGCCTCCTGCCGCTCTTCCACTACGGAAACGGCGGGAAGGAGCTCGGGGTGCTGCCCTTCTACGCGCACGTCGTCGACGAGGAATCCCAGGAGCGCTACTACCTGATGGGGCTCGGGCGAACGCATCAGACGCCCACGTACCACCGCAACTGGCTGCTTCCCTTCTGGTACGACTACGCGAGCGAGAAGGCCGAGGATCAGGTCCTCTTCCCGTTCTACTATCGCCGCGAACGACCGGAGGGAGCGCACGTCTTCACGCTCCTCGGCGATCGGCGCGAGGCGCCGGAGGGATCGTCGCTCAACCTCTATCCCCTGTGGTGGTCGAGCGCGTCGGAAGAGGCCCGCTGGAAGATGCTCCTCCCGCTGTTCTACTACAAGGACCGCGAGGGTGAGCGGACTCTCATCACGCCGCTAGGCGGTCGCGGCTGGAGCACGACCGGCAACACGCGCTACGTCAACGTGCTCGGTCCGCTCTACCACCGGAGTCGGACGGAGGACGGGAGCGAGAGTCGCACGGCGTTCCTGTGGCCGCTCTTCGAGCGGCACAAGGACGGCGACGAGACCTCGACGCGAGCCCTGCCGTTCTTCACGCACCACCGTTCCCCGGAAGGGTCGGAGAGCTGGTATGCCGCCGGACTCGGGCACCGGGCGAAGACCGAGGACTCGCGCTCGTGGCGTCTCTCCCCCCTGGCCGCGGTCTCGCGCTCGGACGACGAGGACGCGGACGTCCCCTCACCGCTCTACTACCTCGCGCTGTACGGCCATCACGTTCAAGGCGAGGAGTCGGACCGCTACCTGTTCCCGCTCTACCGTCAGAAGAGCGATGCCCACTCGTCGGAAGCCACTTTCGTGCTCGGACTCGGCCGCTTCGCGCGCCACGGCGAGAGCCGGGCGTGGCACGTCTGGCCGCTGGCGGCCTCGTCCGACGGATACGAGACGCAGAACATCGCGCACGAGACGACTCTCTTCGGGAGAGCGCGCTGGGACAGCGGGTGGTCCTTCCACATCGGCGGTCCGTTCCTCTACGACCACGCCGAGGACGACCGCGGGGACATCCGCTGGAAGCACACGCGGCTCCTGACCTTCTTCACGCGAGACGTCAGCGACTTCGATCGAGGCCGCGTACCCGCTGCAGTCGCACCGGCCCTCGGCGATACGGTCGGGTCGGATCGGCGCGGCTTCCTCTTGGGTCTCTTCCACGACCAGAGCGCGCGACACCGCCGGTGGAAGCAAGGCGTCCTCGACGAGGAGGAGGCGAAGGAGCTCCATGAGTGGTCGTCCGACTACGACAAGTACGAGCTCGTCGTCGACGCGCGCGACTCCGAAGCGGCTCGCGACATCCTCGCGCGCCGCGGCGTCGCGCCCGGGGAGGACGGGGACGAGGCGCTGAGTGCCGCCATCCGCGGTTTCGCGGAGGAGAACACCGAGCTGGTGACCAGCCGCGACGGCGGGATCCCGCTGCTCTACGGCTACGAGAACTCCCCGGTGAAGTCGGAGTGGTACGGCCCGCTCTGGCTCGTCCACCGCAAGAAGGACCGCGAGAGCTCGAGCACCTCCTTCCTCTACTACGGCTATCGCAGCAAGACGAAGGGCGGCAAGACGTCGCGCGACGTCTTCCCGTTCATCACGTGGGACACGACCGAGAGCGGCGAGAAGAAGACGATCTCGTTCCTCTGGCGGCTCTTCAGGTACGAGCGCGAGGGGGACCGGCGGGGCGGATACCTCTTCTTCATCCCGTGGGGCGACGTCTAGATTCTAGAGGTCCGGCCGAAGGCCGAGCCCGGCGCGGAGTCGCGCCGTAGCCGCCCGCAGGGCATCCTTGGCGCGCGCTGATGCGCGCCAAGTCACAACCGGCCGACTTGTCGGCCGCGTCTCTAGCCCCGCGATCGCCGGTCTCGGCGTAGGCTGGGGGGCTCGCCCGAGACCCCCGACGACATGATCTACACGCTCCTCCTGGCCCTCCTGGCCCCCTCTCCCGACCCTCTCCCGCCCCCCAACGTGCTGATGATCGTCGCCGACGACCTCGGCTGGCGGGACATCGACGCGAGCATCCCGACGCCCACGATCGACGAGCTCGGGCGGCGCGGCATCACGTTCGCGAGCACGTACTCGAACCCCAACTGCAGCCCGTCGCGCTACACGATGCTGTTCGGGCGCTACTCGCGGCGCGACGGGATCGGGAGCCTGGTGCAACCGCAGGGGTCCAACCCCGAGGACAAGAACCCCTCGTCGCCGTTCGACCGCCTCTCGATCGCGACGCTCTTCAAGGGCAAGGGATACCGCACGGCCGCCTTCGGGAAGTGGCACGTCTCGAACGGGCACAACAACGGCCTGACGATCGAGGCCCCGCGCATGCACGGGTTCGACACCTATCGCGCCGGCTCGATAACGGGCTTCGGATCGACGGGGAGCTACTCGGTCTGGACCGAGGTGAACGACGGCGTGCAGGCGCTCAGCTTCGACTACAACACGACCGTCATCACGGACAAGACGATCGATTGGTGGACGGGGACGAAGGGCCCGAAGTTCGCCTACGTGGCCTACAACGCGCCGCACGCACCCTTCCATCGTCCGCCGTCCAGCCTGCTCCCGTTCGGGTATTCCATCCCGAACACGACGCGCGGCTTCTACGAGGCCATGACCGTCGCGCTCGACACGGAGCTCGCGCGGCTCCTGATGAGCATCGACTACTCGAAGACGCTGGTCCTGTTCGTGAGCGACAACGGTACTCCGGCTCCGGCGGCGGCCGCGGATCAGGACCCGTCCAAGATCAAGGGCTCGGTCTACGACGGCGGTGTGCGCGTCCCGATGATCGCCGTCGGGGCGGGAGTGCACTGGTCGGGCGTCGAGTGCGACGCGGTCGTCAACACGACGGACTTCATGGCGACCTTTGCGCAGTTGCTGCACGTGAAGCTCGCCCTGCCGAAGGGCTATGGCCTCGACAGCCGCAGCTTCGCCGACTGCTTCCTGGATCCGTTTCAGCCCCGGAACGCGCGGCGCTGGGTGTTCAGCGAGATCTTCTCGCCAAACGGAGACCCGTTCGGAACGAAGGGAACGCGCCGGCGCATGATCCGCAATAGCACGCACAAGCTCATGCGGAACGGAAACGCCGAGCGCTTCTTCGACATGGTCAACGATCCCGGCGAGACGACTCCGCTCGGATCCGGAGCGGGTCAAGCCGTGCTCGACATCCGTGACGAGCTGCGCAGGCAACTCGCGGAGATCGAACGCGTCGGGTGCCCTACCTGCCCGTGATGGCGAGGACGAAGATCGAGCGCAGGTCGGCAGCATCCACCGGACGCGGGTTTCCCGCCGCGGCGGCGTCGCGCGAGGCCATCTCCCCGATCTCGTCCGCCCGAGCGTCGTCCACACCCAGCGCTGCGAGCGTCTCGGGGATCCCGAGCTCCGCGCGCAAGGCCGTTACCCACTCGAAGAAGGCGTCGAAACCGGAGCCCCCGAGCGCGAGCACGCGCGCGAGGTAGGCGCACCGCTCCTCGATCGCCTTCCGGTTGAACGCGAGCACGTAGGGCAGGACGACGGCGTTCGTGAGCCCGTGGTGCGTGTCGTACACGGCGCCGACGGGGTGGCTGATCGCGTGCACGGCGCCGAGGCCCTTTTGAAACGCAGCGGCGCCCATCGAGGCCGCCGCGAGCATTCCGGCACGCGCCTCGACGTCTCCCCCGTCCGCGAAGGCGCGCGGGAGCCAGCGCGCGACGAGTCGCATGCCCTCGACCGCGATGCCGTCGGCGAACGGGTGGAAGCCCGGTGCGCAGAAGGCCTCGAGACAGTGCACGAACGCGTCCATGCCCGTCGCCGCGGTGACGGCGGGAGGCAACCCTACGGTCAGCTCCGGATCGGAGATCACGACGGCCGGGAGCATGCGCGGGTGGAAGACGATCCTCTTGGTCGAGGTCCTCGTGTCGAGGATCACCGACGCGCGTCCGACCTCGGAACCGGTGCCGGCGGTCGTCGGGACGGCGACGACCGCCGCCATTCCGTCCGGGTCGACTCGCTTCCAGTTGTCGCCGACGTCCTCGAAGTCGAAGAGCGGGCGCGACTGTCCGACCATGAGCGCGATCGCCTTCGCTGCGTCGAGGGCGGCACCACCGCCGAACGCCACGACGCCGTCACAGCCGCCGGCGCGGTAGGCTTCGACGCCGGTCGTGACGTCGCGCTCGACGGGGTTCTTCGCGACGTCGTGGAAGAGCTCGCTCGCCGCCAAGGTTGCGCGAGCCGCGCGCGTGATCGCGAGGTCGGCCAGGCCGGGATCAGTGACGAACAAGGGCCTGGTCATCCCGAGCTCACCGCAGGCGTCGGGGAGCTCGGCGATCCGGCCCGGACCGAAGCGCATCGCGGTCGGGTAGCTCCACGTCCCGGTCACGCTTCGAGGATCGAAGGACGTCAAGCGGTCCTCAGGTGGAAGGACTTCGGCCGGGTGAGCTGTTCGTATCCGACTCGCGACAGCGTGCAGCCGCGTCCGGAGTCCTTGACGCCGGTCCAGGCGAGCTCGGGATCGAGGTAGTCGCAGCGGTTCATGAACCAGGTCCCCGTGTGCACGCGCGCGCCGATCGCGAGCGCGGCCTCGGCATCCGCCGTCCAGACCGAGGCCGTGAGCCCGAAGTCGCTGTCGTTCATGAGCGCGATCGCCTGCTCGTCGGAATCCACCGGCATGATGCCGACGACGGGGCCGAAGCTCTCCTCGTGCATGACGCGCATGCGGTGGTCGACGTCGACGAGGACCTGGGGAGCGAGGTACGGCGTTCCGGCGGCGTCCGCGTCGAACACGGCGGGGTCGATCAGGGCGCGCGCGCCGAGCGAGATCGCCTCGGTCGTCTGCTCGCGGACGAAATCGGCCGCGGCGGCCCGCACCATCGGACCGAGGTCGGTCTCGGCGTCGAGCGGACTTCCGAGCCGGTACGCGCGCGTGCGCGCGGCGAAGTCCTCGACGAAGGCGTCGAACACGCCGACGTGCACGTAGATCCGCTCGATCCCGCAGCACGACTGACCGGAGTTGAAGAAGACGCCGTCGACCAGGTTCGGCACGGCGTGCGCGAGATCGGCGTCGGCGCGCACATAGGCGGGGTCCTTCCCGCCGAGCTCGAGACCGCAGGCCGCGAAGCGCGAAGCGAGAGCGCCTTGCACGGCGTGCCCGCCGGCGACGGAGCCCGTGAACGCACAGAACGCGATCCGTGCGTCGCCGAGCATGCGCTCCACCGTAGCGTGATCGGTGTGGAGCACGGAGAAGACCCCGGAGGGCAGCCCGGCCTCCGCGAGCGCCGCGGCAAAGCGTTCGGCGCAGAGTGGCGTCTGGTGGCTGTGCTTGAGGACGACGGCGTTGCCCGCGGCGAGCGCGGGCCAGACGGAGTTGACCGCGGTCAGGTACGGGTAGTTCCAGGGCGCGAGCGCCAGCACGACGCCCAGCGGCTCACGCCGCACGAAACGCGTGAAGCCCGGGCGCACGGGCGGTACGACGTCGGCCAGCGCGTCGGGAGCCAGCGCGAGCATGGCGCGCGCGCGTTCCTCGAATCCCAGGACCTCGCCCGGCGTCTGCGACACGGGACGTCCCATCTGCCAGGTGAGCTCGAGTGCGGTCGCCTCGCGCTCGGCCACGAACGCGTCGACCGCGCGCTCGAGGACGGCGATGCGCTCGGCGAGAGGCGTGCGGCTCCAGGCGGTTCCCGCCGCGACGGCCGCGCCCAGAACGCCGTCGATCTCCCGCTCGCTCGCCAGCGGCCGCTCCGCGACCACGCTGCCGTCGATGGGCGAGACGGTCCGCTGCACGTCCGCCATGACGCTCACGCCCGCTCGAAGTTGCGGGTGCGCTCCCAGTCGGTGACGCGCCGGTCGTACTCCGACTGCTCCCAGCGACCGGTGTGGAGGTAGTGCTCGACGACCTCGTCGCCGAAGGCTGCGCGCATAACCTCGCTCTCCTCGAGCGCCGCGAGCGCCTCGCGCAGGGTCTTCGGCACTTCGCGCGCGTCGTCGTTCTCGTACAGGTTCCCCGAGAGTGCCGGCTCGAGCTCGAGCTCGTTCTCGATCCCGTGGAGCCCCGCCGCGATCGTCGCCGCGTAGGCGAGATAGGGGTTCACGTCGGCGCCGGGGACGCGGCACTCGACGCGCAGCCCCGGCCCGTGGCCGAGCACGCGAAAGCCGGCCGTGCGGTTGTCGAAGCTCCACGCCGAACGGGTCGGCGCGAAGGAGCCGGCCTGGAAGCGCTTGTAGGAGTTGATGTAGGGCGCGAGGAAGTAGGTCATCTCGCGCCCGCAGTGGAGCAGACCGGCGAGCCAGTGGCGGAAGAGCGGCGACATGTCGTGCGGTTCGCCGTCGGCGCAGAACAGCGGCTCATCGGTGTCCGCGCTCCAGAGCGACGAGTGCACGTGACAGCTGTTCCCGGCGAGCGTCTCGTCCCACTTCGCCATGAAGGTCAACGCCTTGCCCTGCAGGAACGCGATCTCCTTCGCGCCGTTCTTGTAGACGACGTGGCGATCCGCCATCTCGAGCGCCTCGGCGTAGCGCAGGTTGATCTCCTCCTGGCCCGGCCCCCACTCGCCTTTCGAGAACTCGACGGGGATGCGCGCGCCCTCCATCCCGTTGCGAATGGCGCGCACGAGCCCCTCTTCCTTGGTCGTCTGGAAGACGTGGTAGTCCTCGACGTACCAGCCCGCCGTCTTCAGGTCGCGGTAGCCCTTCTCGTGCGCGGACTCGTAGGACTCGTCGAAGACGTAGAGCTCGAGCTCCGAGCCCATCTTCGCGACGTGCCCGTGCGCAGCGAGCCGCTCGATCTGGCGGCGCAGGATCGAGCGTGGTGCGTGCGGAACGAGCTCGCCCTCGTGGTTGCAGACGTCGCCGAGCACCATCGCAGTGCCCTCGAGCCAGGGCAGCCGCCGCAGCGTCCCGAGATCCGGGCGCACTGCGAAGTCGCCGTAGCCCTTGTCCCACGACGACGCCGCATATCCCGGAACGGGCTCCATGTCCATGTCGAGCGCGAGCAGGTAGTCGCACGCGTGCATCTCGTGCACGACCGAGTCGAGGAAGAAGCGTCCCGTCACGCGCTTTCCGACGAGCCGCCCCTGCATGTCGGGGAAGCAGGCGACGACCGTGTCGATCTCGCCGCGCTCGACCAGCTCCTCGAGCGGTGTTCCGTCGATCTCGGCCACGCCTGAGATATCGGAAGGCCGGACGGAATGCCGGAGACCCTTCCGTTGATAGGGCGGGCGGCCGGGACCCGGACGCGGAAACCCTTTCCGGGCCGCGGGTCCTTCCGCGCTCCTGTCTATTCCCCCGCCAAGCTCCGCATGAGGACGAGCGTGGGCCCCTTGGCTGCGAGATCGAGGATCCCGTCGCCATCGAGATCGACGGGGAAGACCATCTTGACCCAGTCCCAGTAAGCCGGCGGGCCCGCCGAGATATTGAAGAACTGGTAGTCCGAACCCGACGCCTCGAAAGTCCCGTCCCCGAGGCCGTAGTGAACCCTCATGATCTCGTACACCGTCGTGTACGAGACGAGGTCGGGAATCGAGTCTCCGTTCATGTCCGCCGTGACGACCGTGCCGTAGGAGCCTGCGACTTCCTGCAGAGGGCTGAAGGTCCCGTTCCCGCTTCCGAGCGCAGTCCAGGTCGAACCGGGCATGGAGGCGAAGACGAGGTCCTCGAGCTGGTCGTTGTTCAGGTCCACGAGCTCGATCGTGGTCGGCGTTCCAGCCGCCTCCGGGGGATACGGGAAGACCTGTGTCTCGTTCGCGAAGACCCCGTCGTCACCGGTCCCCATGAGGAAGTGGATGGCTTCCCCGTTCCCGCCGCCTGGAGGCGAGGCGGAGAGGTAGCCCCCGTAGAGGAGATCGAGGAAGCCGTCTCCATTCAGGTCGGCCGCATCGATACCTTCGAACTCATCAGGACCGTTGAACACGCGATGAATCCTGAACGAGCCGTCGCCGTTCCCCCGCAGGGATCCGATCATCGTGCCCGCCGACCTCCAGTCGAAGGTCAGGAGATCCGGGATCCCATCCGCTTCCAGGTCCACGACGTCGACGCGATCGATTCCGCCACCGGAGGACCTGCTCACGGTCATCGCGACGGAAATGGGCGGACCGAACGCTCCATCGCCAGTACCCAACCTGACGTCGAAGCTCGAGCCCGAGCCGTGGCCGACAAGGAGGTCGATCTCACCGTCCAGGTCGAAGTCGTTCACGGCATACGGGACGCCGTCGCCCAGGGGGAGGGGTTGCGCA
Organism: Planctomycetota bacterium; assembly: GCA_029259655.1. GTDB lineage: Bacteria > Planctomycetota > UBA1135 > UBA1135 > OFTM220. The sequence continues at coordinate 25,510 of JAJDET010000250.1, forward strand.
AAGCGTCCTTTTCCCCTTCCGATCCCGTAGTGGACGACGAGCTCCTCGTCGTTGCTCGCGAGGATGTCCACGAATCCGTCCTCGTCCAGGTCGGGGAAGAAGACCAGGAAGTCCAGGTTGTCGGCGTCCTCGATGCCCTCGGGCTGCGCGAGCCTTCCCGGATCGTCGGCCAGGAGAATCGTCCCATCGACGAGGTCGAGGTTGCCGTCGCCGTTCATGTCTCCCAGCGCGGGGCTACCCGTCGCGAACGAATGCAGAAAGGCCCTTCGAATAAACGTCCCGTCCGAACGCCCGTCGGCGACCACGACGTTGTCGAGCGTTTCGAAGATGAGCTCGTCGTCTCCATCGCGATCGAAGTCCAGGCAACGGAGGACCCACGGCACCTGCCGGAAGGGGAAGAAATAGGCCGTGCGTCCGAGTGAGATCTCCTCTCCGAACGTCCCGTCCCTGTTCCCCAGACGCACGAACACGTCCGGGCGGGGGAAGGTCTGGCCCACCTTCCGCGTGTAGATGACGCCGATGTCGAGGTTGGAGTCGCCGTTGAAGTCTCCGATCTCCACGTTGTGCGGCGATCCCGGGGCGGGGTAGCTGGTCGGAAACCCGAACGCGCCGGTGCCGTCTCCGAGCAGCACGGACACGAGGTCTCCCCAGTACGCAGAGCTCACGACGTCCAGGTCACCGTCGCCGTTCATGTCAGCGAGCTCCGCGTCGAAGATGCCGCCGCCCGTCTGGGAGGCTCCGGCGTAGAAGTGACTGGCCGTTCCGAACGAGCCCGTTCCATCGCCGAGGAGCACGGAGACCGTCACGTCCTGGCTGTTCGCCACGAGCAGGTCGGGGAACGCATCGCCGTCGATCCGCCCGACCGAGACCGCTGTCGGTGCGAGACTTGCGCCGAAAGGCACGCCGGCGGCGAAACCGCCGATCCCATCCCCCATGCAGACGAGCACGTCGTCCGAGTAGGGCCGCGCGATGACGGCGTCGAGGTCCCCGTTCAGGTCGAGGTCGGCGAGCGCGAGGAAGTGAAAGGCCGGGTAGACGACGGAGACCGGATCCGCGCTCACCTGGATGGTGTTCACAGGCCCGAGGTCCCCGGTACCGGTCCCGAGTCGGACGTGCAGGGTCAGGGGGTCGGAGATCGAGGAGTCCACGGCGACCACGTCGAGGAACGTGTCCCCGTTGACGTCTCCGAGCTCGAAGATCCTGTCGGTGAAGTGCTCCGTCGGGTGTCCCAGAAAGATCGGGGCCGTGACCTCACCGACCCGAATGCGCGTGCTGTTCGTCGGAACGAGTCCTGGCCTGGAGGGATCGAACAGGAAGGCCTGAAACGATGCATCCAGACCGCACAGCTCGACCCCGACCTCCGGTACGAATGCGATCAGCGGAGAATCGCCGTTCGTGTCGGTACGGAAGTAGGTCGTCGCCAGGGGACTCGTGGGCGGCGTGCCCCTGCGGAGCGAGTTCCCGGGCGGAAGCGGAAGCTTGGTGGGCTCGTTGTTCTGGAAGACCAGAATGCCGCGCGTGTGGGGCTTGGCTCGCTCCACCTGAAACGCGAAGTCTCCGCCCAGAACAGGTGCACCCAGCGGCGTGCGCAAGAGCGGTCCGCGCGCAGCGAACGCCGATTCGAGGACGACTTCCTCGCAGGCGCCTTGAGCCTGCGGTGCGGGTGCCTGGTCGATGACGATCCCGGCCAGGGCGATGATCGAAGAGACGCGAACGAGATCGAATGCTGCGGCCAGGGCCGACCTCCTTGCCTTGTTCTTCCGCGCTCCCCAGAGCCTACATCGGAAGAGAAGAACACGGCTTCGAAAAGGTCTCCGTCGCGGCGGCCCTGCTGCCGGGCTCTCAGATCGTTTTCCGGAGATAGGGAGAACCGGCGCGGAAGCCTCGCCAAGCCGGTCTCCCGCCGGCTAGTCCTCGACGAAGAAGTCGAACGGCGCCGTGCTGGTCGAAGAGACGCTGACCTCCAGCGCCGCACCGCCGTTGGTGATCGTCCAGGTCGTGCCGTCGTAGGTCGCGGCGAAGAGGTCGGAGCTCGTGTCGGTGAAGAGCGCCATCAACACGTTCTGGGCGGTGAAGCTCTCCATCACGACGGACTCGGTGTTGCCCTTGCCCGGGATGGAGACGTCCGTCTGGACCACCCAGCCGGTTCCGGAGGTCCAGCGCGCCCAGTCGAGCGTCGCCGTCTGGTCGTCGACGTAGAGGCACACCGCGACGCCCGAGGTTCCGACCCATGCAACGCCGCCGTGGAAGTCGCCGGTCGCCGTGTCGTTCACGTTGAGCGTCTGGGAGTCGTACTCGCCGGGATCGACCCAGGCCGCTCCGTCCCAGGTCGCGAGCCCCAGTCGCTCCGTACCGTCGCCCATGTCGAAGGAACCGCACGCGATCCGGTTACCTCCGGGTTCGGACGCGAGGTCGATGAAGTGCGGGGTACCGCCCGACGGCGCCGCCGAGACGAGTGCAGTTGCCGACCACGTGTTCGATCCGGCCGCCTTGAGCGACCAGCGGAACCCGACCGCTCCCGAGCGTCCGTAGGCGACCAGCACGTCGCCGTCCAGCTCCTCGTAGGCGACGTCGAAGATCCGGTTGTGAGGCACGCCGCTGACGGGGTTCGCCTTGACGCTCGTGTCGAGCGTGTCCGCGGAGGCCGTGATCCAGGTCGTTCCGTCCCAGACGATCACGACCAGGTCGTCGTTGTCGTCGACGAAGGCCAGCGTGACCTCGTTTGCACCGGGGCGCACGGCCAGCTGGAGCCACAGGACGTCTCCCGTGTTCGTGTCGGGGTTCGGCCCGCCGGCATCGTTGAGCGGCAGCGACTGCTCCGCCGACCAGACGCCGCTGCTCCACGTCCGGAACACGGGCGTGTCCGATCCGTCGGAGTACACGGCGAGCGCGTCGCCCGACAACTCCTCGTAGACGACTCCGAATCCCCGCTTGTCCGCGTTGGTCTGCGCGATCGCCGTGGAGGACCACTCCCGGCTCCAGACCGTCCCGGACCAGCGCAGCATCTCGAGCTCCGTTGCCACTCCGTCGTCGGAGAGCACCGCCAGGAGCTCATCCGAGTCGAACAGCGGTGAGCGGGCAGCGTCGACCCAGCGGATCGTGCTGCCCGTGGGCGGCGCGAGGCCCTCGGCCGACCAGGTCGAGCCCGAGTCGTCCCAGGTGCGCACACGTGGTTGCCGCTCCGAGGCCTGACCGTAGACGAGACGTGTGTCGTCGACGTCGAGAGAGGGGAGGGCCGTGACCGTCGCGGCGTAGTGGAAACCCAGGTTCGCCGTCGTTCCGTCGGGCGACGTGCCGTCGAGTACGCCGTCCGTGCGACTCGTGCGGTCCGCGAGCACGGTGCCGTCAGCGAACTGGACACCCGACGCAGCTCCCGTGCCCGCGTCCAGTGCGAGGCTCGGGACCGTGTCGTCCAGGTGGAGCTGGTCGTCGTCCCCCTGCGCTCCCCCGAGCATGTTGTCGGTACCGTCCGGATCGACGTACGAGGGGTCGGCCGAGATGCTCCCCGCTCCGGCCGAGGTGCCCCGGTAGTCGAGCAGCGAGTTCGCGAAGACGTCGTTGAATGTGCTGGTCGAGGTCGAACCGGCTTCGAGGTCGATGCCGTCCCCGGCGTTCGAGGTGACGATGTTGAGGATCGCGGTGACGGAGCTCGTCCCTGCGATCCGAATGCCGTCGTCGCCGTTCGAGTGCAGAGTATTTGCCCGGGCGACGACACCGGTCGACCCGCCGATGGCCTCGATGCCGTGTCCGCCGTTGTTGTAGACGACGTTGGAGAGGAGCGTGACCGTCGTGCAGCCCGTGATCTCTACCCCCTCTCCCGTTCCGGCCACGTTGTTGGAGACTCGGTTGTCCTCGATCCGGACCAGGCTCGCACCGTCCACCAAGATGCCCCGGGCGTTGCCGTGGACCTCGTTCGCGCGGAGCGTCACGTCGGACGCCGAGTTGAACACGTGGAAGCCGCCCGAGGCTCCGACCGCGCCGATGACCGTGAAACCCTCGATCTCGACGAAGCTCGCCCCATCGACGCGGATCGTGAAGTCGGCTCCCGCCGCATCGACGACCACGTCGCCGGCGTCGCCCGTGCGGTCGCCGCTCACGTCGGCAACGAAACGCAGGGGCGAACCGGACACGCCGGATGTCGTGAGCGTGACCGACTCCGTGTAGGTCCCGGCTCCGACGTAGACGGTGGAGCTCACCGGGACCGTGCTCGCGGCCATTCCGAGCGTGAGCCAGGCGTCGGCCGGGCTCGTGCCGCCGTTGGCGTCGGATCCGGTCGTGCGGACGTAGAACTCGCTCGCGACGGACCACACGAACTCGACGACGGGCATGTCCACGAGGACGACCTGGCCGGGCCCCGGATCGACGGTGACCGTGACCGTCTTGAGCTCGGCCGCCGTCGTGGCGATCGTCGCCGTGGCCTGACCGCCGGCGTCCGTCGTGCTCGGGGGCTGGACGAGCGTGTTCCCGCTGCCGGTCGCGCTGATCTGCACGGTCTTCCCGGCGATGGGCAGGCTGCCCGCGTCGCGCACGGTGACCGTGATCGTCACCGTGTCGACTCCGTCGGCCAGGGCCCCGAAGGCGGGCGTGGGGACGGCGGAGGACGTCGCGGCGTCGGGCGTCGGCGATGCGAACGCGACCGTGGGCAGGGTCGTGAGCACGACGGGCGTCCCGCCGGGATTCACCGTGACGGTGATCGTCTTCACCTCGGCCGTGGTCGTCGCGATCGTGGCCGTCGCCTGCCCGGCGCCGTCGGTCGGACCGCCCGGTTGCACGAGCGTGTTGTTCGAGCCGTTCGACGCGATCTGCACGGTCTGGCCCGAGACGACGTTGCTGTTCGCGTCGCGCACCGTGACGGTGATCGTGGAGAGATCGACGCCGTCGGCGACGACCCCCGTGGCAGGGCTGGCCGTCGCGGAGGAGAGACTCGCGCTGATCGTCGCGGGATCCCCCACGAAGCCGACCGTCGGCTGAGTGCTCAGGACGACGGGGAGCCCGCCGGGATCGACCGTGACGGTGATGGTCTTCAGCTCGGCAGTCGTGGTCGCGATCGTCGCCGTCGTCTGGCCGGCCGCGTCCGTCGTCCCGCCCGGTTGCGTGAGCGTGTTGTTCGTCCCGTCGGAGGCGATCTGCACGGTCTTCCCGGGGACGGGGTTCCCGTTGGTGTCTCGCACCGTGACCGTGATCGTCGAGGCCGTCGTTCCGTCCGCGACGACACCGGTCGTCGGGCTGGCGACGGCGGTCGAGAGCGTCGCGCTCACCGTGAACGGATCTCCAACGAAGTCGACAGTCGGCTGGGTGACGAGCACGACCGGTGTCCCGCCGGGATTCACCGTGACCGTGATGGTCTTGGTCTCGGCTGTCGTGCTTGCGATCGTGGCCGTGGCCTGCCCCGCGGCGTCCGTGGTGCCGCCGGGCTGGGTGAGCGTGTTGCCGGTGCCGTCCGAGGCGATCTGCACCGTCTGACCGGCCACAGGGTTGCTGTTCCCATCGAGCACCGTGACCGTGATCGTCGATGTGTTCAGGCCGTTGGCGATCACGCCGCTCGTCGGGCTCGCCACCGCGGTCGAGAGCGTGGCGCTGATCGTCGTGGGATCGCCCACGAACTCGACGGTGGGCTGATCGACGAGCACGACCGGGCTGCCGTCCGCATTCGCGGTCGAGACGATGACGGTCTTGGTCTCGGCCACGGTCGAGGTCACCCCGGCCGTCACCTGCCCGGCGCCGTCGGTGGGCCCGGTCCGCTGCGTGAGCGTGTTGCCGCTCCCGGAGGCGGCGATCAGCACCGATCGGCCGACGACGGGGTTCCCGCCCGTGTCCCGGAGCGTGATGGTGATCGAGGAGCTCGCGGTGCCGTCGGCGACCACACCCGTCGCGGGGCTCGCGACCGCCGACGAGAGCGATGGGCTGACATCGGACGGGTTGCCGACGAAGCCGACGGTGGGCATCGAAGCGAGAACGAGCGCGGCGCCACCGGGATCGATGGTCACGGTGATGGTCTTGGTCTCGACCGTGGTCGACGCGATCGTGGCCGTGGCCTGGCCTGCGGCGTCCGTCGGTCCGGCCGGCTGGGTGATGGTGTTGTTCGTCCCCGTCGAGCCGATCTGGACCGCCTGCCCCGCGACCGGATTGCTGTTGGCGTCGAGCACGGTGACCGTGATCGTGGAGGAGTCCACTCCATCCGCGACAACGCCCGAAGCGGGCGACGCCACTGCGCTGGAGAGCGTCGTGCTGATGGTCGCCGGATCCGCGGTGAACTGCACCGCGGGTTGATCGGCGAGGACCATCATGATCCCGCCCGGCTCGACCATCACGGAGGTGGTCTTCGTCTCGGCCACCGTCGATGCGATGGTCGTGCTCATCTGCCCACCGGCATCCGTATTGCCCGTGGCGGGTGCGAGCGTGTTTCCGGTCCCCGTCGCGAGGAACTGCACCGGTTTCGCGGCCACGGCGTTCCCGTTGACGTCGCGCACCGTGACGGTGATCGCACAGGTCTGCGTTCCGTCCGCGACGATCGGTCCGCCGGGGGCGAGGACGACGCTCGAGAGCGTCGGGGAGATGTTGTTCGGATCCCCGGTGAAGGTGACCGCCAGCTGGTCCGACAGGAGCACCGGGGTCGTGGCGGCATCCACGGTCACGCGGATCGTCTTGGTCTCCGCCGTGATCGAGGCGAGGGTCGCGGTCGCCCTGCCGCTCAGGTCGGTCGGCGCGGCGGGCTGCGTGATCGTGTCGTTGGTGCCGTCGGTCGTGATCGTGACGGTACGTCCCACGAGCGGCGCGCCGGTGTTCGAGACGACGGTCGCGGTGATCGTGGTCGTCGCGACGCCGTCAGCCGTGACCGACCCGGACGAGACGGTGACGGAGGACAGGAACGGGTCGGTGCTCGAGGAGACGAACACGGTGCTCCCGTCCTCGCCGCACGACGCGAGGCAAAGGACGGAGAGGAGGAGCGCGACGAGCGCGCGCGGACCGGGGGGCACGGTCATGGGGCGGGGACGCGACGGGGGGTGCGTCGCACTCCCGATATCGGTCCACCGGGCCGCTTTCCTTTAAGGAGAGCTAAAGCCGGTCAGCGGCTCACCCGCACAGAGCCCCTCACATCCGCTCGCGCAGCAGGTCCTCGATCCGGAACAGCTCGTCCGCAATGACCCTGCCCTCCGGATCGATCAGGTAGGCCTGGGGAATCCAGGTCACGCCCCACTCGTCGAACGCGTCACCGCCGCCCGCGAGGATGGGATAGGTGGCTCCGAGCTCACTCGCGAAGGTGCGCGCGCTCTCCTCGCCGCCGCGCATGACCCCGACCACGGTGAAGTCGTCGCCGCCGAACTCCTCCTGCATCTCCACGAGATGCGAGACCGCCTTGCGGCACGGGCCTCATGTCGGCGAGAAGAACTCGACGAGGACGTAGCGGCCGTCCGTGCGGACGGGCGTGGCCTCGCCGCCGGACTGGACCCAGGACTTGCCCTCGAGGGCCGGAGCCTCGAGGTCCATCATCGAGACGTTGGCGCAGCCTGCGGGAACCAACGCGACCGGGAAGAGCAGGACGAGGGGCAAGAGTCGTTTCATGGCACGACGCATTGTATCCGACGGCTATCCCCCACCGAGCTCACTCGAGCTCGTACAGGATCCCGAGGAGCACGACATACAGCGTGAAGAGGGCGAAGATCCGCGTGACGCCGACACCGAACGCGCGCTGCAGGGGAGAGGGCTGTCCCAGGTGCGCGGTAGTCGACGACGGCGTCACGGCGGCCAGGCGCGCGCCGAGGAACGGCGCGAAGGCGTAGGCCAGCGAGCCGACGACCAGCACGCCCAGCACGATCCATCCCGGCATGACCTCGTAGGGCTCACCCCAGTCGTCGCGATACTCGGTGACGACCCAGACGGCATCCCTCGTCACGAGCCCGTACAGACCGTAGAGCCAGGCGGGCACGAGCGGGAGAGCGCGGCGAACGAGATACGCGCGATACTCGGCGACGGCGTCGCCATGTTCATCGAACGGGTCCAACGCGTGACTCTCATCGCCCGGGGCTCAGCCCGAGCTTGAGCTCGCGCGCTCGGCGCCTATTCCCCCAGCAGGTTCAGCATCGGCAGCGCGAAGGAGCCCAGGGGACTCAGGAGGTCCAAGACCCCGTCGCCGTCCAGGTCCGCGATTCGAACGGTGTCGAACCAGAACGTGTGTGGAGCGACCGTCCGCACGCTGATCGGAGTCCATGCCGGATGGTACTTCCGAGGAGCGAACGTCCCATCCCCGAAGCCACGGCTGAAGTGCAGGTCCTTGCCCGTGAGGGCATCCCACGACACGAGGTCGAGAAACGAATCTCCATCGAGGTCCGCAACGAGGGTCTTCGCCCGGGTGCCGAGCTGTTCCGTCAGCGTGAAGGTCTGGTCCGGGTTCTGGACGATGACCCACTGCCCTGCGACAACGTCGCCGCGGCCATCGCCGTTCAAGTCCGCGATGCCAAGAGAGTAAGGCCATTGCGTGACCGGGAACGAGAAGATCGTGGCAAGGCCGCTGCTGAACGTGCCGTCGCCGATACCGAGGCGGACACGAATGCTGACGGTGGACTGAACGAACGCCAGGTCGGGGAGGCCGTCCCCGTCCAGGTCCCCGAACGCGACTCCACCGACGGATTTCGGACCCGGAGTGATCTGGTGAGCTCCGAACGATCCGTCGCCGTTGCCGAGGAGTGCTCCGAACTCGCTGGTGGGGCGGGGGAAGGGCGGAGGGGGGGGGGCCACGTCAAGGGTCCCGATATCCGGGT